>NZ_KB235914.1:769123-1118702 GCF_000332175.1 Pseudanabaena sp. PCC 6802 | reverse complement strand
AATATCCATACACGACCTTTGGTTCTAACAATTGCTCGGCGATAATGCGCTGCTTCCATTCCTCCAAAACGGGATAAACTTTTTCTGCTAAGAAAGCATCGTATTCTTCCCTGGACTGTTCCTTGGGCTTGCGAAACTGCCACTGTCCGGCAATTAAGGCTTGCAGATCCAGATACCAAAATACTTCCTCCAAGGGAATCTCGGCGGCTGTGAGAATGCGCGTACCCCAGAACGGTGGAGTGGCACGGGGAATATCGATCGCAACTGATTCAGAACGTTTGGTGTCCTCAGGCAGATCTGCTTTAACTGGCTTATCTGCTGCGATCGCTTCTTTTTCTGCTTTAGTCGATGCAGAAGCAGAGATAGTCGCTGCATATGCCTCTCCATGACCGTTTAAAAAGCCCTTGATATTATCCCACTGACCCGCAGCTTTAGCTGGCATGTAGGCATCCATAAAGTTCAGGTCTGAGAAAGCATCCTTGCCGTACACGACCTGCCCCTTATAGGCATTTTGGCAATCCTCATGTACGAATTTAGGTGTCAGCGCCGCTCCACCAAGGATTACAGGTATATCAATGCTACGACTGTTGAATTCCTCCAAATTCTCTTTCATGAATGCCGTGGATTTAACCAGCAGTCCGCTCATGGCAATACAGTCAGCTTTGTGTTCCTCGTAGGCATTAATGATATTCTCTACGGGCTGTTTGATGCCGAGATTGACTACCTTATAGCCATTATTGGAAAGAATGATATCTACGAGATTCTTGCCAATATCGTGTACGTCGCCTTTGACAGTAGCGATGACCACAACTCCTTTATTTGCACCTTCGGCCTTCTCCATGAATTGCTCTAGATAGGCCACTGCTGCCTTCATGGTTTCTGCCGACTGCAACACAAACGGTAGCTGCATCTGTCCCGATCCGAATAGCTCGCCGACAACTTTCATGCCATCCAGGAGGAAATTATTAATGATATCCAATGGGGCATATTGTTCGAGCGCTTCTGCGAGTTGTTTTTCTAAGTCCATGCGATCGCCGTCAATAATATGCCGTTTCAATCTTTCCTCGACGGGCAAATTCAAGTCCTCAGATTTCTCGCGCTTGGTACTCACGCCCTCAAACAGCGTGGTAAATTCTCCCAAGGGATCGTAGGTACAGATATCACCCTCGAACTGGCGTTCATCGTAAACTAACTGCCTTGCTACTTCTAGCTCCTTCGGTTCAATGCGGTTGAGAGGCAGGATTTTACTGGGGTTGACGATCGCCGCGTCCATCCCCGCCCTTTGAGCTTCGTGCAGGAAGACAGAATTCAGCACGACTCTAGAAGCAGGACTCAGACCGAAGGAGATATTGGAAACCCCCAAAATAATATGGCAGTCGGGCATCGCCTCTTTGATGCGACGATTCGCCTCAATAGTCTCCGCAGCATTGCGCCGATCTTCGGCAATTCCTGTAGAAATTGGCAGTGCTAACGTATCGAAGAAAAGCTCGTGGGGCGGAATGCCAAACTGCGTGGCCTGGTCGTAGGCGCGACTAGCGATCGCAAATTTCTTGTCAGCCGTACGCGCCATCCCATCCTCATCGATCGTACCGATCACCACACCCGCCCCATAGGTTTTCGCCAGTTCTAAGACTTTTAAAAAGCGCGGTTCGCCATCCTCGTAGTTGGTGGAGTTCAGCAAACATTTACCTCCAGACAGCTTCAGTCCCGCTTCCATCTTTTCCCATTCTGTCGAATCCAGCATCAAGGGCAGCGTGATATTGGTAACGAGTCGCGAGACGAGTTCGTGCATGTCGCGCACGCCGTCACGCCCGACATAATCGACGTTGACATCGAGAACGTGGGAACCCTCTTTTACCTGCGATCGCGCCAGTGCCACCAGACCATCCCAGTCCTCGGCATTCAGCATATCGCGACATTTCTTCGAGCCACTGGCATTTAATCTCTCTCCCACGATCAGGAAGGAATTATCCTGCACGTAAGGTTGAGAACTATAAATAGATGCCGCTGATGGTTCGTAGTTGTAATGCCGTTGCTTGGGCTTAAGCGTCCTGGCTATTTCTGCTAATTCTTTGATATGAGCCGGAGTCGTACCGCAACAACCACCAATTACCTGTACGCCTAAATCCTCAACAAAATGTGATAGATGTCCGCGCAGATCGCCAGGAGTGAGTCGGTAGTGGGCTTTACCGCCTACATTCTCCGGTAGCCCAGCATTGGGAATACAGGAAACGGCAAATTTGGAATGCTCGGCAAGATACTTAATATGGTCGGTCATGCGATCGGGGCCGGTGGCGCAATTCAAGCCGAGAACGTCAATCTGATATGGTTCTAAAATCGTTAAAGCAGCGCTGATATCTGTCCCAACCAGCATCGTGCCTTGCTGTTCCATCGTAATTGAGACCACGACGGGCAATCTCGTTCCTTTACGCTTGAATACCTCTTCGACAGCATTTAAGGCAACTTTGATTTGCAATACGTCCTGGCAGGTTTCGATAATGAGCAAATCCACACCGCCATCGTACAAACCTTCGATTTGTTCGATGAATGAGTGTTTCATGCGATCGAAGTCGATGTGCAACAGAGTAGGCAATTTGGTTGTAGGGCCAACCGAACCCGCAACAAAGCGAGGTTTTTCCGGTGTCGAAAATTCCGCTGCAACGGATTTTGCTAGTTCTGCTGCTTTTTTACTCAACTCGTAGGCGCGATCGGCTAGATCGTATTCTGCTAAAACAATCGAGGTACCGCCAAACGTATCTGTCTCGATGACATCGGCACCCGCAATCAGAAAATCCCGATGCACCTTAGCCACCGCCTCAGGCTTGGTTATGACTAAATATTCGTTGCAACCCTCGTACTCTGCTCCGCCAAAATCATCAGCAGTTAGGTTCTGCATTTGTAGAGATGTACCCATTGCCCCATCAAATAAAATAACGGGGCGATCGCTGCTATGAAGGCGTTCGAGAAAAAGGTTAGTCATGGCGGGTACTGCAACTTAAGTTACTAATCTTTAATTTTAGCTATTTTCTTGGTTTAGTCGATATACGTGTTGCTCATTAATTTTGATGCGGTTTGTTCATGAGTCCAGCGATCGGGTGCCAAGAAATCAATTTCTTGGCTCAAAGCTAAAGTCGGCTAAAGCAGACTATGGATGGGGGCTGTTCAACCCGTTTTAGCGGGTTTTAGCTCTTAGCCCGCACATGAGTGCAGGGGCTTGTAGGGGTATATCGGGTTAAATCTTTTGAAAAAACCCAAGCGTTCGGATATACTACGATCTGTGTTTCCAATCAATTAGGTAGTCTAGCGGTGGGTGTGTCTATGAAGAAAAAATCTGGAATAAGGCTATTAATCTATGCCCAAAGTACTCGAAGATATAAAGAACAACCTCTTTGTCTATATCTACACGAACGACCATGAGCCAGCCCACGTCCATGTTTTTAAGGGCAGGAAGAACGACACCAACCAAACAGAAGCAAAGATAAATATTGGTAATGAAACCGAACGCCCTTCTGTGGTGGTTGCCGACGAGACAATGAGCGATAAGGACATAGTCAAGGCATTGAAATTAGTAGCCACAAATCAGGAGATGCTATTGCATAAATGGCAAGAAATACATGATATTTCCAAATTGGGAAAAAGAACTGACCGAAGAGAATCTAAGGGCAGAGATCGCAAAGGCGAAGACCGCAGCAAAGAAAGCTAATGCTACGGAGGTTCGCGCTGAATCGGTGCATTACGATCGCTCTGCCGATCTGATCGCAATTAAATTAAAGAATGGTGCAATTTTTAGCTTTCCGCCGCGATTAGCGCAAGGACTAGAAAATGCTACGCCAGAGCAGCTCGATGATGTGTGGATATCAGCTTCTGGTAGCAGCGTTCATTGGGAAAGCCTGGATGCAGACTTTAGCATCCCAGGGCTTGTGGCAGGTATCTTCGGCACAAAGATATGGATGTCAGAATTGGGTAAGAAAGGAGGGCAGTCAACCTCAAAGGCAAAATCAAAGGCGGCGCGGGAAAATGGTAAAAAGGGCGGTCGCCCTAGGAAGCAAGTTAATGCGTTATCCTAGTTATGCAGAAACACCGTTGGGAGCGAGGAGGTAGAAATGCCACTACCAATCGAACAAGAAATGGGCAAAGTTCTGGTTACCCTAACAATAACCAATCGTGCCGACCAAATTCGGTTTGAGGATGGTACGATCGCGCCCGACCAAATCCGATCCATCGTGCTAGAAGATGTACTAATCGATACGGGAGCGACGACGTTATGCTTGCCATCTGACGCGATCGCCAAGCTAGGTTTAAAGCTGCTGAAAGAGGTTGATGTAACCACTGCAACGGGCATTAGCAAAGCTCGCATCTTTCAAGATGCCAAAATATTTCTAGGCGATCGCGAAGGCACGTTTGAATGTCTCGAACTGCCTGGCGGTAAAAATGCCCTATTGGGTGTAATTCCGCTCGAAACTTTGGGCATTGAAATCGATCTGAAGCATCAAACGCTAAAGTTTTTGCCTATTAGCTCTACTGATACCTATTTAACCATTCTCTGAGTTGTCTGAATCTCTTGATGGAAAGTCCTGAATCCATAAACATAAATCGCTTGCAACAAGCTCTGACTGTGGAAGCAGAAAGAGGGTTCAATAACTTGCAGGGCAAGCAATATTATTTCGCCGAATTTTTACACCAGAGCTTAGGAGATGCTGTGGATGACGAGCAGTGGGAACAATCCGAACGCGATCGCGCCTATACCCTCGCCAGTGCCTACAGCAAATACAACGAATTACCTCTAGGCGATCGCCAGCATCTCGTAGCGGAAACCCGACGATTGCTCTACGAAGTGCGCCGCCGCGAGATTGCTGAGTCCTCCCCGCCACCCCTAAAAGAGAAAAAACCTAAAACCGAGGCACTAGTCACAACTACGAGAAAATCGCTCTCCCTTGACACGCCACTGCAATACGTTGAAGGGGTGGGAGTGCACGTGGCTGCTAGACTGGAGCGTCTAGAACTATACACGGTAGAAGATGTCCTGCACTACTATCCTCGCGATCACATCGACTACGCGCGGCAGATCGCGATCACCCACCTGAACGACGGCGATACCGTCACCGTGATTGGTACGATCCACCGCTTTAACTGCTTTACCAGTCCCAAAAATCCCAATTTAACCATTGTCGAGATTATCTTGCGGGATCGTACGGGACAGATCAAGTTGAATCGTTTCTGGACGGGCAAGCGCTATAGCAATCGCGGCTGGCAAGAGCAACAAAAACGCTTATATCCTCAAGGCTCTACGGTGGCAGCTTCAGGCGTGGTCAAGCGCGGCAAATACGGTCTCACGTTAGAACAATTTGAGATTGAAGTCCTGGAACACACCCAGGATAGAATTGAGTCGGATCGGATTGGTCGTGTCGTGCCGATTTACCCACTCACAGAAGGAGTCAGCCCCGAACTCATCCGTCGCGTTGCCATCCAATGCCTCCCAGTTGCCCATAAACTTCCCGATCCAGTCCCAGAGAAATTGCAACAGGACTATAATCTCATCGGTTTATCCACAGCCGTAGCGCAGATACATTATCCCGATGATAGCGAGAAATTAGATGCCGCGATCGCTCGCCTCTCATTCGATAAGTACTTCTATCGCCGCCTCGTATCCCTCTATCGGCGACAACAGCAACAAGCGATTCATTTTGTCCCCCAAAGCCAACTGATCGAGCAGTTAGACAAGATTCTGCCCTTTCAACTCACGGGGGCACAGCAACGGGCGATCGCGGAAATTCGCGGCGACCTGCAAGGCGATACCCCCATGAATCGCCTCGTACAGGGTGATGTCGGTTCTGGTAAAACGATCGTAGCGGTTTACGCGCTTTTGAGCGCGATCGAGGCAGGCTATCAGACTGCGCTGATGGCTCCCACAGAAGTCCTAACCGAACAGCACTATCGCAAAATTGTCGATTGGTTTAGTCAGCTCAACCTTCCTGTAGAGTTACTTACCGGATCTACAAAGGCATCAAAGCGGAAGGAGATTCTCCGACAACTGGCAACAGGGGAGTTGCCGCTCGTAATCGGCACGCATGCTCTAATTCAAGATAGTGTAGATTTTAATCAATTAGGATTAGTTGTTATCGACGAACAGCATCGGTTTGGTCGCGATCAGCGATCGCGCTTGCTCCAAAAAGGAGTCGATCCTCATGTCCTGATTATGACTGCTACGCCCATTCCCCGCACGCTCTATCTCACCAACTCTGAAATCGATGTCAGCATCATTGACGAACTCCCCCCTGGTCGTCAGCCCGTCCAGACAACTATCCTCAGACCCAGCCAGCGCCGCGATGCCTACGAACTAATGCGTCGCGAAATCGCTAAGGGGCATCAGGTTTATGTGGTGTTACCGCTGGTAGAAGAATCAGAGAAAATGGAAGATGTCAAAGCCGCCGTTGAAGAGCGAGAGCATCTTCAGAGCATTGTCTTTCCGAACTTCCAGGTGGGCTTATTGCACGGCAAGATGACTTCGGCAGAAAAAGACGAGGCGATTACGCAATTTCGCGATCGCAAAACTCAAATTCTGGTTGCTACCACCGTAGTAGAAGTGGGAGTTGATATTCCTAATGCCTCGGTCATGGCGATCGAACATGCCGAGCGATTCGGTTTAGCCCAGTTGCACCAACTACGCGGTCGTGTAGGGCGCGGTGCTGCCCAATCCTATTGCTTGCTGATGAGCGGTTCCAAGACCGAAGCTGCGCAGGAACGCTTGCGAGTTTTAGAACAATCCCAAGATGGTTTTTTCATCGCGGAGCGCGATTTTCAGATGCGCGGCAAAGGTAAAGATGAGGGTACGGAGCAATCGGGACATTCTGGCTTCTCGATCGACGATCGCCTGTCCGATGAAGCTGCGCGTCAAGAGATTTATCAAATTGCCAGAGAAGCTGCTGAGAGAATAATCAAAAAAGACCCAACGTTGGATTCTTTCCCACAACTCAAGGCCGAATTCGACCGTCACTATCAACGCCTTCAAGGTGGTTCAATTTTTACCTGATCCGATCTAGCGCCCGCTGCCCGCCCCATTGGGCTACAATTTTATCATCATATTCGTCAGCAATTTCTAGCACGGCGCGTACTGAGGATTCTAACTCTTTCTTATCGCAGGTGGAGCCAACAATTGAATGCTCGAAAATGATATCGCCGTTGACATCAAGTCCAAACGCGCCAAAGATCATCCTGGCATTTTCCTCTAACAAGAACCGCATCAAATCTGGCTTCCGCTCGATATCTGTAACTACATAGGAACGAGCATTGATCGTGGCATCGTCCTCACCCCAGGGAAAAATCAGTACTTCCACCAGGGCAGATCCCATAAACAGACCTAATCCTGGTACATCTTGTCTGGCACAGGGAAATTTACCAAAGATTTCCCGCATCCACAGGGCAATCTTATCGTAGCAAGCTTCTTGCGCTGGCGTTTGAAATTGCATAATTCAGCATAGTTACATAATGCATAAATATTACTGGATTTTAGTCCCAAATGCCACTTATAGCTATAGCCACTGGCTCAGGACGGGGTGCCCCCCCTGCGTGTCGGGTAACAGCCCCCCACACCCCCTGTCCTAACAGATCTGTCTGCGGCGATAAAAGCGCTATAGCAGTTTTCAGATCGGAAAGAGTAGGGGGTTTGGGGGCGTTGCCCCCAAGAAGGGGTGGAACCCCTTCACCCCATCAATAAAACCCGTTCTCAATTGAAAAGTGCTATAGCAGACAATGAGTTGATGCATAGTTAGCACCAGGATGCTTCATCAGGTGGATTGTGCAGCAACTCCCGAATATTGGCTTCGATCGCGCGGTAACCCACATTCCCATTGAGCCGTTGTCGCCCTTCATTAAAAATCAGGGTGGGACTGACGGTAACGGTATGCTCTTTAGCCTGCTCAAAGTCCTTAGATAGCAGCGCATGGGCCTCGCCGCTATCGATCTGAGCCTGGATGGCGGCGATCGGCAACTCTAGCTCCTGAGCGATTTTATACTGCACCTCGCGATCGCAGACGTTTGCCAGTTTGGTAAAAAATGCCTCCCGAAACGCCCAGGTTGCCTTTTCGAACATCTTTTCTGATGGTTCGACTATCCCCTTCATTTCGAGTAACTGAACGGCATGAAGAAACAGGTGACAGGACATTGATGAAGGCGGCGCAACGTTAGTCCAAATATCAGGGTGAACGGTAATATGGTCGAATTTTTTTGCCACCTCCCGAACGTGTTCGCTATACCCTTGTAAACCACCGCGATCGCGCCAGCGATTTTCTAACTTTTCGCGGGCGTTGCCAAAGATCGAAACGAAGTGATAGTCGATGGCAATCTTGTCTTGAAAATTTGTCACCAATTCATCAAGACGAATCTGAGAAATGTATGCCCAAATACAGAGAACATCAGAGAAGTAGGAGATATGGATGGGTTGCATGATTACTCTAACGGGTATTGAGATGATGAACCGATCGGGCGATCGGATGATGGCGCGAGGCGAGCGATCGTCTCGCTACCCTCATCGCGCTCGAAATTCTTATAGTTCGATTTTCGATGATGCCATAGTTTATAGTAAAGAATCGGAACCGCAGATCGCGATAGCAGCAACGATGCAACTTCACCTGCCATCAGTGAGATTGCTAATCCCTGGAAAATTGGGTCAGTTAGGATAATTGCCGATCCCACAATTACAGCGGCGGCAGTTAGTAACATGGGACGGAATCGTACTGCTCCAGCATCGATTACGGCTTCTTCCAGGGGCATTCCTTCTTGCAGGCGTAATTCGATAAAATCTACGAGGATGATCGAATTACGCACGACAATTCCAGCGCCAGCAATAAAGCCAATCATCGAGGTTGCCGTGAAGAACGATCCCATCAGCCAGTGAGCGGGCATAATTCCAACCAGCGAGAAGGGAATCGCTACCATGATTGCCAATGGGGTTGTAAACGATTGGAACCAGCCCACAACCAGCGCGTAAATCAGCACCATTACCACTGCAAAGGCAATGCCAAGATCGCGGAAGACTTCATAGGTGACTTGCCATTCCCCATCCCATTTAATCGCATAGGTTTCGGTGTTTTGGGGTTGTTCGGTGAGGTAGGTCTGGATTTTTGCCCCTGTCGCAGGAATTAGCTTGTCGATCTTTGGTTGCAGGTCGAGCATGGCATAGACCGCACTCTCTACCCTGCCGGAAACGTCGCCCAAAATATACACGACAGGTTGCAAGTTTTTGTGATAAATACTGGTATCTGCCGTGGTAGTTTCCGTCTTTACCAGCGCGCTCAGCGGCACTAAATTCCCACTCGCTCCCTTGAGATTAAGAGATTTCAGATCGTCGAGACTGGTGCGACTCGACTGGCTGAAGCGCAAGTGAATCGCCACATCCTCGCGGGCATTTTCGTCGTGTAACAGTCCGACATTTTGACCGGAAAGCGACATTTGCAAGACTTCTGAAATTTGGGCGGCAGTAATGCCGTTCAGCGCGGCTTTCTCGCGATCGATCGCCAATCGATAGTCGGTCTGTGGCGCTTCTACATACCAGTTCGCATCAACTACACCATCGGTCGAGCGGTACAACTGATAAATTTGCTTGGCGAGGGCGATTTGTTCTTTGTAGTCGGGGCCGTACACTTCGGTCACCAGGGTTTGCAGCACGGGAGGGCCAGGTGGAATTTCAGCGACCTGAAGGCGCGCACCATAGCGATCGGCAATTTCCTTCAATTTAGGGCGCATGGTTTTGGCAATATCGTGGCTCTGCAGGTGACGATCGCCTTTAGGCAAAAAGTTCACCTGAATATCCGCAACATTCGATCCCGAGCGTAAAAAGTAATGCCTCACCAAGCCGTTGAAGTTATAGGGCGAAGCCGTACCGACATAACTTTGATAGTGGACTACTTCAGGGATAGTGACAAGATACTGACCCATTTCTCTGGTTACTTTAGCAGTTTGCTCGAGCGTCGAACCTTCAGGCATATCGATCACTACCTGTAACTCGCTCTTATTGTCAAAGGGTAGCATTTTGAGAATGACTAAACGAAATCCCGCCAAACCGCCTACAATCAACACTAGAGCTAGTGCCGTTGCGATCAAAAAAGTCGTTCCCCGCTTCGGGTAATGCACCAGAGGATACATAAAGCGCCGATACATTCGACTCAGGACATCTTCTGCGCGATCGCGATCGGCATGACTGGAGCCAGTGAATACCCGCATCGTCGTCCAGGGAACGACAATGAAGGCGACCAGTGCCGAAAAGATCATGGCAGCAGAAGCTCCCAACGGAATTGGGCGCATATAGGGTCCCATCAAGCCACCCACAAAAGCCATGGGCAAGATTGCCGCAATTACTGTCGCAGTTGCTAAAATTGTGGGATTCCCAACCTCATCCACAGATTCCAGTACGATCTGTTTCAGGGTGCGACGGCGATTGGCAGATAGTTTCAAGCGCGTTTTATTTGCTGGTAGTTCCAGATGACGACCGACATTTTCGACGACCACGATCGCATCGTCTACCAGAATCCCAATCGAGAAGATTAAAGCAAAGAACGTCACCCGATTGAGCGTAAATCCATAAAAAACAAAGCTGGCCAGGGTTAGCGACAATGTCACGGGAATTGATACTGCAACGACAATTGCCTCTTTCTTGCCCATCGCAACCCACATCAGCAAAGTGACGGAACCTATCGCGATGGCCATGTGAAACAGCAGTTCGTTAGAACGTTCGGCGGCTGTTTCGCCGTAGTCGCGAGTAACGGTCAAATGTACGTTCTTAGGGATGTAATTACGCTCGATCTGCTCCAGTTTGTGCAAAACCCGATGAGATACTTGAATGGCATTGGCTCCACCGCGTTTAGCGATCGCGATCGTCACAGCTTCAGTTTCGCCAGTATTTTCAGTAGCTTGCTCCTTTTTGTTTTTATGTTCTTCCGATCGCGTACTTCCTCGCCCAAAAAATACGTAGCTAGCTGGTTCTTCCAAGCCATCCGTAACCGTTGCTACATCCCGCAAATAGACGGGCCGATTGTTGGCAACGGCGATCGTCAGTCCTTCGGCATCGACTGCCGATCGGATAAAACTTTGGGTTCTGACCAGAAACGATTGATTATTTTTACTTAAAGCACCGCTAGCAAGTTCGGTATTCTGAGACTGAAGTGCCTTCGAGATTTCGAGCGGTGTCAATCCAAACGCATTTAGTCGAATTGGATCGAGGTCGACTCGGAGTTGTCGCTTCTGCCCTCCAATAATCGTAGTTTCGGAAACATCAGGTATCTGCTTGATTTGTTCGTCCAGTTGAGTCGCAATTTGTCGCAATTCTGCGCCAGTAGCCTGCTCTCCCCACAACGTCAGAGTGAGAACAGGTACGTCATCGATCGAGCGGGACTTAATCAACGGTTGCGAAGCGCCAGGGGGAATCTTGTCAAAGTTAGCGTAGAGTTTGTTGTAAAGCCGAACGATAGAATCTTCTGTATTCTGTCCCACAAGAAATCGCACGATTACTAGAGAAGATCCAGGGCGCGAAGTAGAGTAGACGTATTCCACGCCAGGCAGTTCCTTGATTAACTTTTCCATCGGCGCGGTGACGCGCTGCTCGACATCCTTTGCCGATGCTCCAGGCATTTGCACGAACACATCTGCCATCGGTACGGTAATTTGCGGTTCCTCTTCCCGTGGTAGAATCAAAGTTGCGCCAATTCCTAACAGTAATGCCATTAGGATAATTAGTGGGGTCAGTTTGGAGTCGATAAATTTTTTGGCTAAGTTACCGACGAAGCCTAGCTTATGATGTTGCAGAGAGGCATGTTGATGACCCTTTGGTTCGCTATTCATGATTTAGTTTATCCTTAAATCACAGCATTAAACAGATATCCGATGGTGATAATGCCAATAATAACCAGACTGGCAAACACAATGAGAAACTGAGGACATAGGACTTTTCGCAAAATTACCATTTCTGGGAATGAGATGGCTGTGACTGACATGGTGAAAGCCAGAACCGTCCCCAGGGGCATCCCTTTATTGACCAGCGCTTCGGTAATCGGGAGAACGCCCGCAATATTGGCATAAAGAGGAGCACCAATGAGGACAGCAATCGGGACTGCGAAGGGGTTGCCCCGCCCCGCCCATTGAACGACTAACTCAGTAGGAATAAGTCCATGAATCACAGCTCCGACTCCAATCCCAATTACAACGTAGAGCCAGACTGTTTGCAAAATTTCCCTAGCTGCGTACCAGCCTTGCTGAAATTCATGTTTCCAATTGATTTGGGTTGGCAATGGACTATTGCCATTCACATTTTCTAGCGATCGCACCTTTTGCATCTCCCAGACAAAGGGTTCAACCCAATGCTCGAGTTTTAATTGTCCGATGATGTAACCAGAGAAGATGGCTAAAGTCACCCCAAAGCTAATGTAGATGAGCGTAACTTTTAAGCCAAACAATCCCCATAGTAGGGCGATCGCAATTTCATTCGTCATGGGAGCCGAAATTAGATAGGAGAAGGTCACACCAACCGGAACGCCCCCTTCCAGCAATCCAATGAATAGCGGCACCGCCGAACAGGAGCAAAAGGGTGTGACAATCCCTACTGTTGCTGCCATGATATTTCCCAGAATTGTGCGCTTCCCACTGAGCCAATTTTTCACCTTTTCCGGTGGTAGCAGTCCTTCGATCGTGCCAATGGTAAAACTGATGACAATCAGCAGAGTCAACACTTTAGGAACGTCATAGAAAAAGAAATGGAGACTAGACCCTAAATGAGAATCGATCGGCAAGCGAAATAACTGCACTACCAGTTGAGTTGCAAGCCAGTCAAATGGATAAAACGGATCGAACATCAGTTGACTCCTTAACTAGGTTAGGATATGAGTTCCTGAAGGCGCTGCTGAATTCGATCGGGAGAAACGATCTGCCCCTGGCTAATTACGGTCTTATTCACTGCAAATGCTGGAGTAGACATGACTCCCCGCTTAGTGATTTCAACTACATCTGTAATGTGTATTACTTCAGCGTCAATGCCGAGTTTAGCAATCGCCTCTTTAGCATTTGCTGCCAATTGTTGGCACTTCTTACAACCTGTTCCTAATATTTCAACTTCGATCGCGCTCATTTCTCAATCTCCTTATAGAATAAAAACTTGCGAGCAACTCTAGATAGTAAAAGTCATGGGTCGTGTGGATTAATTGCTAAAAGTGATAGGCTGTCCGTCGGCCATATGAGCGATGTTATTGGTAATAATGCGATCGCCTGCCGTCAATCCTGCCACGATCTCTACTCGTCCATTTTGCACTTTCCCGGTTTTCACCCAGCGCAAAACAGCAATCGCTTGAGATTCGTTAGTTTCCACCACATAAACCCCTTGTAATTGCCCCCGCTGCATCAGGGCGGTGGTAGGGATGAGAATTGCTTCCTGTTTTTCGCCTAATGGCAGGTCAATTCGCCCAAACATCCCAGAGATCGAGCTAGCAGAATTGCTCAGAGGGATCTTAACCAGGAAACTGCGGGAGTTGGGGTCTGCTGCCGGAACGATTTGTTGAATCTTAGCATTGATGTCTCGATTGGTAGCATCGACCCTTACTTTGACTGGTTGCCCAACGCGCACGAAACGCAAGTTCCCTTCAGGTACAGAAATCTCTAACTGGAGTTTGTCTGGATTTTCGACTTTCAGCAATGCCGTACCGGGAGCCGCCATTTCACCTTCGTAAGCTAGCTTCTGAACCACGACCCCATCAAAGGGGGCAATTACCTTTCCGTAGCTTTCGCTTACAGATGCTGAGGTCACGCTGGCCTCCGCTCGGTTCACCGCAGCGAGAGCCTGGTCGATCGCAGCTTGCGCCTGTCGGATACCTGCTTCTGCCTGCGCGACTCTAGCTCTGGCTGTATCCAGGGCGGTGTTCGCCTCGTCTAGTCGAGATTGGGCGACTACTCCTTCGACTTGCAGTTGCGCCATCCGAGACTGTTCGATCTGTGCCAATCGCAGGGCTGCCTCAGCCTCCAGTTTTTGGGACTTTAATTGGTTCAGGCTTGCCTGGGCGCGAACTACTTCCGCCCGAGCTTGGGCAACAGCCGACTGCGCCTGAGTGGTTTGGGCAGTCATATCCATAACATCAATACGGGTAAGAATATCTCCTTTATGGAAGCGATCGCCAGATTCTAGAGACAACTGGGTAATCCGTCCCATCACCCGCGTTGACAGGGTTGCCTGCTCTACAGGGCGAATCGTACCGGAAAGCTCCAGGGTACTAACGATGGGTTGGGAGCGAACGGTCAGGGTCTCGACTGCGATCGCAGGAACGGACACAGCATCTGGTGCATGGGTCGAACGGTTGAATTGCAGAATACCCCAAACTCCGCCTGCTAGCAACAATGCACCTCCCAGCCACAGCCCCCACCTCTTCCGTGACGGCTTTGGCGAAGGAGGCTGTTTTTGCTCGATCGATCCATCAATCGCTTCATCAACTGTTCGACCTAGCGATCCATCTAGCAATTCATCAACTGATTTATCTAGCGGTTCATCAACTGATTTATCTAGTGATTCATCAACTGATTTATCAGAGGTACTGTATGTCATTGTTTTCTCCTTGAAGGGCTACGGTACCGCACGCTATACCCTACTCATCACTGTAAATGATTTGATAAATGGCCTCGCCATTCGAGGATCTTTAATCATAGCGGCGTAATCTCCTACTCGGAATTGCAGCTTACGGCTCATATATGCCATACCCAACCCTACCATGTTCAACCCCTTAGTTTTCCACTGCTCCCAGTCTTGGAGATCGGCTCGTAGATCCCAGTTCAAAGGCTGTTCGTTGTACGCCCCTGCAGAAGTAACCCGCCCTTCCTGCACCGTAAGAACGCCTATCGGCTCTGGATCGTCCACAAAGCCATAGCCGATCGCGGAGTTAAAGTGGATTTTAGCTAGTGCGTCTGCTAACTCTGGTTCGGCATTCCACTGTTTACCAAACGCTTGCATCCATTCGGGTGAAAATAAGTCTACCATTGAATTCTCTCCATGTTGATTCTTACAAAGTGGGATAATGTGGAACTATTATTCGAGGTTGGCAACGGTTTGCCATTCTTCAATCGCCAAAGGTGAGACTGGCAAGATCGCAGCTTCACCGCTTAGACTGGGCAACGTTAGCTTTAGAGGAACCCCTATCTCCAGTTGCGGTAATAATGGTTGAAGGTCATATTGACCGACATTAGGTTCGGGCTTGGTGGTTTCAGTAAAGATGTGACTGGAATCATCCATTGCGATTAATGTTTTACCCAATGCACTGGTTAAGATTAGCGGTTGGGAGCGATCGATCTCAACGACATCTGGGAAACCCACCAGTCGCAGATCGAAGCTAGTTTGCCCATTAGGGCGAATGCGCTTAAACGCGATCGCCTGCCAACTATTTCCATGCGAATCTTTGAGGGTTTGGCGAGACTGATAAACGATTTGTCCCGGTGCTTCTTCGAGTTGTCGGATGGCTGCGGCAGCACCAGGTGGGTTCAGCATTCCTAAACCCAAGAGAATGCCCAATGCGATCGCACCCAACAAGAGCCACCAGGAAAAGATTCTTCGAGTACGACATCTCATCTTGATTCCTCTCTATAAGAAGTATATCTCAGCATTATTCCAATTCCTCCTACTATCGAATATCGGTCATCCTTTCAACCGCTCGAGTAACTGTTGCCGATAAAAGCAGAGCGTCAACAATTCGGTATCGATCGCTCGGTAATAGCGCCATATTCCTTCACGACGACATGCCACCACACCCGTGTCCTTCATCAGTCGTAAGTGTTTGGAGACATTACCCTGGTGGAGTCCAGTGCAGTCGCAAATCTCCTGCACGGTAAGTTCTCGATCGCAGAGAGTCGCTAGAATTTGCAGTCGAGCAGGTTCTGCCAGGATCTTAAATCGACTTGCGAGTAACTCTAGTTCGCCAGGGTTGAAAACAATTTCCATATCTCACATTGGGAAGATTTTTACCGGAACTAGCAGGCAAGCAATTCGCAATGAATTGCGATCGCTCGTCTTTGAACTTCTTAGACACTTCTCAACAACTCCTATAGCGATTTTCACTTGAGAACGGGTGTTATTTTTGGGGTGTGGAACCCCTTCTTGGGGGCGTTGCCCCCACCCCCCCTTCTCGCTTTCATCTGAAAACCGCTATAACTTTACTGTCCATCGATTGCGATTCTCCTCATGTAAAAAGATCGGTTATCTAAATTGGCTAACTTTGGACGTTGAACTTGCGAACGCAGCCTTGAATAGTTCAGCAAGCCAATCGTCAAATTACCTGCAATAATCAGCAGTTAAATTTTTGAGTTGACCAATTATACTACTATATAGTAATATAACCAAAATAAGCAACCCAGATCGAAAAAATTCTTCTTGCATTTAGTTTTATGTCTGAACTTTCTGCTTCTGCGCTCGCCCAAGTCTCCGATTATTTCAAAGTGCTTTCAGAACTCAGCCGCTTACAAGTGCTATGCGCGCTTAGATCCGGCACTAAAAACGTGTCCGAAATTATGGATGCCACTAAATTAGGACAAGCCAACGTCTCGAAACACTTGAAAATTCTTACCCAGGCGGGCATGGTCAAACGCCAGCCTCACGGAGTTAGCGCGTACTACGCCATTGCCGATCCATCGATCTTCGATCTGTGCGAACTTGTTTGCCGAGGGCTGGAATCTCGACTGCGAGAGCAGTCTCAGCAACTCCAGCAACTCGAAACGTTACGTCAGCCATTGTCCAATTGATTGTAAGAGGTTCTTCACCATGGCTCATATTGTCGTAATTGGTGCGGGTTTGGGTGGTTTACCAACTGCCTACGAACTCCGACATCTCCTACCTCGCCAACATCAAGTAACAGTTATCTCAAATGCACCAACCTTTACCTTTACCCCGTCATTACCCTGGGTAGCCTTTGGTTCAATTCCGCTGGAATCTATTCAGGTTAAGTTGAAGCCTCGGCTAACTGCGCGAAATATTGAATGGGTTGAAGCCAAAGTAGAGAAACTCGATCCCGATCGCCAATTGATTTGGGCAGGAGAAACCGAGATCGCTTACGATTACCTGGTTGTGGCCCCTGGACCGGAACTCGCACTGGATGCGCTGCCAGGATTGGGACCTGAAACTGGTTACACGCAATCGGTTTGCAATCCCCACCACGCACAAATGGCAAAAGTAGCATGGAAAGAGTTCTTGCAGCATCCAGGCGCGCTGGTTGTTGGAGCCGTGCCTGGAGCTAGTTGTTTTGGACCCGCCTACGAATTTGCCTTGTTAGCCGATTATCAATTGCGGCAGTTAGGTCTGCGCGATCGCGTACCGATTACCTTCGTCACGCCAGAACCGTATGCAGGACATCTCGGCATTGGAGGCATGGCAAACTCCGCTCAACTCATTACAGAACTGATGGCAGAACGCAATATAGAGGTAATGGATAACACTGCGATCGCCACCATTGAACCCAATCAGATACATTTAGCAGATGGACGGACGCTACCATTTGCCTACTCCATGCTGTTGCCACCTTTTCGCGGCCCTCGATTTTTAAGGGAAACCACAGGCTTAACGGCTCTAAAGGGATTTATGCCGACTTTGCCTACTTACCAGCATCCCAACTATCCTTCTATTTACTCAGTGGGTGTAATCGTACAACTTCAACCACCCGAGAAGACTCCATTACCCGTGGGCGTTCCCAAAACCGGACAGATGACTGAAGCAATGGGAATGGCAGTCGCGCACAACATTGCGATCGAAGTAGGTGCAATTTCTGCCCGGCTAGTCACTCCAACTCTAGAAGCGATTTGCTTTGCAGACTTTGGCAATACCGGAATTCTCTTCCTAGCCGATCCCGTGCTACCCGATCCGATCTTAGGAAAACGCCATCGTTCCATAGCGATTCGAGGCACTTGGGTGGGTTGGATGAAAAAAGCCTTCGAGCAATATTTTCTGATGAAAATGCGCTTTGGTACAGCCGTTCCCTGGTTTGAACGTTTGGGATTGCACATCGTGGGATTATCACTAGTGGAGCCTCTTTCCGTAAAGCAAGATTACAACCTGAATCAGTTAATTCATTAAGCTTTTACAAATCCCTTGTATTTATAGCGATTTTCAGATCGGAACAAGTAGGGGGTTTGGGGGCGTTGCCCCCAAGAAGGGGAGGCAGGGCAATCTTGGGGGTTCCCCGCTAGAGCCACTGCCGTGTTCTACCCCTTCACCCCATCAATAAAACCCATTCTCAATTGAAAAGTGCTATATCTCACATAATCTTAATAGAGGTCATTATGAAAAAGCAATTTAGTTTACTCGTTATTGCGGTCATGATGTTCAGTTCATTGGCAATTATTCCATTTGGATTTGCTCAGCCTTACAGCGGTAGAGGTGGTGGCTGGAGGATGGGAAACCCGTCCTGGCGAACGTACGATCCTGCTACCGTTGAAACCATTCAGGGTGAGGTAATCGGCGTAGATACTGCGACCTTTGGGAAAATATCGGGCGGTATTCATTTACGAGTGAGAACTCAAACCAGAGAGGAAATTACAGTTCATCTCGGCCCAGCCTGGTACATTGACAATCGAGCAGTTCAAATTCAGTTGCACGACACGGTCGAGGTAAAAGGTTCGCGGACAGTATTTGGCGAACAACCAACCCTGATTGCCGCAGAAGTAAAAAAAGGCGATCGGGTGCTGACTTTGCGAGACAAGGATGGTATTCCAGTTTGGGCAGGTTGGAACAGGCGGCGTTAATAAATGCAGTATCATAGTTATTGGAATAGCGGACGTAGCAATGGCGCTTTGTCCGCTATCCCTAACAACGACTCATAACTGAATCGTGCATCTTGACACTAAATAGTTGCGAAGAGATGAGACTATGTCAAATGTTAGCAATAAAGCCGATCGGGCATTGATGGAGATTCCACCTGGTTATCTGAATATCATGGGATATGTGGATAACTCAGAGGTAAACGGGCCGGGATGTCGTGCTGTAGTTTGGGTACAGGGTTGCTTGCGCGCATGTCCTGGCTGTTTCAATCCCGGTTCTTGGCCGTTTGAAACGAATCAACTAATTACCGTAGATGCCTTGCTGGAGAGTATCCTGAGCAATCCCAGAAATGAAGGCGTAACTTTCTCTGGCGGGGAACCCTTTTGGCAGGCTCCTGCTCTAGCACAGTTAGCCCGTCAAGCGAAGGCACATGGACTGAATGTGATGTCCTTTACCGGATTTACACTAGAAGAACTACAAGGAACGCGCGCCCCAGCAGGTGCTGGAGAATTGCTACAGGAACTGGATATTTTAGTGGATGGCCCTTATGTTGAATCGCTGGCAATTCACGCTCCAGACTCCCTGGTTTCTTCCCGCAATCAACGCGTACACCTGTTTAACCCCGCACTCCACGATCGCCTCACCTGGGCAAGCGATCGCATGGAAATTCACATCCTCAAAAATGGCGATCGTCTCATTACAGGCTATCGCGGACAAATGAATTTAACTGAATAATAGCTGTTGCTTATATCCTTGCGCGATCGCCTCAAATTCACGCGCAAAAACAGCGATCCATCTTCCGAGCGATCGCGTACTAACATTAGGGTTGTGACTGCTTGCGATCGAGTGGCTTAGAGGCAATTGTTAATATTAACTACGATCTCTAAAGAAATCTTTCTAGATTTACTCTGGTTGCCGGTCTATTAGTTACGATCTCCAAAGAGAAAAGTGTCAGTTTTGCCCAATATGATACAGGTGTGTTGTACGTAAACAATTGTATGGGTTGGTTTGTATGGGATTAACTGATTCCTCGGATGCCGATCTAGTTCGGAGTTTGAGAGCAGGGCAACATAAAGCACTTGAGGTGCTATACGATCGCTATGTCGGTCTGGTTTACAGTGTCGCTTATAAAATATTAGGCAACTCTCAGGAGGCAGAAGACCTAACACAAGATATATTTGTGACATTTTGGCAGCAGGATAGTTTCGACCCGTCTAGAGGGTCGCTCAAAAGCTTTATAGGCTTACTGACGCGATCGCGCGCGCTAGACAAAATCCGCAAGCGCAATACCACCAAAAATTTCCTGGAGCGTTGGCAAAAGACCGTAACGGAAGAATCATCAGATCCAATGCCTTTAGAGCAAGCTTCGATGGAGGAATGCCAAGAGGCGGTGCAGCAGGCAATGCGGCAAATTTCATCCGAGCATAGGCAGATTCTAGAAATGAACTATTACAAGGGTATGAGTCAAGCCAAAATTTCGCAGGAACTAAATTTATCCTTGGGAGTAGTCAAGCATAGATCGCGCCAAGGCATTATCGCGTTAAGAAAACTGTTACAAGGTATGTGCGGATAAATTGGGGGAAAAGATTATGACACTTTCTAGATACTCAGAAGAATTTCAACAATTAGCGGCGGGCTATGTACTGGAAGACCTCACTCCAGAGGAAATGGAGCGCATGGAATGCATGCTATTGCTAAATCCCGAACTGCGCCAGGAACTCAGGATCTTCCAAGAAACCATGGGCATGATTTCATTCGGTACACCTCCCATGCAACCGCCCGATCGCCTGCGGCAAAAGACGCTCGATGCTGCGGCTACTAGTGTATTGCGCCGCCAGTCTAGCGCAGCAATAACCAATCGCCCCTCTATGCTCTGGGTCAAAATCGTGGCGGCGATCGCAGCTGCGATCGCCGTTTTACTTGGCATTGACAACTTCCGCCTGAGGCAAGAGTTGTCCGTAGCGCAGAGTTCTAATGTGGAAAAAGTGGCAGCGCTTCTGCAAAGGAATGATAGTCGCCTGGTCGCGCTTACGGGTCAAGAGAATAATTCCACTGGGACATTATTATTCCAAAAGGGGAAATGGCAGCAGGTTGTGCTATCTCTCAGGGATTTACCATCATTACCTGCGGGCGAAGTCTACCGCCTGTGGTTATCGCTGGAGAATAATCAAACCATTTTTTGTGGCGAGTTTAATACCGATACTAATGGCTCCGTATTTGTAAGTATCAACCCGCCTCAAGTGCCACCAAAAGGGACAAAAACTACAGGTATCTTTGTTACCCAAAGTCCTGCCACGGCACCATTAGAACCCACCGGAAAAAGAGTCGCTGGTGGGACAATCTAAAAGCCAAGCTCTGATTCCTCAAGATAGAGATTCTGACTCAGATTGAGGGATCGCAATTTCCTCCTTTTTTCCCGGCCACTGGCGATCGCCTCGGCAGGCGGCAATCAACCATTCAGCTTGCACTCTAAACACTAGGGAATCATGGGCTTCGGTCTGAAAGTCCGACCAACGCGAGCGATCGCTAGGGAAAGTAGTATCCCAATAATTGGCAAGGTGCGTTCCATCCGCACCGCAATCCACCTCCACGCAGCGATCGTTCATGTGAATATGCGTGATTTCACCCTCAAGCTCGCGATGCTTTAGCCACACAGTTCCCCCAGACCAGAAAGCGGCAGCACCCAATAGCTCTCCTACTTTGTCGAGAAGTTTTAGCTCTTCCTGGCGTAATGCAGCCCGTACTTGTGAGGCAAAGTTGCTCAGAGGTAAAAGTTCGGGATACTCCGACAGATGTTCGCGATCCAAACCAATAGCTATGAGGCGATCGCGATTGGCTTTTTGTTGCTCCCGATCGATTTGCAACCATGTTGCAGCAACGCAAGCATCAAAAGCTACTTGTGTTGATACGAGGCATTGCCTTAATTGCGTTAGATCTTGCTTCGCTCGCGATCGACGAAAGTATTGCAGCAGGTTTGTGTCACTCGAACCGGACTTCAGAGTGGGCATTACTGCGATAACGGATTTTACTCGATCCGATTCGCCAGGCTCACGCGGGCGATCGCTACTCCAATGAAAATCCCCCGATTTTGGCACCCAACCTACTGGTGCATTGCCTACTACAAAAATTTGCGCATTTTTAGGAACGCGATCCTTATTTGTGGTTACTAGGTATTGCATTAAGCTCCATGTGCAAGGGATCTTCACCACTACCTACAATTAGTAGTAGCTCTTAATTTTATAGCTATAGCTAACAGGCTCAGGACGATGTGCAGGGTTTCTACCCCTGCCTGGGTGATGTAGACCCTACCCCCTTAATAACCAATCTGTCTACAACTATATGAAGCATAGATGGAAATTGTGAAAAAGTAGGGAATAAATCCTACTCGTGTAGGTTTTGTATTCCTTGAGAGCATCCCAGTTTTGCAATTACCCCCTCGCCTCTGGCACCTCACCCTTAGCAAGGTGAGGATGGGTGGGGGTATGAACCTACAAACTTAAGATGCACCCTATTCCTTAATACTGGAGTTTAGACTAAAAGGCAACAAGAAGCATCTCGCTAGATAGAAACTAGCGAGAGAGAGGATAAAAGGGAAGAAGTTGAGCTAAGCAGTTGCAGCGGAAGCTTTTTTGAGGGGCTTGGCATAGCGTTTTTTGACAGTAGGATAACGAATCCGTTGGGTTCGTTTTTTCCCAAGAGGCCAACCTGGAGACTTACCGCGAGGTTTAGGGTCAGGGGAAGGAGAGCCAATCCTGACCAAAACTAAAGCAAAAGCATTTGCAACTCGACCAGGAGACAATTTAGTCATCGGTTTCTGCCAAGGCAGAGGAGAGTCTTGGACAAGTTCACGAGCGAGCCACAATTGCCAAGTAAGTAAAGGCATCAAGTCCGACCAAGTCTCCATCTGAGCAGGGGTAGAAAGCTGAGGGATTGTCCAATGGAGACGTTGACGCACCAAGCGATACCAATGCTCAATGGCAAATCTGCGCAGATATTTTTGCCATACCTCACTCAAGATTGGCTCGTCTTTAGCGACCCAAATCAACCACAGGGGTTTCGATTCAGGCATATCAAGACGTTCGACCAGAATGAGTGTAAAGGGATGGTCTGCGGCTTGCTTTAAGTGCAGGTTTGGCCATCGACGAATTTGCAATCGTCCCAGTTTAGGCTCTGCAATTGTGATGTCTGCTTGGGGAATAGACCAAGTGTCAGAGTCTTTGAGGCTAAATTTCTCTCCATGCTTATGGGGTCGCCCATGCCCCTCGTAATCCTTTGGGGCATGATACAGAACCCGGTTGGGGCGTAGCCTGAGCAGCTTGATACACGGGATGTCTGCTGTTTGCTGCAAAAATGGTGCGCACCCATACTCGCCATCCCCCAGGAAAAGCACAGTCCCAGGAATTTCCGCACAAACCAAGCGTAACTGACTAGCGGCTTTCTGAATCGGGTTCTCGAAACTGGTGATCCGCTCATGCCGCAACGGTAAGGCAAAACTCCCTTCTGACTCTGGAATCCAGGCAATTGTGCTGTATCCTTGCCCCACCGTAACAGGTTTGCTTCCTACTCCCGGTTGAGGTTGATGTTCGTAGGTGCGTTCTTGTAATGTCACCGCATAGGGACGCGACCAGGCTGTATGGTCGCCCGCCAATATCGTCACCTCTGCTGCCGGCATTTGCTGTATGTATTGCTTCATCAAGTCTTCACGTGGAGGATGACTATCTTGCAGTGCTTCATAGATACTCGACCACTCCCTCCGAAATAATGGGCTTAACGAAAGTTCCACAAACGATGAAACACTCCGACTCGTCAGTACCGCATCCATCAAGTCGAACAGCGCATCTCTCCCGTTCCCTATAATTTCGTACGTGTACTTGCGAAATTGCTCAAGTTTATCCAAACTAATCATGATGAAGCTGTTGATTTTATAGTCTTTTCAGCTTCCATCATCAAGCGGTCAGTCTGCAATGGCTGGCTGCTTTTTACCACTTTTTAGTCTAAACTCCAGTTAATACCAATTTGAACAGTAAATACGACAGATCGAACGGGGTGAAGGGGTAGAACACGGCAGTGGCTCTAGCGGGGAACCCCCAAGACCGCCCTGCCTCCCCTTCTTGGGGGCGTTGCCCCCACCCCCTATCCGTAACCACAACAATTTAAATTGGTATAAGATATTTCTAGGGGGAGAACAAGGTTAAGGGGGTTTGCAGCGAATCAGTTTTCAGACCGATCGCATCAGCAACACCTCGATCGAATATTTTCTGCTTATTTTCAACATAGGTTAAACCGAAAGGATCCTCATAACTCCATAAGGTTTCTCCTATCCCATACCTGGAAAGAGAGGTGGATACATCGTGAAACCAGTTAAGGCGATCGCTATGAGGAGCAGAATTGCGTAGCACGCCAAATTCGTTGGCTGTAACATGTACCTGATTGTTCAACGCCCAACTAGCCACTTGATTGACGATCGAATCAATCCGTGCGGAGTTCCAGTTCCCCCTATTGACGTAATTGGTTAATATGTCAGGCTTAGCCTTGTTCCCATCTTGAGCAGAAGCCAGTGTAGATGGATATGGAACCCCTTCAAGCGAGGCGATGGAACTATCAACCCATGAGGCACCTTGATGCGTGAAAATAAATGGAGAGTAGAAGTGAAAATTATAGACAACATTTCCATCTGCAACTGGTTTTAAATCTAGTAATGGTTTGTAGCCATCTCCAAGGGCTTTGGCAATTAGGGTATGCTGTGGGGCATTCTGACGCATAACGTGCAGGATCTGAGCCTGGATCTTCTCCCAACGGTCTGCGGTGGCTCGATCGTAGGATGAGCCATTACCAATGAAATGAAACGGCTCGTTAATCGTTTCTAAAAAGACTAGTTCTGGATTTGTCGTACTAAGGTGTTTTGCCAATGCTCCCCAAAACTGCGTGAATTTATCGGCAAAAGAGTCTTCAGCCATCAATCGTCTTTGAAATTCATGTCCGGCTTTACCCCAGGGATGTATGTCTACAATTACTGCCATTCCATGTACTTGGATGCGCGCGATCGCTTTATCCACAAATGGAAGCATCTCAGGATTAAGCTCGGTCGGTTTGTCCTCTTGGAACAAAAGCTTAGGATTAATTGGCAAGCGGATATGATTAAATCCCAGATCGCGAATAAATTTGAGATTCTCATCAGAAAGATAATTGTTAAAACGATTTAAGCTAGCGGCACCTGCAAACCACCTGCTGACGTTAACACCTCGGGCTAAAATCGCTAAACGAGAATCGGGAACATCAGGGAGGGAAGTGGGAGGCAAATAGTTGGTTAGCGGGTCAGGTTTAGCGGAATCGAAAAAAGGTGTCATACTTCGTCTTGTAGTTTTTTGGCAGTTCCCTTTACAACGCTCCTATCCAAGCCGTAGAAAACATAGCCAAGAGGCATATTTTTCATAAAGCCCTTGAGCATAAGAAATGATTAAAAATTTCTAAGTGCAACAAAACGTGGCCTTGTATATAGCACTTTTCAATTGAGAACGGGTTTTATTGATGGGGTGAAGGGGTTCCACCCCTTCTTGGGGGCAACGCCCCCAAACCCCCTTCTCGTTTTCATCTGAAAACCGCTATAGCGACAAAGCAGTGTCTATGTTAGATAAGAAAGTTCGTCTCAACTCTCATTGGGGGGCTGAAAGTCAGTGCTTAGAGCTGGCACGTAAACCGCAAATCAGATACCAACTTTTGCCCAATAACCTTTATATCACTCTCTTTAGATTTTTCCAGGTAATGCTCTATACATTGTCCATATAACCGCACAAATTCCACATTCTGCACGCAAAAAATATTAACCAATACCAATAGATATAGCTATAGTCAACAGGCTTAGGACGGGGTGCCGGGGTTTCACCCCTGCGTGGGGGCGCAGCCCCACACCCCCTGTCCTAACAGATCTGTCTATGGCTATAATTCCTAGATTAAGCGATAGATTCCGATTGAAATCATAGTCATGAATATAACAACTTAATCGAATATCAATTGTCAAAAAAAGAGACATTTTGGGCTTAATAGTGCTACTTTTTGGGATCGATGCTTTAGTTGCATAATGGCAATTCTGCACCGAATACTTTACTGCGGTAAACCTATGAGCGTTAACTTTGGACGGGAAATTTGCGGCGATCTTAACACTGCCTCCAGTCGGGAATGGTTGGTTACTAACGGTATTGGTGGGTATGCCTCCGGCACGATCACAGGCTTACTGACCCGTCGCTATCATGGCTTGCTAGTTGCCGCCCTGCAACCGCCACTGGGGCGAACATTATTGCTTGCCAAGCTAGATGAAACTGTCTCGTACGATCGCCAGCAATATAGCCTCTACACCAATCGTTGGGTGGGTGATGTAGTCGATCCGCACGGCTATCTTCAGATCGAAAGCTTTGCGCTTGAGGGCACGATCCCAACCTGGCGATATGCTTGCGCCGATGCTCTCTTGGAAAAGCGAATATGGATGGAGCAGGGGAAAAATACATCTTATATCAGCTATTACCTACATCGAGCCAGCACAACGCTAACAATATCGATTAAAGCATTGATTAACTATCGCGACTACCATAGCGATACGGTGGGAGGCTGGCAAATGCAAGCGATTCCAGTCAATCGCGGTGTCTGTGTGACTGCTGACCCTACAGCCGTGCCATTCTATCTCTTTTGCGATCGCAGCAGTCTCAGCATTTGTCACAATTGGTATAGGGGGTTTGACTTGGCAATAGAACGCTATCGAGGTCTGCGCGATCGCGAAGATCACCTGCACGTCGCTACTTTTGAGGCAACTTTACAGCCGGGAGAATCCCTTACAATTATCGCCAGTACGGAATCTCAACCCAACTTTCAGATCCAAACTACTTTGGAGGAGAAGCGCACCTACGAACGCTCTCTGCTCAAGCGCTGGCAAGCCGCCAACTATTTGTCTTTAGCATCCAAGACAACACCAGCTTGGATCGATCGCTTAGTTCTAGCCGCCGACCAGTTTATTGTCAGTCGTCCCATCCCAGATCGCCCCGATGGTAAAACCATTCTGGCGGGGTATCACTGGTTTAGCGACTGGGGGCGCGATACGATGATTAGCCTGCCCGGATTAACTCTGGCGACAGGCCGCCCCGAAATCGCCCGTTCGATTCTGCTCACATTTGCGCGATACCTGGATCGCGGTATGTTACCCAATCGCTTCCCCGATGCAGGCGAGACTCCTGAATACAATACCGTTGATGCCACGCTCTGGTACTTTGAAGCAATTCGTGCCTATCACGCTGCTACGCGCGATGACGAACTGTTACGCGAACTCTATCCCGCCCTGCAAGAGATTATCGAATGGCACCGACGCGGTACTCGCTACAACATCCATCTCGATCGCGATGGTTTGATATATGCGGGCGAGATCGGCATGCAACTGACCTGGATGGATGCGAAGGTGGGTGACTGGGTGGTTACACCTCGTATGGGCAAACCCGTGGAAATCAATGCACTGTGGTACAACGCTTTGCAAATAATGGCGGCGATCGCGAAGGAATTAGAGCAGCCAGAAACTCAATATGCCCAGATGGCAGAGCAAACCGCCCAAGGTTTCCAGCGCTTCTGGAATCAGTCTAAGGGTTATTGCTACGATGTCCTGGATAGTCCAACTGGCGACGATGACACGTTGCGCCCCAACCAGATTTTTGCGGTATCCCTACCTACAACACCTTTACTGACAACCGATCGGCAACGCGCTGTAGTCGATACCTGCGCCCGCTTTTTGCTGACTTCCCACGGACTGCGATCGCTCGCACCTGGGAACCCACAATATCAAGGTTATTACGGCGGCGGACAGTACGAGCGCGACGGTGCTTATCACCAGGGTACGACCTGGGGCTGGCTAATCGGTGCGTTCGTGCAGGCGCACCTTAAAGTTTATGGCGATCGAGATCGGGCGCGATCGTTCTTACAACCAATGGCCAATCATCTCATGGCACACGGCATGGGCAGCCTCAGCGAAATCTTTGACGGCGATGCCCCCATGACTCCACGCGGCTGTATCGCTCAAGCCTGGACTGTAGCTGAGGTATTGCGATCGTGGCTACTGGTAGGCAATGTGGCTTGAACCTATATATTTAGCGCATTGCAATATTCTTTGTATGTTTGGGTATATTCAAGACGATCGGGCTAAATTTAATGGGTAAGCTATTAATAGTTGGTCAGAGTTAAGTCAAGTATAGCGGTTTTCACTTGAGAACGGGTTTTATTTTTGGGGTGAAGGGGTGGAACCCCTTCTTGGGGGCAACGCCCCCAAACCCCCTACTCTTTCTGATCTGAAAACCGCTATATAAATTTCGATCGAGCTTGCTGTTTGAGTGAATTAGAAAGTTGATTGGGGCTAGAGATAATGCGGAGATCGGATCGCCGAGATGACAATTACGATAATGAAAGGAAATACCCTCGTTCTCGTCGAGAAGAGCCTTCTTCTCCTCACGAACTAAGCCAACAATTAAAAAATGTCCGCGCTCAGCGAGATGAGTTGCAACAACGCGTACGTGAAAGCGAGGAAGCTACTACGCAACTCGTTCACGTTCAGCAGAAGTTTGAAACTTTGCAGGTGGAAGCTACTCAATTAAAGGAAAGCTATCAGTTAACTCTTAGTCTTTATGAGGAAGAGAAGACAAAGGCAATTGAGTTATTGACTAGATATCAAGAGGTAGATGCAGAACGTTCAAAATATTTGACTCTATATAATGAAGCTCAAGTAGAACTTAAAACTGAAAGGAAATCGAAAGCTGGCATCAAGGGATGGGAAACTCGGCGCAAACGAGAAAACGAACGGCTAAAACAGGAAATTGCTGAAATGACCGTTCTGTTACACGAGTCATTAGAGAGAAAGGATGAAGCAGTAGATCATCTCTATAACCTAGCAGAGCGTATGGATCGCATTCAAAAACTGGTTGATTCAGTAGAAGATGAGCCGCGTAATAATCCTATAGGCTTAGTACAGAAATTTAAGCGCATTTGGCTTGCAATTCGAGAGATTATTGCTGAATAAAAAAGGAACTCATGAACTCTAAAACATCACCTATTAAGCATCTTCAGCAGACAGAAACTTTGGGAGAGCAAGTTCGCAAAGTTGCAGATCGACTCAGACAGGAAACCGATCTGCAAATAAAGGTTACTTCACGTATCTTAGGAGCTGCAGCTCAAATCGCTCAAAACCATGACAGGCTAATTGATGAAGTGGTTGACATGGTCGAGGAAGACTTAGAAAAGGAAAATTTGGAAAATCAAGCTCGGCTACCTGAAGCAACAAATACTTATACTGTCGATCGCCTCAAGAAAAAATATAAAACTCTACGCGAAGCCACATCTCACTTTGGAGTAAAGGCTAAGAGTTGGGATACCCTTGTTGAGAAAATAAGCATTTCACTACCACAAAAGGTAGCACCTACTAGTAATTTTGAAACATTAGTTATAGAGCGCCTCAATACAATTGAGAACGAGATCGGGATCTTGCGTGCTGAGATTAGCCAGGTGCTACTCCTTCTACAACAATTTTCTCCCAGCAAGTGAGAAGATCGCAATATATTTGTCAACCGGAGTTGCGTTTTGACAACCAATCTGGCAAGCTTGTCGTAGGTTATGAGTCTAAACGGCTACTAAACCGTTCCAACTAGGAATAAATAAACATAGCTTATGATTCCAGGTGAAATTATTACGCCCAAGGGTGAAATTGAGCTAAATGCAGGGCGATCGCAAATTCGCGTCAGCGTGGCAAATACAGGCGATCGCCCCATTCAGGTCGGCTCCCACTACCATTTTTACGAGGTTAACACAGCGCTCAGGTTTGACCGCGAGGTAACAAAAGGAATGCGCCTGGATATTCCAGCCGGGACAGCCGTTCGGTTTGAACCAGGCGATGAGAAAGAAGTAGCTCTGGTACCATTTGCGGGCAGCCGCGAAGTATATGGTTTTAACAACCTGGTAAACGATCGCCTGGATGTCTAACAGAGCGATCGAGGCAGTATTCGATGAATGCTATCAGAATGCCAGAAAAATGGCACCTTTGGAAACTGGTTTACCAATGGATACTTTCCCTTTAGAACCTCCATTTGCGATCGAACAAAGTTTAGATCCCGATTATTTGCCGAATTAGGTTGAGGTTGACTATGCAATTGCCAGAAACAGAAATCGAGCAATTTTTCAGGTCTTTTAAACCGTTATTGGCATTTGTCAACAATAAATTGCATATTACTTCCGGCATCAAAACTGCTGCTGATGTTAATGGTTATCCCGTTGAAGAGCGTCGCAAAGTCAGAGACAAGCTATATCAAACACCTGGATTGATAGACGAATTCTTGAAAAATCATGGCAGCGAATTTTCAACTGAGGATGCAGCCATAATTAGAAGCTGGAAGGGGTTTATTGAGGGAAAGTTCTACGTTTATCGATATCTCAAGAGAGACACAGTTTTTCTCAGTACTAAGGAACCGTACAAAGCTTACGGTGTAATGTCGTTCTATATTCCTTTTGAAGATCTGTTTGGTTATTCTTTGACAAGGCTAATAGAAACCGTGTTGCTCCCCTTTAAAGATCGCATTGTTTCCGATGGCATATTTGCTAGTTCTAACATTTATTTTGGCAGCGGCATTCGCCGTAGCATTGATTTTGTCTATATTTTTCACCTGAAAGGAAAGTAAAACACATGAGTTACAGAATGGATCGCCGCGCCTATGCCGAAACCTTTGGTCCCACCGTGGGCGATCGCATCCGCCTCGCAGATACGGAATTATTTATCGAAGTAGAGCGGGACTACACCACCTACGGCGATGAGGTGAAATTTGGGGGCGGGAAAGTCATCCGCGATGGCATGGGGCAATCGCCGATTACCAATGCTGGCGGTGCCGTAGACGTGGTAATTACCAACGCGATCGTTTTCGATTGGTGGGGAATTGTCAAGGCTGATGTGGGCATTAAAGACGGACGGATCTACAAGATTGGGAAAGCTGGCAATCCCTACATACAAGATCGGATTGATATTATCATCGGCCCCGGCACGGAGGTAATCGCCGGAGAGGGAAAAATTCTCACTGCTGGTGGCATTGACAGCCACATTCACTTTATCTGTCCGCAGCAGATCGAAGTCGCGATCGCTTCCGGTATCACCACTATGATCGGCGGCGGCACAGGCCCTGCCACTGGCACCAATGCCACCACCTGTACTCCTGGGCCTTGGAATCTCTATCGCATGTTGCAGGCTGCCGATGCTTTCCCCATGAATTTAGGTTTCCTGGGTAAGGGGAACAGTAGCAAGCCCGAAGCTCTGGTGGAGCAGATCGAAGCAGGAGCGATGGGACTGAAACTGCACGAAGACTGGGGGACGACACCCGCAGCGATCGATACTTGTTTGAGCGTCGCAGATCGCTACGATGTCCAGGTGGCAATTCATACGGATACTCTCAATGAGGCTGGGTTTGTAGAGACAACCCGCGCAGCTTTCAAGGGGCGCACGATTCACACCTACCATACCGAAGGGGCAGGAGGCGGCCACGCTCCCGATATTATCAAGCTGTGCGGCGAGGCGAACGTACTGCCATCTTCTACCAATCCCACTCGCCCCTATACGCTGAACACGCTGGACGAACATCTCGATATGCTGATGGTTTGCCATCACCTCGATCCCGCGATCGCCGAAGATGTTGCCTTTGCCGAATCGCGCATCCGCCGCGAAACGATCGCCGCCGAGGATATCCTGCACGATCTGGGCGCATTCAGTATGATTTCCTCCGATTCTCAGGCAATGGGCCGAGTAGGTGAGGTAGTTATTCGCACCTGGCAAACCGCGCACAAGATGAAGGTGCAGCGCGGATTTCTCGCTTCTCCCCAAGCGGGGACAGTGGAAGCATCATCGCAAAACGATAACTTTAGAGCCAAGCGCTACATTGCCAAATACACGATCAATCCCGCGATCGCTCACGGCATCGCCCAGCATGTCGGCTCGATCGAAGCAGGCAAACTAGCCGATCTATGTCTGTGGCGACCCGCTTTCTTTGGCGTGAAGCCAGAAATGGTAATCAAAGGTGGCGCGATCGCCTGGGCGCAGATGGGCGATGCCAATGCCAGTATTCCCACGCCTCAGCCCGTACATATGCGACCCATGTTTGGCAGTTATGGTGGCGCACGATCGGCAACTTCTCTGACGTTTGTCTCGCAGATGGCATTAGAAAGAGATACCCTCAGTCATCTGAAACTAGCTAAACCAACCGTGGCAGTAGAGGGAACGCGGCAACTGAGCAAGCAGGATATGAAACTAAACACCGCCTTGCCACAGATGGAAGTCGATCCAGAAACCTATGAGGTGCGCGCTGATGGCGAACTGCTAATCTGCGAACCCGCCACCAGTTTACCAATGGCGCAACGTTACTTTTTATTCTAGACTTTTGTCTGATGACTGCACGAGGAGCGCGATCGCTTTCTCAGGATCGCGCTAGACTATAATAGTCACCCGAGATAGCTTATGGTTCCAGTTCTAAAGACATCAGTAACCTTTGAAGAGTTTATTGAGTGGTATCCCAACACTGGAGTGCGCTATGAACTGCATGATGGGGTAATTGTCGAGATGCCAAAGCCTACGGGAAAACATTCAAATGTAACTGGCTTCCTTATCGAGGAATTAATCCTGGCTATAGTTCAAGCTGGGAGGAGAGGAATTTGGACAATCCCTAGAGAGTCTATAGTCAAACCCAGCAGTGAAAAATCTGGCTACGAGCCAGACATTATAGTCTTAGATCGGGAAGCCCTTGTCTCCGAATTGCGTTGGGAAAGCGAATCGATTATTGAAAATGCGCGATCGGTCAAGCTAATTGTTGAAGTTGTGAGTACCAATTGGCGAGATGATTATTTTAAAAAACGTGCTGACTATGAAGAAATGGGCATTCCCGAATACTGGATCGTTGACTATGCAGCTTTGGGGGGACGCAATTTTATTGGAGAGTCCAAGGAACCTACTATATCGGTTCATCAATTAATTGACGAGGAATACCAAGTGTGTCAATTTAAAGGCGATGCTCCAATAGTATCTCCAACTTTTCCAGAGTTGCATCTGACTGCCGAACAGGTTTTTCGAGCTAGCAGGTGAGGATAATTCCAATATGCAGAACGAGTCGGATATTCTTTTTATCCATCAATCGTATTGCTGCGCTCCTCTTGGTAACTTGCTGCTTGCAGGCGAAACATGCGCTCGTATATCCCTTGTTTAGCTACTAATTGCCTTTTGCCTGAGTAAATGATCGCACAGTACTAAAGCCACCATTGCCTCCACCATTGGGACGGCGCGGGGTAGTACACAGGGATCGTGCCGTCCGCGTCCGGTGAGCGTGGTGTCCTCTCCGTCTATACTCACGGTTTTTTGTTCCTGCATAATCGTGGCGGTAGGCTTAAACCCGACGCGGATCAGGATATTTTCGCCATTGGAAATGCCGCCCTGAATGCCGCCAGAACGGTTGGTGCGAGTGCGAATGCGGCGAGGTGCATCCCCTTGGGAATCGCCCTCCATGTAAAACTCATCGTTGTGCTCGCGTCCGGTTAGAAAAGTGCCCGCGAAACCAGAGCCAATTTCAAAACCTTTAGTTGCGGGTAAAGACATAACCGCCTTGGCTAGGTCTGCCTCTAGCTTGTCGAATACCGGCGCGCCCAGGCCAACGGGAACGTTGCGGGCGACGCACTCGATCGCGCCGCCTATGGAGTTGCCATCGCGACGGACTAGCTCGATTAAATCGATCATTTTGGCTGCCACATCGGGATCGGGACAGCGCACGATATTGCTTTCGACTTGTTCTAAAGTGACCGTGTTGGGATCGATCGCGGCTTCTACATCTTTGATGCGGTTCACATAGGCGACAATTTCGACTCCGGCGTACTGGCGCAGAATTTTCTTGGCGATCGCGCCTGCCGCTACCCGTCCAATTGTCTCGCGGGCAGAGGCTCTACCACCACCCTGCCAGTTGCGAATACCGTATTTAGCTTGATAGGTGGCATCGGCATGGGAAGGGCGAAACTTTGTCGCCATTTCGCTGTAGTCCTGGCTGCGGGCATCTTTGTTGCGCACCAGGATTGAAATGGGCGTACCCAGGGTTTTGCCCTCAAATACACCGGATAAAATCTCGCAGCGATCCTCTTCCTTGCGGGGTGTGGTGATTTTGCTTTGCCCTGGCTTGCGGCGATCGAGATCGACCTGGATCTCGGCTTCGCTAATTTCTATGCGTGGCGGACAGCCATCCACGATCACACCTACGCCGCCGCCATGCGACTCACCGTAAGTAGTTATGCGAAACAAATGTCCAAAAGAATTACCCATGTTTTCTCAAAGCAACAGCGATCGGGAATTAGCCTTCAGTAAATCCAGCAGCGTTGAGGTGACCGCCACCGCCAAATTGCTTGGCAATAGCGCTGACATCAAACTCCCCAATCGATCTTAGCCCCCACTGGCGCTTTCCATCACCGCGATCGAAATAATAAGCCGCAAATGGTGCGTCGGGATAGCGCAAGCACAATTCGTGCGGCACATCGGAAAAGAAGGTAGAAGCATTGACCACAGGTACGCGATAACCAGCAATCTCTTTGAAGATCGCTTGATCGCACATGCTACTGACCAATTGCGTTTGGAGGCGCATAATTACTGCTCCCTCCTGCTTGAGCGTATCGATGTCAAAGTCGTCCCACACCTGAAAGTTCATTGGGTACGAGCAAATCGCTGCAAATACCTCGCGGCTTTTGGGTAGGGTAAACTGCCACAGGTCGCGATCGCTGATGTAGGCAATCAGATCGGGTACGATCGTACCGGGATGCCAGTACTCCCATGCCAGCATTGCCCCTGACTTATGCATGTCGAAAATGACAAAATCCAGGCCGCATAGATCTTCTTGGGCGGTTTTGTGATGATCCAACAGCGTTAAGCCTGCCACGCGCTGCTGCAAATCGAGCAACATGTCTTTGGGATAGGAAAAGTCGAGAATGAAAACCTTGGCATCTGCGGGCACCTCCGGCGGAGGATTACCATGTTTGACGGGAATATATGTAGCGCGATCGCCTAACGCTTTCCACGCTGCCCAAGCCGCACCGAAACCATCAAAACAATTAGCATGGTACAAAATGTAGGTGGGATTCGTAGTATTTACACTCCTTGGTTAGCGTATATGTCAAGATTTAACTGTTTAGATCTAAATCGTAACAAAATCTAGATCGCGTAAGTATCATTCCCCAACCAGCACTGAATCAAAACAAGCCAATAGGGTGATTTATAGCCGCAGACAGATCTGTTAGGACAGGGGGTGTAGGGGCTGCGCCCCCACGCAGGGGTTCCACCCCTGCACCCCGCCCTAAGCCTATTGGCTATAGCTATAAATCCAAAATTATGGCTAAGCACCTGCGGTCAAACTTCTCGCCCAGACCTCATTTTCTTCGCTTAAAGGTGGCTGTGGCGGTTGAGTTAAACGCTCGCTAATAAATCCCTCAGCTCGACTACCTTGCCAATTACAGCGATCGCGGGCGGAGCAAATCCTGTAGCTGCGACCAGATCCGCTATATTACTCAGGTTGCCAACTAGTTCGCTTTGATCGGCTCGCGTACCCTGGCGGATCAGCGCGATCGGCGTGCGGGGTGGTAAGCCAGCGTCAATCAGATTCTGAATAATCTCGGACAGGTTGTGCAACCCCATGTAAACAACAATGGTTTCCGAGCCACAAGCGATCGCTTGCCAATTAACATGAGGCCGATATTTACCCACTGCTTCATGCCCTGTCACAAATGTCACCGACGAGCTATAACCGCGATGAGTAAGCGGAATCCCCGCGTAGGCAGGCACCGCAATCCCTGCTGTAATCCCAGGTACCACTTCCACGGTAACGCCAGCCGCAATCAGGTCGCTCATCTCCTCGCCCCCACGCCCAAAGATATACGGATCGCCTCCCTTCAGCCTGACTACAATGGCATGTTGCCTGGCTTTTTCAATTAACAATTGCGTGGTTTCCGATTGTGGCAGTGAATGGTTGCCGCGCCGCTTACCTGCGTTAATCCGCTCCGCAATGGGGTTAACCATAGCCAAAATTTCGGCACTGACCAGAGCATCGTAGATTACCACGTCACAAAGCTCTAAGATCCCTTTGCCCTTTAGCGTCATCAACCCCGGGTCTCCTGGGCCAGCCCCTACCAGATAGACCTTACCAAGATACTCAGCATCGCCAGATTTCGGCATTTAATGTAATTTGAAATTATGCAATAGATTTATGCAGTCTATACAACTATCATGCCCCAATATGAAGAATAGTGCTCTACGATACACCACTACCAGTACTAATCCCACGACTAACTACCAGTAATTTTTACTTAAGATAGCGCTCGATCGGTGCTAATCTATGATGGACAAAATTTTAATGACGCAAACCCAAGTTGCGTCGGTTTATTGTGTCAAATTAACATGAGCTACCCTCTATGTTACTGATTGGTTTGAAATCAAAGGTTGTCAGGTAATCGAAGGAAGCTACATCATCTACTATGAACGTTAAATATAAGCGTATTCTGCTCAAGCTTAGCGGCGAGGCGTTAATGGGCGATCGCAGCTTTGGGATAGATCCTGCTATCGTGCAGTCTATCAGTCTCGAAATAGCGGAAATCGTGCGTAGTGGCGTAGAGGTAGCAATTGTCGTTGGCGGCGGTAATATTTTTCGCGGTATGCAGGGTGCGGCGGCTGGTATGGATAGAGCCACGGCTGACTATATCGGCATGATTGCGACCGTCATGAACGCGCTCACCCTTCAAGATGCCCTAGAACACCTTGACGATCCGATTCAGACGCGGGTACTAACGGCGATCGCCATGCAAGAAGTAGCAGAGCCGTATATTCGCCGCCGAGCTATCCGCCATCTGGAAAATAAGCTAGTTGTAATTTTTGGCGCAGGGTCGGGCAATCCATTTTTTACCACCGATACTACTGCTGCTCTACGCGGTGCTGAAATCAACGCTGAAGTAATATTTAAAGCTACCAGGGTGGATGGGATCTACGACAGCGATCCCAAACTCAACCCCGATGCCAAGCGCTATCAGCACCTTACCTACGATCGCGTTCTAGCAGATGACTTACGAGTCATGGACATCACTGCATTTACACTTTGTAAGGAAAATAATATTCCCATCGTAGTCTTCGATCTTTGTGTTCCTGGTAACATTCGCCGCGCTGTCATGGGAGAATCAATAGGTACTTATGTCGGAGGTTCCTGTGAAGTTAACTGATGTTGAGTCGCGCATGCAAAAGGCTGTCGAAGCCACGCAGCAAAACTTTAATACCGTGCGCACCGGTCGAGCCAGCGCGTCTTTGCTGGATCGGATAATGGTGGAGTACTACGGCGCTCCAACTCCATTAAAGTCCTTAGCTAACGTGACTACACCCGATGCCTCGACGATCGCGATTCAACCTTTCGATCGCAGTAGTATGGCACTAATCGAACGCGCGATCGCTGAGTCTGATGTCGGTTTAACCCCCAATAATGACGGCAGTAGTATTCGCCTGAATATCCCCCCACTTACTACCGAGCGTCGCAAAGAACTCGTAAAAACCGTTGCCAAATTAGCTGAAGAGGGCAAAGTGGCAATCCGGAACGTGCGCCGCGATGCCATTGACTCTACGCGCAAGCAAGAAAAAGCTAAAGAAATATCCGAGGACGAAGCCAAAAAACTCCACGATCAGATCGATAAGCTGACAGAGAAATATATTAAGAACGTCGATCGTATCCTGGCGGAGAAAGAAAAGGAAATTTCAACTGTCTGAACTGTTTAGTTAAACGAGTTCTTAGCTTAGTTAGAACTCTCCAAATTAGCCTTCGCTATCGAGGGCAGCTATTCCTGTCATTGGCCGAAAGGAGTAGCCCGAGTTAGGCTTTGAAACTTTCTGGATGTCTTCCTTAATTGCTTCTAAGTCTACATAGCGATCGGCGACGTTAATAAGGTGATCGCTCGTCATCGATCGCAAGCTGACTACTTCCACCCGTACCCCTCGATAGCTAGCAGCGTCCACGGCATAGGCCAAATCCCCATCACCGCTAACCAGGACGGCAGTGTCATACGAACCTGCCAAAGCCATCATATCAACCGCAATTTCCACATCCAGGTTGGCTTTTTTAGACCCATCAGGTAATTGCACTAGCTCTTTAGAAATGACGCGGTAACCATTGCGGCGCATCCAGAGCAAAAACCCCTGCTGCTTTTCATTGGTGCGATCGACACCTGTATAGAAAAATGCCCTTAGCAATCTAGAGCCTTCAGTCAATCTCCACAAGAGCTTGGTGTAATCAATTTCTATACCCAACTGCAAAGCTGCGTAAAAGAGGTTTGAGCCATCTATAAAGATGGCCACTCGCCCTCGATTCTCCATGACCTGTTCGGGCGTGAAAGCCGAATCGCTATGATCGAAATTTAACATTGTTTTTCCTATATAAAGTTGGCTTTAGTGAACTAGACAAAGTTTTTTACGATTTAACGCTTACCATCCAGCTTTAAAATTTGTTAATCCTAAAACTAAACTTCGCTAGGACTGCATAACCAAAATTTTTCAAATTGTTAAAATAAGTATATTTTTAATAAATTTTTGAGTATATGTGCTTAACAGCTTAACATATTTTTATTCAGTTGGTGGTTACTGCTGATTCTATGCGAGCAAAAACCGGAGTGGGCTTAAGCAGCAGGCTGCCTGGCCTAAGTATTCCCCATGTAGAGTGCTCCCATATAGGGGGCTGAGTTTCGCTAAACTCTAACCCTAACTGTTGGTAAGCTGCTTGACTTAAACTCGGGGTAATTGGTGAAAGTAAAAAAGTGGTTATCCGAATAGCCTCTAATAATGCGTAAATTAAAGCGTTAACCTCATCCTGCTTGCCAGCCTTATAAAGCTGCCAGGGTGCGGCATCGTCAATTAACTTGTTGCAACTCCACACAAGTGACAGGATCTCTTCGCAGACTTGCCGAAAGTCCAAGCTCATATACGCCTGACTAACGCGATCGCCCAGGTTTGAGGCCAACCGAATTACGGGTTCAATCAGGTGCGATACACTGCTAGCACCATAGGCGGGTACTTCCTGTCGGCAATATTTGGCGGCCATACCCAAACTGCGGTTCAGGAGGTTACCCAAGCTATTAGCCAGATCCGCATTCAAAATCGCCACAAACCTTTCCTCATTGAAATCGCCGTCTCGACCAAACTCGATTTCCTTCAGAAAGTAATACCGAACTGCGTCGGCACCATAGCGATCTACCAGGTCGTATGGATCTATTGTATTACCTAATGTTTTGCCCATTTTGAGGCCGTCCTTAGTCAGGAAACCATGCCCAAATACGTGCTTTGTAATTGGCAAACCTGAAGACATTAGCATGGCAGGCCAGTAAACTGCATGAAATCGCAGTATATCTTTACCAATAATATGAAGATTTATGGGATACCAATACTTGACCGCTGCTGCCAAAGTAGGCTCAGCATCTGGCTCTAATAAGGCAGTAATGTACCCCAAAAGGGCATCAAACCAGACGTAGATCGTGTGCGATGGGTCGAGCGGGACTGGGAAGCCCCAATCTAAGTTGATGCGGGAAATCGAAAAGTCCTTTAAACCTTGCTTAACAAAGCCTAATACTTCATTGCGCCGACTTTCTGGCTGGATAAAGTCCGGTTGCTCCTCGTACAGTTTTTCTAGCTGAGTTTGGTACTTAGATAGTCGGAAAAAGTAATTGGCTTCATCTCGCCACTCGCAACTGATATTAGTGTGGATAGGGCAGTGACGATCGCTAAGCAGTTCTCTTTCTTCTTTAAATTCTTCGCAACCAACACAATACCAACCTGTTTGCTGACTAAGGTAGATATCGCCAGCATCATAGACGCGTTGGAAGAATTCTTTGACGATCGCGTGATGGCGGGGATCGGTGGTGCGGGAAAACCGATCGTAGCGAATATTTAATTTTTTCCAGAGCGCTTTAAATGATGCTACTACGCGATCGCAATGCTCCTGAGGCGTAAGATCGTGCTTTTCGGCTGCCCGTTGGATTTTTTGACCGTGTTCGTCCGTGCCCGTAATGAATAGGGTAGGGTGTCCTTTTAAGCGATAAAAGCGAGCCAAAGCATCGGCAGCTATAGTTGGATAGGCGCTACCAATGTGTGGCAAATCATTAACGTAGTAGAGTGGCGTTGTCAAAGCCACCGGTTCGTGGGTCATAAATACTGTAGCGGTAATAAATTTAAGTAATTAGTAGTATGGGGCATTGCCTTGCAGATTCCTAACTTAGCACAGGCGCGATCGTCTATAGCAATAATGCTAGTCCTACTAATGATTTCTGTCACTTCCGCACTACTATAATCGAGCTATAATCGACTTAAACGCCCCCTGTGACAGTATTGCTGTCTTGGGATAAGTACTCATCAGATTAAATAATCTGGGGTGATATAATTCACCATCACGAGAGCATACTATCCAACCGAAGAAATGGGAACGTAAAGCATATTGTGATGTCCCACATTCAGGGGAAAGTTCTTAGTGTCAAGTCTAGCTACGTGCAAGAGGCATAACTGCGATGATTGAGATGAAGGTTGCTGGGATCGCTATTGATGCTGTCAGTCGTAATCCGATTGTTTTGTTGCGGGATGCAGGCGATCGCCGCGCTTTACCGATTTGGATTGGTGAGGCCGAAGCCAAAGCTATAGTTACAGCGCTCGATCCCAAGCCAGCAGTCCGCCCTATGACCCACGATCTGTTGATTAATGCACTGGATGCGTGGTCGCTGAAAGTCGAGCGAGTTGTCATTCATTCGCTGAGAAATAGCACTTTTTTTGCAGTACTGAGCATAAAACAGGGGGATACGGTTAAGGAAATCGATGCTCGACCTAGCGACGCGATCGCCTTGGCATTAAGAGCTAACTGTCCGATCTGGGTAGTTGAGGAAGTAATTTCAGAGGCATCCATACCTGTAGATCAAGATGCAGATGAAGCCGAACGCCGTGCCTTTCGTGAATTTCTGTCCAACCTCAACCCCGAAGATTTTGCCAAAGGACAAAGACAAGGTAACTAGAGCTACAATTGCCAATTCGTTTATTGGGGCGATCGGGGGGCGGTTGGTGTATTGTCAGATGGACTGGTAGTAGGAGTGGTATTGTTGCTATCTGAACTCTCAGAAGTGTTAGTCTGCTTGTTTTTGTCAAATGTCTGCTCTACTACCTCACCTTCGGCACCCAATACCTTGGAAGGGGTCTGGTTAAAAGTAACAGATACAGCCGCTGCATTACCAGCACGAACCACGATACTTTGATTTGCAGACCAGGATTTACGCGTACCTTCTGATAGAATGCCTTCAAAATCAATCTTGTCATCTACAGTTACGCGCAACCATGACTGATTGGTCATGGCAATCCCGACGTTGACAGGCTTATCTCCTGAGAAATTGAAGGCGGGATTGACGTTACTGCTGGCATTAACTAGATTGCTAAAGTCAGCCCAGTTGCTATCGTTAGATGCTTGAGCATTAGTGGGAGCATTAGGCTTAGGTTTGACATTAGACTGGGCATTAGGTTGGGCAGGGGTTGGCTTAGGAGCAGGCTTAGTCGCCACGGTTGGGCCTTGTGTTGGTTTGGGCTTAGCCTGATTCCCTTGACCTGCATTGGTAGCAACCCTTGCTGATGGACTCAGATTTGTCTGACCTTCGTTGACGCGATTGTTAGACAATGGGTTCAGGAGTGATGCCAGCAAACTCACCGCACCAGCAATGATCAGGATATAGAGCGCGTACAAATGCAATGGTCTTAGCTCCGCCGCAGGGGAACTAGACCAGTTTTGAGGGCTTGGTTCGCTGGTCACTGGGAAATCCTCTGCTAAACCCTCTAGACCTAGTGCCTTACCGTACTTGCGAATAAATCCTTGGACGTAGATCGGCTCGGGTAACGAATCCAGATTCCCTTCCTCGATCGCCCGCAAATGGCGCTCTGCGATTAGGGTTTTCGCCGTAACTTGACTAATAGACATGCGCTTTGACTCGCGCATTTGTTTGAGTTGCGCTCCGATCTCGGCTAATTTACTTGACTGGTTAGAATTAGTATTCACAGCACTCAACTAGCTTCACTCCAAACTAGAGTGACGACTCCCGTCACTAATGCTACGCATACAGTGCGGGCTTAACGCTTCACTGACTTGCAGATCGCAGAGGTCTCCGCGTCCTGACACCGAGCGCCCCTCGGCGTGTTCGTAACAGATTCCAGCTACAGCCGTTTTTTACGAACAGCCCTATTATGCCACAAATCTTAACCGTGCTTTTATCCCATCAGCCATCCAGTTTGCTGGACTTCTGGTTTAGTGAGGTGGCGGTATTTCCCTACAGGTAAGTTGCCGAGGTTAATTTCAGCGATCGCCACGCGATGTAATGCCATAACTGGATGATTTAACTGCTCGGCGATACGGCGAATCTGGCGATTGCGCCCTTCTTTTAGCACGATCTGCAACTGGGTGCGATCTGAGGTTCGCGTCAAAACTGTCACTTCGCAGGGTAGGGTTAACCTGCCATCTAACTCAACCCCAGCCTGCCAGATTTGCAGTACCTCGAGATCGATCTGACCGCGCACCCACACTTCATAGGTTTTAGTTATGTGGTGGCGGGGATGGGCGAGGCTGTTAGCAAAGTCACCATCATTCGTCAGAAGTAAAGCTCCGCTGCTGTTATAGTCAAGCCGCCCCACTGGGTAGAGATGTTGGTATTGCGGTGGCAGCAAGTCCAGCACGGTTCGCCTGCCCTGCGGATCGCGACGGGTACAGATCGTCGCCACAGGTTTATTTAGGAGTAAATAGATTTTTTGGGGAGAACGCGCCTGGTTAATTAACCTACCGTCAACTTCTATGCGATCGCTGGCTGGATCTGCTTTTATGCCAAGTTCAGTCACGATCGTGCCATTCAGCCGTACCCGCGATGCCAGAATCATTTGCTCGGCTTCGCGCCGCGAAGCAATGCCAAAACGGGAAATAATTTTTTGCAGGCGCTCCGCCATATGTTGTCGTGCCTAAATCAAGATCGAGCCTTGGGAATAGATGCCCGCGCTGATAGGGCGGTTGACTATCGAGTTCGCGCCAACCACCGTATTGGCGGGAATATGGGCATCAGTGCCTACCGCCGCGCGATCGCCGACATAACAGGGGGCAATCAACCGAGCAGCGGGATCGACCGTAGCAGTCCTGGCAACCCACACTCCGGGTGCAGGTGAAGTTGCAGTAGCAGCTAAATCGTAGGGCATTCTACCCTCCAAAATATCCTGATGTGCTTGGCAATATTTTTCGGGCGTACCCAGGTCTAACCAATAGCCATCCCAGATAAACCCCATCATTTTGTAGCCCTGCTCTAACACTCCCGGAAATACAACCCGTTCAAAACTGAGGGGTTCTCCAACCACGTAGGAATCGAAAATCCTTGGTTCTAAGACATACGTACCAGCATTAATCGTGTCGATCCCCTTTTCCATAAAGACTACCGCCTGCTCCGGTGTAGGTTTTTCGCGGAATGCCAGTACCTGAGAATCATCGCCCAATTCCACCAGACCAAATGGGGTAAGATCGCTGACACGGGTAAGCGTCAGGGTTGCGGCTGCGCCGCGATCGCGATGGAACTTTATGACAGCTTGCAGGTCTAAATCGGTGAGGATATCGGCATTGAAGACTAGCAATGATTCTCCCGTAAAATATGGCTCGGCCAGCTTTATAGCACCAGCCGTGTCTAGAGGAGTGGACTCTTCAATGTAGCGAATTTTTACGCCAAAGCGATCGCCATCTTCAAAGTAGGACTGCACCTGTTGCGCTTGATAGTGAACGTTGAGCAAAATATCGGTAATGCCTGCCGTCCGACAGCGCTCTATCATCCATTCTAAAAAAGGCCGATCTAGTAAAGGCAACATAGGTTTTGGGCACCCATAGGTTAGCGGTCTGAGGCGCGTGCCCTTACCACCCGCAATGATTACTGCTTGCATAATTGTTGCCTGAGGTTATAGTGAATTAATGTGAACGTAGTATTGTGAATTAATTATAAAGAGGCGGGGGCAATGTGTAACTGAAACGTGCAACTGAGCCAATGCCAGATTTAGCTGCGGATTGAAATCTATAGAACCAACAGGCGAGCTGACAACATCTTATGCAACAACATTTAGCTTCCCATCAGGATGACAAAGACTTTAAGTAGAAAAAATACTGGGATCAAGCAGCGTCCGCGTCGTCGCTTTGGCTTTGGGAAAGTATTGCTTGCGATCGCCTTTACGATCTCTGTAACAGCGGGCATTATGCTCGCCAGGTTGGCTCCCTTGACTTCATTTGACTGGGGCGGGCTAATTAGGGGACGCAGCCTGCAAGAGATCGTTGTGGAGGGCTTAGGACGCAAATTGTCCCAGCCATATCAAATTTTGATTATGGGTATCGATCGCGTACCGGATGCTAAGCCTAACTCCCCAGAGGCATTTAACGGACGCAGCGATACGATGCTCCTGGTTAGATTCGATCCCACATCGCGATCGCTGCGCCTATTATCAATTCCCCGCGATACCCAGGTGCAGATTCCGCAGTATGGGGTGGAAAAAATTAATGCTGCCAATGTGTTTGGTGGGAGTAATTTAGCGATCGCCACCGTCAAAGAGAACCTCTACAACGTTAAGATCGATCGCTATGCCAGAGTTGATACGTCAGGCTTAGTGGCTTTAATCGACGCGCTTGGCGGCGTGGAAGTTAACGTACCTAAGCGCATGCGCTACGAAGACAAAACCCAAAAACTCAGTATCGATCTGCAACCTGGCGTGCAAACGCTGAACGGCAAGCAAGCCGAAGGATTTGCTAGATTTCGTCACGATGAAGAAGGCGACATCGGACGCATCAAACGGCAGCAAATCTTGTTAAAAGCGATCGAGAAAAAGCTATCCGATCCCTGGCTTGTATTCAGATTGCCTCAGCTAGCAGATACAATGCGCCAGTACATCGACACCGATCTCAATACGGATGAAATTATCGCCTTATCAACATTTAGCCTGACGTTAAAACCAAATAGCATCAAAACTCTGACATTACCCGGCAGACCGAGTGCCGATTACGAATTCAACACCAGCTATTGGATTGCCGATCCCGATGATTCCGTGAGAATTATCAATAGTAATTTCCAGATCGCTAACTAAAACAAATCGGGTATATCTCAGTAAGGCTATGGCACCCCAATTACTCAATCAAATTTTAGAACTTAGTATCTCAGAACGACTCGAGCTAATTGAAAGTATTTGGGAGAGTATTGCTGCCGATCCCAGCAAAGTTGAATTAACAGAGGCACAATGTCAAGAGCTAGACAATCGTTTGCTTGTTTACAAGCAGCATCCGAATTTCGGTAAGTTATGGTATGAGGTCAAACAAGAAATTATCGGTTCTCTATGAAGCTATTATTTATCTCAACTCCTGTAGGGGCATTTAGTTCTGGTATTGGTGGCGGTGTGGAACTGACCATTCAAAATGTGGCGATGGAATTGATGCGGCGATCGCATACAGTCCATCTGGCTGCCTGTGTGGGTTCTCAGTCGGAGACTATTCCAATCGTTACTATTCCTGGCGAAGTCCATAGTTTTGCGCAGCAGCAATCCCGTACCGATCCGGTGAGTTTCCCTAGTAACTCGGTATTGACGAATATGTGGGCATACGCTCGCACTATGCAAAATAGTTACAACCTGATTGTCAATTTTGCCTACGACTGGCTGCCATTTTATCTAACACCATTTTTTTACACGCCGATCGCCCACTTTGTCAGTATGGGTTCGCTCCTGGACTGCATCGATCTGGCGATCGCTCAAGTATCCCATTCCCATCCTGGCACTTTGGGAGTTTATACCCGCACCCAAGCCCATACCTTTGAAGGATTGGCTGACTTTCGTATATTAGATAGTGGGATAGATATCAACGCCTATGATTTTTGTGCTGAGCCAGAGCTACAGCTAGCCTGGGTAGCTCGCATCTCGCCGGAAAAAGGATTGGAAGATGCGGCAGCGGTTTCAGAAGAAACGGGTCTTGAGATTAACATCCTGGGTAAAATGCAGGATGAGGACTACTGGCATAACGTCCAGAAAGATCATCCCAAAGCAAAATTAAACTACTTGGGATTCCATGCCACGGAAGGACTACAAGCTATTTTGGGTAAGTGTCAGGCACTATTAATGACACCGAAGTGGGTAGAGGCATTTGGGAATGTGGCGATCGAAGCGCTCGCCTGCGGCGTACCCGTGATTAGTTACGCCAGAGGCGGCTCCGTCGAAATTGTGCGCCACGGAGAGACCGGGTTTCTGGTGGAACCGGATAGCATAGAAGGGCTATGCGAAGCGGTGGAATCGCTGCCACGCATTAATAGATACGCCTGCCGCCGTCAAGCCGACACGCAATATTCGTTGCAGGCACTGGGCGATCGCTTCGAACAGTGGTTCTTGGATATCCTTGCCGCCTCAGCATAGCCAGGATTGAAGACCTGGCTGCTGGAAGCTAACTGCTAATCTCTATCCCTCTGAGTTTGGCGGTATTTGTCACCAGACTGTGGGCGAACTTGTCAAATCTTTGGTCGAGTTTGGTATCTTTGAGATTGCCCTGACTATCGAAGGCTTGCCAGGCTTTAGCGATCGCAATTTGTTCTGGAATTACCCAACCGTGTACCCACCGCACGATCGTGCGCAGATCGTTGAGGGAATTGCTGTTATGCTCTCCACCCAGAACGCTGATGAGGCCGAAGACTTTACCTGACAGTTCGTCAAAGCTCATCAAGTCGAGTGCGTTTTTCAGCACGCCGCTGACGCTGCCGTGATACTCGGGCGTAGCAAGGATGATGCCATCGGCCTGAGTAACGGTGCGGCGCAGGTGCATTACCTGGGGATTATCTGTATAGTCGCTGTCGCCATTACATAGCGGGAGATTTAGCTCGCGTAAATCCAGTAATTCCACATTTGCACCTATCGCTGCTACCTTTTGCAAGGCTAGATTTAATGCCTGATATGTATGCGAATTAGCTCGAAGACTACCGCCAATGCCGACGATCTTGACACCACGTCGATCTTCTTGTGTCGATTGGGGACGGCTTAATATTTCTGTTGCCATAGTTTGACTTCCCAAGTAATTGCATTATATTGAACAATTCTATTCTGTATAAATCATAGTCGTAATGACTACGTTTTAATATCACCCTTGAGATCGATCTAGCTTATCTCTGTATTAGTTGGGGATAATTGAAGTATTGGCGGTATGGTGGGCATTGCCAACCTAGAAGTATGAGGATCGAAACATTAAGTACAAAATTAAATGCGATCGCTGCTTGACTCTCCAGTTGACTGGAGAGTGTAAAAATAATGTAGTCGAGCGAGTTTGAACAATTCCCAAGGAAACTATGGTAGCTGTAATTGCGCAAGCCCAAACGTTACTGCAAATCGGACAGGTCGCAGAACTGAGCAACGTGCCGATTAAGACCATTCGCTATTACGAAGAACTCGGCCTGTTGAAGTCATCCGGTCGAACCGAGGGCAAATTTCGTTTATTCCCTCCCGAGGCGATCGCGCGCCTGACCTCAATTAAAAAGCTGCAAAAGTTGGGCTTAAGCCTGCAAGAAATTGCAGAAATTCTCCAGGTGTACGATCGCGGCAATATTCCTTGCGATGAAATTAAGCAAAAACTGGAACGGCAGCTCGTTGAAATCGATCGCCGCATCCAGGAATTAGAAACCCTGCGTGCCGAGATCGGGGAGTTATTGAGCGATTGGACTCCTGCAGCATCGCGATCGGGTGAAATTTGTCCGAATTTACAGAGAAGCATGAGCATGGAGGTTCAGAGTAGATGAGACAGACAGCCGCCAGTTACAGTGCCAAACCAGGAGCCGCAGATCGGACAAAAAGCCTACCCACCATTACTCTAAAACTGTTGGGCATGAGTTGTGCTTCCTGTGCTAACAGGGTTGAGTCAGCCATTCGCGAAGTTAAGGGTGTAGTTAGCGGTAATGTCAACTTTGCCTTAGAACAGGCGACAGTTACATATAACGCCCGAGAAACCGATCCTGCGATCGTGCAACAAGCAGTCGAAGCAGCCGGATATCGCGCCATTTTGCTAGAGGCCAGTGCCATCGATTCTGAGGATATAGAAAGGACGGTGCGCTTAGCCGAACAAAGAGGTTTGACGCGCAAGGTCGCTCTGGGAGCCTTTATTGGTGCCATCTTAGCGATCGGTTCGTTGCCGATGATGACGGGATTGTCGCTGCCGTTTATCCCTGGCTGGCTGCACAATCCCTGGTTGCAACTCCTTCTCGCGACTCCAATTCAGTTTTGGGGCGGGAGTTCTTTCTACATCGGCGCTTGGAAAGCCTTTAAGAACCGCACCGCAACGATGGATACCCTAATTGCTTTAGGAACAAGTGCGGCTTTCCTGTATTCGCTCGCCGTTACGATCGCCCCCGGTTTCTTTATAGCGCAGGGTTTGCAACCTGCAGTTTACTACGAGGCAGCCGTAATCGTGATTGCACTGATTCTCTTGGGGAAATTGCTGGAGAATCGCGCTAAAGGGGAAACTTCGGAAGCAATTCGGCAACTGATGGGATTGCAAGCCAAAACCGCCCGACTGATTCGCAACGGCCAAGAAGTTGATGTCCCTATTGCGGCAGTGCAAATAGATGATGTCGTGCTGGTGCGACCAGGGGAGAAAATTCCTGTAGATGGCGAAGCGATCGCTGGTTATTCCACGGTTGACGAGTCGATGGTGACGGGCGAGAGCATTCCCGTTGAGAAAAAGGTAGGAGATGAAGTAATTGGGGCAACGCTGAATAAAACTGGCAGTTTGCAAATTCGCGCGCGGCGAGTTGGGAAAGATACGGTGCTGGCGCAGATCGTGCAACTCGTTCAGGATGCGCAGGGTTCCAAGGCTCCTATTCAACGTTTAGCCGATCGGGTGACGGGATGGTTCGTGCCTGCGGTCATCGCGATCGCGATCGGCACATTTGTGATTTGGTTTAATGTCATGGGAAATCTGACGCTGGCTACGATTACGGCGGTGGAAGTGCTGATTATTGCCTGTCCTTGTGCTTTGGGGCTGGCAGCACCAACATCCGTGATGGTGGGCACTGGTAAAGGCGCAGCCAACGGCATTCTGATTAAAGATGCCACCAGTCTGGAGCTAGCCCATAAAATTCAGACCATCGTACTCGATAAAACCGGAACGCTGACCCAGGGAAAACCCTCAGTGACAGATTTTTGGGCTGTACCGGACGATCGGCACGACAAAAATTATCTATTGCAACTGATAGCAGCACTAGAGCGCCATTCCGAACATCCCCTAGCAGAGGCGATCGTGCAATATGCCAACACGATCGCGCCAGCTCATGAATCTAATAGTGGCTCCAATTGGATGGCAGTGACGGATTTCCTCGCGATCGCGGGTAGCGGCGTGCAGGGTCAAGTAGATGAGTCTCTAGTACAGGTGGGAACGCGCCGCTGGTTTGATGAAATGGGGGTTGACACGCAATCGCTGCTGGAATATCAAGCGGCTTGGGAAACTGGCGGCAAAACGGTTGTATGGGTGGCGATCGATGGACGAGCGATCGGCTTAATTGGGATTGCCGATCGCTTAAAACCTTCATCCTGCTCTGCGGTCAGCACTTTACAAAAAATGGGAATTGAAGTAGTGATGCTAACGGGTGATAATCAAGCCACTGCCGACGCGATCGCCCGCGAAATTGGAATTAAGCGGGTGCGTGCTGAAGTCCGCCCCGACCAAAAAGCGATGCAAGTAAAGGCATTACAAGCAGAAGGTAAACTGGTGGCAATGGTGGGAGATGGCATCAATGATGCTCCAGCGCTGGCGCAGGCGGATGTGGGTATGGCGATCGGTACGGGGACGGACGTGGCGATCGCCGCTAGCGATATCACCCTCATTTCAGGCGATCTGCAAGGCATTGTGACGGCCATTCAACTCAGCCGCGCCACGATCCGCAATATCCAGCAAAATCTTTTCTTTGCCTTTATCTACAACGTAGCGGGCATTCCCATTGCCGCAGGGATTCTCTTTCCCACGTTTGGACTATTGCTCAACCCCATTATCGCTGGGGCGGCGATGGCATTTAGTTCAGTTTCGGTCGTCACAAATGCCCTGCGCCTGCGCAATTTCCGTCCTTCTCTCTTTCGCTAAATTTCTCAGGAGTTAGTCCATGCAAAACAGTATGCGCAACATTACAGGTATTGGGGTTGGATTATTCTTAATATTATTTGCAACACCATCAGCAATATTCGGGACTGGGATGTCTCAGGAGATGGATGCGCGATCGAGTTTGCGATCGCATCAATCTAGTCCTCCGTTAAATCAATTTCGGCGTATTGAGCAACCCCTCGCACTCAAAATTGCAGTTACGGTGGGAGGGGTTGCCCTAATTAGCGCTCAGTTATGGTGGTTTTTGGGCGGCAAGCAGCTATTTGGGAAAGAATCTAAAGAAACATGAGGTCTGTAGAACTGACGTTAAAGAAGATTGATCCATGCTTACTTATTAACCTTAACCACGGCATTTAATCTTAAACAAAATTAAATGCTGGGCTTGTCAGGGAGAGCGAATCGACATTTTGGACAATTCCAATCAGCTCATCCTCTCCTGAGTTCTTGAGGAAGATGCCAGTGCCACTGGGTAATCCGCTAGAAGAAGCCTTCAAGCGATAGTCGCCTGCCGAACCTTTAAGATCGATGACATCCCCATCCTTAAGACTGAAGTCAGTAATCAAAGCATAGTCTTTAGATCCTGAGGATGAAGAATTGCCGTCATCGTAAAAGGCTTTCGGGTTATTGCTCAAACCTAAGCTAAAGCGATCGCGACCAGCATTTCCAGTCAGGACATCTATCTCTCCTCGACCATTTCCTGGGTCGGAAACACATCTAGTGCCAAGCAGAAGGTCGTCGCCATTACCACCAACAAGGCGATCTTTATTGCTGCCGCCAATCAGGAGATCGGCTCCATCTTCACCATAGAGGGTGTCATTCCCTCTCTGACCGTAGATGAGGTCTTTACCTCCCCCAGCCCGGATCAGATCGTTACCGCTCAATCCATAGAAATACTCGTCACGGGATCCACCCTTCAGGGTATCATCTCCATTCGTGCCTGTAATAATTGAATCTGAGTTCGGGTTTGGGTTCGGGTTCGGATTTGGGTTCGGATTTGGGTTCGGATTTGGGTTTGGGTTCGGGTTCGGATTTGGATTCGGGTTCGGGTTCGGATTTGAATTTGAACCGGGGGGTATATTGCTACTTGGATCGGTATCGCCGCTGCCAAATTCCTGAGTCCAGTAGTGCTTGTAATTTACACTCCCAGTGTCATTTTCCAGGAGATAGTAGCCAACTCCCAGCTCGGTGAAGCTGGGATTTAGCATGTTAGCGCGATGTCCAGGACTATCTATCCATCCTTGAACGACGATTTGGGGAGTAGTTTGACCGGCTGCGATGTTTTCGCCCATGCTGTTGGCAGCATAACCAACCCGTTTATCTCTATCCCAGGGTGAAGAGCCATCTTTGCCAGTGTGACTAAAATAGTCGCCTGATGCCATGTCTTGAGAATGTCCCTGTGCTGAGGCTTGCAGCTCCGCGTTCGACTTAAGCGGGGGCAAGCCATTTTGAGCGCGGAATTCATTCGTAAGTCTCAGCACTTCGCTGACAAAATTAGCGTTTGTTGTCATAACTTTTCATTCCTCAAAAGTAATTTCAGAATTTGCAAATGGAATAGCGTTCGGCTAAGCCTTGGTGCAGAGATTTGCAAGCGCTAATTACGATCGAGCAAATTTCCCATGCGAACTGACCGCACAAACTCAGAACGAAGTTTAGAGTTTCAGAGTTTGTCCTCGCAACTTGTAATGTTAGTGGGTGTGACTTAACCTCCACTAACCGAGGAGTGTTCTTTTAAGGTGGTGCAGCAATGCTCAAGGGCATGCCGTCATGCTGTTTAGCTATCTAACGAGCGATCCTGAATTTAGAAAGAGAGATTGCGATCGCTCAGTTAGATTTTTATTTGAATCAGATAGCTACCTAATTCGTATTTCACAAAAGTGGGTGGCATAAAGACACCGAACAAATCTCTATAACACAAGTGTGTTCCCACTAATATGAAATGTTGACATTGAGCAAATGAAGATTGCTAGCTTGCCAAACTGGGAGTCATTATTTCTCAGTAGCGGATCCCTTCACATCTTCCTTAAGGAATAGATGATTCCTGGAAAAAGCAATCGCTCCTTATCGCGATTAAATCATAAAAACCTTGTAGAAAGGCGGTTTTGCCATTCCATACAATGATTATTTTAAATATATTTATACTTCAGAAACTTTCTCCTTGATATTTCGTCTTCGCTGGCTTCTCGATATTTTTAACTGATGCCCCACAGATTTCCACATGCAGCAAATTTGATGTCTTTACGATTCCATTACTATTCCTTTACCAATCGTTTACTACTCTTTTGCTAGCTTTCAACCAACATGAAGAGATGGATGGTGGAAGCGATTGATGAGAAGTAAGCAGCTATTTGGCAAGGATCGTAAACGATCGCGTCTCGATCGCTACCTCTACTCGATCTTTCCAGCGCGATCGCTGCTGGCGTAATTGCTTATTACCCTGATGTATGTAATTTTCTGCGCTGCCTCTGCTACGATCGCTTTATCGTCAATATAGCGATCGCCGGAGATTACTTACATGACTATGACTCTGGGTTGATGGATATAATTCTTTGTCACGCTACGGCGGATTTTGATTCACTTGGTGCCGCAGTGGGTGCAGCAAGGCTGTACCCAGGGGCACGGATCGTGCTTACGGGTGGTATGCAAGTACCTGTGCGGGAATTTTTATCCCTGTATCGCGATGAATATCCTCTAATCGAGATGCGATCGGTCAATCCTGCATCCATTAAGCGCGCTATACTTGTCGATACGCAATCGCCCAGCTACTTGGGAAAAGCTGCTGAATGGCTATCCCAACCAGGAGTGGAAGTACATATTTACGATCACCATCCCCTTAGTTCCGAATCGGATGCAAGTACTTTTAATGTCTCAAGTCGGTGCGTAGAACCAGTTGGATCGACCTGTACTTTGATTGTCGAGCGCTTGCAAGCGCAAGCGATTCAGCTTACTCCCTTTGAAGTTACAGCCCTAGCGTTAGGCATACATGTCGATACCGGTTCGCTCACATTTGCCCATACGACAGCACGGGATGCGATCGCTCTGGCATGGCTGATGCAGCAGGGTGTAAATCTCAAGGTGTTAGCCACCTATATTGACCATGCCATGTCGCCTTTGATGCAGGAGGTATTGACGCAGGGATTGGCAGAATTACCGGCACGCACTAAAACCGTACAGGGATATCAAATTGCTGTGTGGCCTTTGCAACGCGAGCAGTTTATCACTGGTTTATCCGGAGTGGTCGAGCACCTGATGGAGATCGCTGAAGTTGATATCCTGATCGCGATCGCCCAGCAAGTAGATCGGATTAGCATGATTGCCCGATCGCGCCACGACTTTGCGCAACTACATACCCTGATGCAGCGCTATGGTGGAGGCGGTCATGCTTTAGCAGCGTCGGCATCTTTGAAAGTCACCGCTGACGGACCCGTAAATTTAGAGGTACTGGCGGCTGAGATCGAACAGGCTCTGAGCGATCGCGTTCCCCAGGTAGTTGTTGCCCAAATGCTGATGTCTTCACCCGTACGTACAATTCGACCCGATACCACAATCGATGAAGCACAGCGAGTTTTGTTGCGCTACGGCCACTCTGGTCTATCGGTGGTGAACGAGCAGGATCGACTGGTAGGTGTGATTTCGCGACGCGATCTCGATTTGGCTCTACATCATGGGTTTGGTCATGCGCCGGTGAGGGGATACATGGCTACTACGGTGCGGACGATCGCGCCGCAAACACCTCTATCTGAAATTCAGAACATGATGTTGAGATGGGATATTGGACGGTTGCCAGTTCTGGACAATGATGAGTTAGTGGGTATCGTCACGCGCACGGATGTATTGCGCCACCTCCATCAACTCAGCTCGGAACCCCAGCCGATCGCTCAGGTACGAGATCGCTTGCAGGTGCAACTGCACAACCTGCTCGCTCCTCGCTATTGGGATATTTTACAGCAGGCTGCTCTGGCAGCGGATCGGATGCAATTGCAACTGTATTTGGTGGGGGGTGCTGTACGAGACTTGTTGTTAAATCTAGCCACTGACGATCTCGATCTAGTTGTTGACGGCCAGCATCCCCTGGTTGGTAACGGCAAAGATTTGGAAGGCTGGGGTGTCAAACTAGCGCGATCGCTGCAATCGATTTATCCCAAAACTAAATTGGAAATTCACGGAAAGTTTCAGACGGCAGCACTTACCTGGTCGGATGGTTTGTGGATTGACATTGCAACTGCGCGCACGGAATTCTATCCCTATCCAGCGGCTTTGCCAGAGGTTGCAGCCAGTTCGATCCAGCAGGATCTCTATCGGCGCGATTTCTCGATTAACGCCCTGGCTTTACGTTTGAATGGCGATCGAGCGGGGCAAATCCTCGACTTTTTCGGCGGTCTAGAAGATTTGGAGAATCGCACGATTCGCATTTTACATCCCAATAGCTTTATCGAAGATCCGACTCGCATCATACGTGCAGTCAGATTTGCCGTGCGTTTGGGATTCCATCTCGACCCACGTACAAGAGAATACGCTCAATCCGCCAGTCAGTTAATCAAAGGCTACAACAGCAAAGGCATATGGGCATATCAAAATACCAGACTGAAGCAGGAGTTCCGTTACGTCCTGGAGTCTAAAGATTGGATTGCAGCCCTACAACAGTTAGACGATCTGGGGGCATTACACTACCTGCATCCAGATCTGCAGCTTTCTCCAGAATTGATTTGGCAACTAAGACGTTTAGGCTCGTGGCTATATCATTTTGCCCGTTTCTATAGCGAGATAGAACGTCATAGTATTTGGCAAGTTCGCTTGGAATTTGCATTAGCTTGCGGGGCGCAGCCAAGCGCTCCTCATCCAGACCCAGTAGAGATCGCCAAGCGGCTACATCTCAATCAAGCAGGGTTACATCGATTGGCAAATTTCCGCAACTTGAGCGATCGCCTCTTACCTCAACTCACGCCTAATTTATCACCCAGTCAAGTGGTGAGATTGCTGGAGCGAGCGAGCGCGACCGAGGTGGTTATGTTAGCAATAGTTGCTACGCCTGTCAGTTGCAGGTTGCTATATCGTTATTTGAGAGAATGGAATTTGATGAAAATGCCCCTTGGCGGTCAAGACCTGAAGCGCATGGGCTATAAACCAGGACGGCATTACCAAACCATGCTCAATGCGCTGCGAGAGCAAGTACTGGATGGGAAGATCGCGACTGTAACTGAAGCTGAGTCATTTATAACACAGCAGTTTCCTCTACCTTAAGCCTTTCAAACCGGAAACGATCGCGATCGGGTTTCTTAGCAAATTCTGAACGAACTCTCATATAGCGATCGGGGTTAACTCAGTTTGTTAATGCATTCTAGTAGCCATCGAATTTACTAAACAACCAGCAACACAGGGAGTTTATACTATGCAACGCCTTCTTCTTAGCAGTCTTTCAGTTTTAGTACTACTTGCATCAGCAGTTCCAACCGTCAATGCCCAAACGATCGGGGCGAATCCATCTATTCGGTACGTGGCAATGTCTAGCCCTGAGTTAAAGCCCTTCAATCTTGTTTTCCTTGCCTATCAAGGGTACTTTGAAAAAAGTGGAATTGCCAGTTCTGGGCAGTTTACCAGCGATTTGCGGTCTGGCAAAGTTACAGCTAAAAGCCTCGTACAAGCAGCAGTAAATGAGAACAAACTACCTGCTCAGACCTTAGAGGATGAAGAATATCTCGGTTCGGTTACCAACGCAATTCAATTCTTTGCGAACGAGCATTAAAATGCTAAGGGAATTGCCAACAAATAATGTCCCAACCGTAGGCGCTGGTATTTTATTTCTGAGCAAATCCCTAATCTGTCATCCCCATCAAGGCGATCGCCTTGATGGGGCGGCTTGGGTAGTTATTGAGGGTAAGCCTTATGTGGGTTCTTCTGATTTTGCAATCAAGTGCGTAACTCTTGAATTAGATTGTTGTGATTTTTCGATTGCTTGCCTCGTTCGAGGAGTCTTTCAAGAGTTTCAGTGGAAAGAAATGGGAATGTCAAGCTACCTTCGCACTCTACATATTCCCCAGAGATAACTGCAAAATCTTCAAGCCCTGGTGATTGTAACGCCAGATTTCTGGTAAGCCCATCGCTTTGTAAATATTTAAGCGCGATCGCGACGAACTCGTTATATCGACTTCAACTACTAGACTATAATCGAAAACAAAATTTACAAATACTTCTCAGTATGAGCCATCGTCCCGACCCAATCCATGTAGTGAATAAGCTTATTGTTTTTGTGGGAGGCATTCTGCTGATCGGTTTGATGGGGTATGTTGCCTATCAGATTTATAAGTACTCGACTCGCGATCGCAGTATTAGTAACGTTATTCTTACCGATTCTAATAATTCATCGCTCAAGAGTAATAAGTTAGGTTTGGGTGCGTTTGAAAATATTGAGGGTACCCCCTATCTTTTAGGAGCCATAGTACTGGCACAGGAAAGCGATCGCGGCTACTATACCAAGGGTGCATCTTCGACGACCAATTACTTGATTCTGAATGTCAAGGATAAATCGGCGATTCGTCTCGTTCCCAAGAATAATTCCCTTTTTATTCGGGCTGAGAAGTTTGGCAAAAACGATCGGGATGGTAAATTAGTCCAAGCCTTAGGGCTTTGGTATGTTGCGGTCAAAGCCGATACAAATAGCGATCGCCGCTTGACCGAGGAAGATCGTAAAATCATTGCTGTTTCTGATGTTTCGGGGGCAAACTATACCGAAGTCATCCCAAATATAGATCGGCTGCTCAATACTTTCCGAATTAGCGAGACAAGTATATTGACGATCTACGAGGCGAGCGGCAAGAATTTTGTCTCCGAGATAGATTTAGCCCAAAAGAAGGTAATTGAGACGAAAGAATTACCTGCGATCGATTAGCATAGGGGGAGATAGAGAATTAAGCAAAACCGCTCTCGATCGCCTTAACAATTCCTCATCATCTGAGGCCGCACTCTTTGCTAATCTAATAGTAGATAGCCTGACTAGTACAGTCATGCTAGGAGGAGGGCATATGTCTACATCAGTCCAGTTTATTGATGGGTTGAACGAAGAAATTTCCAGTATCAGCTTGCGCAAACGGCGTAGTTCTAATGCAAAAATTGTAGTCTTGTTTTTCAACCGTTTAGCTGCATTAGAGAAGGGACGTAGCTTTACCAACAACATAGAAATGGTACTCCTACGTGACGAAGAGGGGGATATTCAAGTTAGCCCTCGCAGTATGAAATTTAAGTTTGACGATGACGAACTGGTTCAAGCAGAGTGCTCGTTTGAGGTGGATTCCGATGGAGAATGGGATCGCGTGATGCGATTCTTCCACCGCTATGCTGAAGACCACAACCTTGAGTTTAGCACTCCGAGCTAATTATGTAACCTTGCATCCTACTCCCATAGGATTAATTGCGCGATGCTCGCCCCATTGATAGATATTGCTCCGGCAATGAAAAAGAAAGCATAGGATAATAGAAGTAAAGGCACAAGGAGGTTTGACATGGATAAACCAGATGGCCGACACCTATCGATAGAAACGCAAAATTACCTTCGACAGCAAGCGATCCGGTTGCGAGAACAAGGGAAACGAGTATGTGATATTAGTGAGTACCTGGGGATTCATCGTAACACGATTACGGAGTGGTGGTGGGCGTATCAAGATTACGGAGAAGCAGCCCTGTTTCAGCAGCGACGAGGACGAGAGGTAGGGGAAGGGCGCAGTTTAAGTGCCTCAGAGGAAACAACGATTGAAGCAATGCTGCGGGGACACAGCCCGGAGGATTACCAGATCCGAGAGCGCCTTGTGGACTAGACAAGCCGTGCAAATACTAATCGAGCAAGAATTAGGAGTGGAGATGCCGATACGCACAGTGGGGGAATATCTCAAACGATGGGGCTACAGCCCCCAGAAGCCGATCGAACGTGCCTATGAGCAAGACCCCGCTGCCGTGAAACACTGGTTACAGGAAGAATATCCCGCGATTGAGCAACGGGCACAAGCAGAAGGTGCCGAAATCGAGTGGGGAGATGAATCGGGACTCAGTTCTGATGAGTATGGAGGGCGAGGTTATGCACCCAAGGGACATCCCCCTGAAATTCGTCCTAGTAAACGCGAGCGGACACGGTTGAATTTCATTGCTAGCATCAGTAATCAAGGCACGATTCAATTTATGCTTTACACCTGTACCTTGACAGCCCCAGTATTTATTGAATTTCTGCAACGGTTGATTGACAAGCGTTCAAGCAAACTGTTTTGGATCGTGGATCGCCATCCCGTCCATCGAGAGCGCCCCGTGCAGCAATGGTTAGAACAGCACTCCCAGGAGATCGAGTTATTTTATTTGCCTTCCTATGCGCCGCAGTTGAATCCAGTAGAGTATTTCAATGGTGATGTGAAACAGGGAGTTCACGCCAAACCTCTGACGCGAAACCTGGGTCAATTAAAACATAGATTGCTATCTCAACTGCAGAAATTGCAGAGATTGCCTGCCCACATTAGGAGTTACTTTAAGCATCCATCTATTATTTATGCTGCTCTATAGATTGCATTCTATTTTATTGCCAAGGCAATAAAATCACCTCGATATCAAAACGCTGAGTTTGGGATCGTCGAGAAGCTTCTTGGCATCTCCCAGAATGCGATCGCTCCAGTTGGAAATGAGAATATAGTACAGTATTTTGAATTGCGATCGCGACTTCTGGCATTACGACTGCTTAAGTTGTTTAACCCGATTGAGAGCATCCTGGTAATCTTTTGTCCTGCCCGCATTGAGATAAAGACCAGCGGATTTTTGATAATCTTCGATCGCACCTTTCTTATCGCCCAAGGCAGCACGCGCCGCACCTCTACCGGTGTAGGCTTGGTTCAGGTCAGGTTTAAGTTCAATTGCTTTAGTGTAGTCTTCTATTGCAGCTTTGTGTTCGCCTAAAGCAAAGTGGCTGACACCCCGATTGAGATAGCCTACAGGCAATTTAGGATTGAGTTCGATTACTTTGTTGCTATCCTCAAGCGCGCCGTGAAAATCCTCTAAAGCAAGGCGAATGAGACTTCGATTCTGGTATCCCAGATACAGATCTGGCTTGAGGACGATTGCTTGGTTGAGATCTTCCAGCGCTTTATCCAATTTACCTAATCTGTAATATGCATTACCTCGATCGATATAGGCAGGGGCATTATTTCTATCGATTTCGAGTATTTTGTTAGAATCATCAATGGCACCTTGAAAATCGCTTAGATAGAAAATGCGGATGTCAGCTCTTGAGATATAGGCGAAAACATTTTTAGGGTCGAGTTTGATCGCTTTATTGAAATCGTCAACAGCACCTTTAGTGTCTCTCAAACTAAGGCGAACCCCAGCCCGAGCATTGTAGGCAGATACATTCTTGGGATTGACCTCGATCGCTTTATTACAATCGGCGATCGCTCCCTGTAAATCGCCCAAAATAGAGCGGGCATTGCCACGATTGAGGTAGGCATTGCTAAACTTCGGATCGCGTTCGATCGCTTTAGAGTAATCGGCGATCGCTCCTTGCTTATCATTCAAACCATCGCGCACAAAGCCCCGGTTATAGTATGCGTTGACATAGTTAGGATCGAGTTCGATCGTTTTGGTGTAATCGACGATCGCTCCTTGAGTATCGCCCAACTCACTGCGAACAATGCCTCGATTGTAATAGGCAAGAGCATAATTCGGATCTGATTCAATCGCTTTGGAGTAATCGGTATTTGCTCCTTGTTTATCGCCTAATTCGCTGCGAATATTTCCTCGATTGATGTAAGCATCGGCATACCTCGAATCGAGTTCGATTGCTTTGGAGTAATCGGCGATCGCTCCTTGCTTGTCGCCCAAGTCATTGCGAGCGTTACCCCGATCGATATAGCCATTGGCAAAGTTAGGATCGAGTGCGAGTACTTTATTGAAATCCTCAAGTGCTTCTTGTTTTTTACCTTGACTGGATTTTTCACTCGCAAGTTTGTAGATTTCCACTACTTCAGGTGTGGTGGCATGTCGATTTGGCAATAGCCTGGGAATGCCAATTGCCAGACCAACCGCAGCAATAGCTGCGACTCCCATGCCGATCGGGATCGCTGGCTTCTTGAACCATCTTTTCCCACTCGCAGCAGATGTGCTGACAGAGGTAGCAGGAGGCGGAGATGGGAGATTAAGTACGGTTGTAGGAGCTTTGGGCGGCAGTGGTGAAGTTGGTAAGGTTGACGATGCTGGCGATCTCAAATCTTTCAAGACTTCATTTGCCGATTGATAGCGACTCTGAACGTCCTTGTTTAGCAACTTATTCAGCACGGAATCCAATGGGGCAGTAACGGGAAATGGCAAATATCTTTGCCAATCGTTCGTCCAGTCGTAGCCTCGTTCTGCCCATAGGTGCTGGGGATGAATGCCGCTCAATAGATGAAAACAAGTTACGCCCAAAGCGAAAAGGTCGCTGGCATAGACTACTTTACCCTGTTGGATTTGCTCCAATGGAGAATAACCGTGGGAACCGAGAATGCTCCCTGTTCCGGTTATGGTTGGTGATATCAGTTTTGATACGCCAAAATCAATCAGGAATAACTTACCATCTTTAGCCTGACGCATGATATTCTCGGGCTTGATATCACGGTGAATCACATCGCGATCGTGAATGAATTGCAGAACTGGCAACAATTCAAGCATCAACTGTTTGATTTGCACTTCGCTATACTGACCTTGATGCTCTAGTTGTCTTAGTAAATCTTCTCCCTCGATAAATTGCTGTACCAGATACAAATGGTTACTATCCTGGAAATAAGCTAGTAACTTCGGTATTTGATGATTCTCACTCAACAAAGCCAGTTGTTTCGCCTCTTGCTCGAACAACTCTACTGCTTTTTTAGTCGCCCAACTGCTTTGTCCCTGATACGCCAGTTGCTTAACCACACAACGACTGTTGAGATTATCGACATCTTCAGCAAGGTAAGTTTTGCCAAATCCACCCCTACCGATTGGCTTGACAATCTTGAAGCGATTATACAACAAGCCCACTAAGAGTACCCCACAATTCTGGCAGTGAACATTACCAGCAGGGTTAATCGGAGATGGACAGTCGGGATTGAGGCAGCACAGTGTAGATTGTAAAAGCATAGGTCTTCGGGGGATATGTGAGGACTGCTTTTACTTTAGAGAGAATTTCCGAACTGTGTCTGCGATCGCGATCGCCTCCAACTGCGATCTGTATCATAGATCTCACTTCTAAGCTTCAATACTATCGCTTTAACGGATGGGATCGCTTGCTAACGCTGCTCGAGTGGCGATAGCCCCAAGAAGAAATCCGATTGCAATTTCTCTGGTGTAGCGGAATAGACGATCGCCATTCCCTGAATTATTCCCAAGAGGCGATCGATGGGTTGGGGAATCTCATTCCTCGATTCTTCTCGGAGGGTGAGGGCATCGTCAACTAGCTTAATGATTGACTTGGCATTGATATAGAAATATCCAAAATTTGGCTTTGGCATCTCCGCGATCGCTGCTTTGAACGTAGGATCGCGATCGAGTGTATTTTTGGGCTGAGGCAGAAGCTCGGCCATCGGCCCCATGCCCGTCGTCATAATTAGCGTCCGATCGTCCAGCCATGTATAAGCCATGACGCTCAACGATGCTGATTTGTTGTCCGAATCAGCTACCTCCCAGCTAGTAACTGGCCAATTAACAACCCGCCGCGACGATACCTTAATCGCACCTTTTGATGTCTTATCTGCACATTTCGCAAACTTATCCAGCGCTGCCGTCGCCGCTTTGCGATTGGATGTCTGAATTAACAGGGTAATGCCGAAATTAACGATGTAGGGGCAGAGCAATGGCAATGCGATCGCTAATCCAGGGCTGGATGTCTTTGACAAATGTTTTACCCTTGGGCAATGCCAGAATTTGGTCTAATATCCCCAGTGGATTCTCTGAAAAGGGATTAAATAGTTTTAAATTAGCCCACGCTTCGGCATCAAAATTCAGAAAACCGACAGCGATCGTCTCCGCTGGTAAAATTTCAGCGGCTTTTGGCATGCTGACTGCTTTTGGCGCTAGAGCCTGGGCAAAGATCGGATTGCGCTTGCGATCGCCCCGATCTGCTTGTATAGAAGTTTCCCTATTGACATTAGGTTTGACAGCAGGGTTAACATCGATCGCAGGCTGCTCGAAGGCAACCCCAAGCATAAGGAGCAGGGCTAAAGGAATGAACAAGGCAACCTCTTATTTAATTAGTTGGCTAAAAGCAAGGACTAAGTACAAATATGCCAGATTTTCCAGAAATTCTCTACGCAGGCTCGGCGTGTTTAACAGTTGCTTTTGCCAATCCAGTTACGCGATCGCCGTGCCCATATCCGGTGGCACGTCCTGCCAACGCCCGCTGCCAACGGCTCGATTTGCTTCCTTTAAATCGATGTTGCCCGTATATATTGCCTTGCCCACAATCGCACCAGTTACACCTAATGGCTCCAAAGCCAACAGACTGAGTAAATCTGTAATAGAGCTTATACCACCGGAAGCGATCACAGGAATATCAATGCTCTGCACCAATTGCTTGAGCGCCTCCAGATTTGGCCCCTGCAATGTGCCATCGCGATAAATATCCGTGTAGATAATGCCAGCTACCCCAACTTGCGCCATGCGCTGAGCTAAATCAGACGCGATCGTCTCGGATGTAGTAAGCCATCCCCTCGTTGCTACCTTCCCGTCTCTGGCATCAATGCCCACCAGAATTTGTCCGGGAAATTCCGCACACAAATCGGCAACTAGCTGCGGTTGCTCTACCGCGATCGTGCCCAAAATAGCCTTACTCACACCCGTTGCTAAAACCGCACTGACACTAGAGCGATCGCGCAAACCACCACCTACTTGTACGTGAATCGGCAAAGACCGAGCGATCGCCTCAATTACCTGTAGATTTTTCGGCGATCCCTCTTTCGCACCATTGAGATCGACTACGTGTAAATACTTTGTGCCCTCATCGTACCAACGCTGGGCGATCGCAACCGGATCTTCCCCAAATACCTCCGATCGATCGTAATTCCCCTGATACAACCTTACGCAACGTCCATCTAAAATATCAAGTGCCGGAATCACATCCATGTTTTACATTCCCGAATGCAGTAGCTTATTTTATCGATTTTGGCCTGTATAGAGGAACTATCTTTACGGCATAAAATATAAAACTTTAAATACAGAGCGATCGGCGGTCGGCTTTTAGCCTTTTTAAAAGCCCATGCTAAGCTCTAGTAGTGGGGGTTGCCCACCTTAAAAATCTAGATTGCTGCAATAACAAACCCACCCTCTTATATAGCTAAGAGGGTGGGTTTAAAGGATTAGCTGTGTTAGTGGTTAAACCTTAACCTAACTCAGATAACTACTGTCCTTAGAAGGAGAAGGTTGTACGGATAGTACCAACCACGATGGTGTTGTTAGCACTGTTGTTTTCAGGATTGAAGATAAAGAATACACCCGGAGTAATAGAGATATTCTTAGAAAGTCTCCATCTGTAAAGTGCTTCCAAGTGATAGGTGGTGCTGCCATCGTCTCTGCGAGCAACGATCGAGTTGGATGTCAGCTTAGGTGGCTGACCGAAGATAATACCAGCCACGTTGCCTTCACCGAACAGGTCGGGGAAAGCCAAGCTAACTGCCCAGTTAAAGGCATCAGCATTGTTACGACCAATCCCAGACTCTTGACGCATGTTGGCAAAGCCTACCCAGCCACCAAAGGCAAATCCCTTAGCAACTTTCCAGCTTAACTGAGCGCCATAGCGATCGGTAGAGGTATCAACTGCACCAAATGGTCTTCTAGAATTCACGCTACCGGTAGAACCCGATACATCAACTAGAGTGGCAGTATTGCTACCAATCTCAAAACCAGGCTCGAAACTGCGGATGTAAGCTAAACCGATCTTCAAGTCTTTGTTGGGCGAGAAGACAATTTGAGCACCTGCACCGTAGCCACCATTGGTCAAGCCAGACTGACCGACCGCATTACCAGCAAACTGTTGGTTAGCTAGATAAGCCAGGTTCAGACCGAATTGATCGTTGAACTTGAAGTTAATCGCTGCACCAGCACCCTGGGGAGCGCGGAAGATGAATGGCTCGTAACGACCAAATCTGGAAATTGCGCCGTTGTCGCTATCAGCGAAATATGGATTAACTGTATCGAATACGGTATCCCAATCCACACCTCGGGTACCAACAAAAGCCGTGACCTGGTTGCCAACCGGGAAACGATAGAACAACTTGTCTAGCTCGAACTGGTTGTCGGTGTTAGTATCAAAGCCCAAACGAGCAGTAGCTGTCGTACCAGCAACTGTCGAGGAAAGGATACCAGGTACGCGATCGAAACGAGTTACGTTACCAGCTTGCAGGCGAGTACGCAATAAATCCTTACCGGTAAAGCTGGTGTCGAAGTTTAAGCGTACGCGACCGCTGAGAGTGACGTTGCTATCTGTCGCAAAGGACGGAGCAATAATCGCTGTGGCGTTTAACTTGGTAGTGGTAGAAAATTGCTGAGCTTCAAGCTGAGCAGTCTTTGACTCTAAAGCATCTACCCGACCGCGCAGAGCTGCCAATTCAGCCGCAAATTCTTCTTGTAGCTTTTGCACCGCTGCCAGGTCTTCTTTGCTGACTTTATCAGCTAGACCAGCGGTGATAATTTCGTTGATCTTGTCCAAGCAAGCGTTCAAACCAGCAGCAAACTCGAAGCGGGTCATGGCTCTCTGACCGCGATAGGTCCGATCCGGATAACCAGCAATACAACCGTAGCGCTCTACCAGAGATTGCAAGGCTGTAAATGCCCAGTCGGTCGGCTTAACATCGCTCAACTGAGACACGGAGGTCACGTTTTGAGCTTGAGTTTCTGGAGCAGCGTTCTGAGCCGTGCGATTTACCATTGGATCTTTACCAATGGAACGAATCAGGCTGGACTCATTAACTGTTGAGTCAGGAGCTGGCACAGTTGTAGCTGGCACGGTAGCTGTATTGTCAACAGTTTGCGCTTTAACTACACCTGGCACCATGGATGATGCTGCGACTGCTGAAACAAATAAAACTGAACTAAGCGATAATTTACTGAATTTAGACATAATTTTTACCCAAACTCTCACACCGTAGATACTTTTAGCATATATAACACATTACTTCAATAAGTCTATAGAAGTAACTCTGGTTTTACCCAAAATCTGGCCTTTAACTTACCGCTTGACACTCCCCAGCTCAAACGCGCTGGGATTCTTGGTTCTAGGAGGCAACTTATTGCTTTGATTAAGATTGCTCTAACCAAAAGTAGCGGTCACCTCTCCCCAAGCTTTACTCTAACCTAGTCCGAAAGTTCCGGTATGCTCTACCGTACTCATTGGTATAAAGATGGACTAACAAACGCTTTCACAACTGCTCAGCTGCTAAGCTTGCTTCCGCTCCAAACCACCCGGTTTAGATTTTACGGTGTTGCTTATGCATTTAGAGTGGTTGTATCGTAGCATAAGATCCTTAAAAAGCCGTGCTAGAAGTACGGGGTTTTAAAACCTATTTCTTGATAACACTAAGGAAACAACACTAAGGAAACAACTGAGATTTTGCATAGGCAAACGGTTAGCTAAGGTCATATCAACATTATAGAACCGAATATTTTTAAGATAGTAGGGTTCTAGTTAAAGATATGTTTAAGGTTTGCCACTTAGCACTGCAACCTTTAGATTATGATTTTAAGTAGGTACAACCTGAGTAATAGCAGTAATAGCGGGCATAAACCATAGAGATCCGTCCAGACTTAAATGCTCGAGCACCTAGGGATCTTTGCACGAGCTATCCTCACAAGCTTTCCTGTGGCAATCTGGCACCTCTTTGTTCGCTTTCGTCATATCATGTTGTATGCTCGCGTGTTTGTAATAACAATCTCAGCATGCTTGAGAATTGAATATCAGCTCGATCGCTACTGCATGGTGTGTGTTGTGCACTCTCAAGGATATAAGTTGTTACCTGTTAGAAACACAGCGATTGGGATTTGAGTTGCATCCCTGGTAACTATGTAATTTAACTATGTAATTACTTTGTAGCTCGTTAAAGTCATTAAGCCATTCAAGTTCTGTTACTTTACTTTCAAGTTTACACCTCATGGAATTTTCGATCTCTCAACTGCTAGATAGCCTCTCAGATAAATTTGTCGCTCCTAAGGTCATCGAAAAAAAACTAGGTATCGGCGATGACGGTAGTATACGCAAACTCCAGGTAGCACTCGATGCCTTAGAAAGGGTAGGCATCTTAGAAAAAGATAAGGGTCGCTATCGCCGTCTGGCAGAAGATGGCCTAGTAGAGGGGCGATTGCGTTGTTCTAGTAAAGGATTTTGCTTTGCGATCCAAGATGTTGAGGGTGCAGGGGATATTTACATTCGAGAGAGTAAGCTGAGTACTGCATGGAATGGCGATCGCGTCCTGGTGAAAGTAACTAAGGATGGAATGCGCCGTCGCAGTCCAGAGGGTGAAGTGCGACTGATTGTAGAGCGTTCTAATCCTACACTTCTGGCTAAGGTAAAGGCTTTTGAATCTGGGTATCGTGCCATACCATTGGACGATCGCTTGCTGTTCGAGATCGATCTCGCGCCCGATAGACAATATCCCGATCTAAGCGTGGCATTGAACAAATTGGTTCATCTTGAGATGACGAGGTTTCCTTTAGGCAGTCACTTGCCCATAGGCAAGATCTTGCAGGTGCTGGGCGATGATGCAGAATCTACGCCTGATGTAGATTTAGTCTGCTGCAAGCATAACTTGCCTCGCAAGTTTAGCAGTCAGGTCTTGACTGCGGTCAACAGCCTACCCAAAGCGGTGCGGAAAGTCGATCTCAAGAAAAGGCTCGATCTGCGTCAAAATATGACTGTCGCCATCGGTAATGCACCAGCGATTTCGTTAGAGTCAACTCAGGCTGGTGGTTGGCGACTGGGAGTACATATTCCTGACTATGCGGCCTATATTGCGGTTGGCTCTGTTTTAGATGAAGCTGCTCGGCTTCGAGTGCGAACCTCTTTCCTAGACGATTCAGTTATCCCCATGCTCCCAGATCTTGGCGTGCTGCAGCAGCCAGAGCATCTCACCATGTCGGTGTTGTTCGAGCTAGATAGTAATGGAGTTTTAACTGAGTTTGAGATCTACCCGTCTGCGATCGCTACTCATGCCAGATTGAGTTTTGCCGAGGCACAAGAAATTATCGACGATCGCGCCCAAAAAGGCACTGCTAAATCGAAGCAAGCGGAATTAGCCGATCTGCTCGGTAATATCGTGCATTTGGGTACATCGATCAAGCAACATCGTCTTGGCTCATTCCATATCACTCTGCCCAATGCACCTATGCAGGAAGCTGATGAGGGCATTTTAGGAGTGCCAATCGTACCTGAGGCTAATTATATTTACGGCATGGTATCTGAGATGTCTATCTTAGCGAATCGGGCGATCGCTACGCACTTGGTAGCTTTGGGCGTACCGGCTCTATTTCGCACTCAATCACCGCCGGAATTGAGCAAGGTAGCAGATTGGCTCAAGCTTTGCGAGAGTATGGGCGTATCTGTCGGTTTAGCGGAACCGGAACACCTGCAATCTCAGGATTTCCAAAACTTTTTAGCACAGGTGACCCAGGTAGACAGGCAAAGCAGTTGCGATATCTTGAAATACCTGTTGATGTCATTGTTAAAGATCGGAGAGTACAGTTTGCAGCCTGGTTCTCACTTCGGTCTTGCTCTAGCACCGGAGTTTCCCTACGTGCACGCGATCGCTCCCCAACATCGCTATGTCGATTTGCTAATTCAACGTCTGCTACATCTGGTGTTTCAAGAAGGACGCGATCGTCGCAATACTCGCAGCAAAGAGAGCGTAGATTTGCATAGCTCTAGCTGTCACGGTCAGATTAGTTGGAGCGTGCTGCCACCTGAAAGAGAACGTCAAGTGGTCTCCGAGCTAGAGTTAATCTTGCCAAAGCTCAACCAGCAAGACAACCTGGTTCACAAGGCTAAAACAGATCTCGAAGGTTTGCGCAAAGCCGAGATCATGCAAGCGAGAACCGGACAAAATTTCTTTGGGATTATCACGGGAGTTCAATCCTATGGTTTTTTTGTCGAGATCGAATCTTTACTGGTTGAAGGTCTAGTGCATGTCAGTTCGCTCAAAGACGACTGGTACGAATTTCCCCAAACTAATGGCAAGAGCAAGGGCGGACGGGCGCAAACAGTTCTGATCGGTCGCCGTAGCGAACGTCAATATAGTTTGGGCGATCGCATTGAAGTCCAGGTCAAAAGCGTTGACTACTATCGCCAGCAAATCGATCTAGTAGCTTTAGCCAGTATTGACGCTGCCGCCAATCTCGAACCCGGCGAGCAGGTTGTTCTACCGACTGAGATCGATCCGGACCTGGATATGGATCGTTTCCCTGACGAGTAGAGAGGTTTGGTGTCGTTAGTCAATCAAAGGTACGAACCCCTGAGGCTAGCCTCGGCAGTTAGTTCGCCGCAAGCGGCGGGGGATGTACCCAAGAGATGCAACATAAATGTTAGAGATAAACCCCAACTGTATTTTTTTGCTAACGTACAACTTACCCCCTTAAATCTGAAGCCGTCATGCAGCTCTCGCGTCCTTTAGTAGTACTGTTAAACCGTCTCCAGCCCTCTGCTGCCACGATTATGTTAGTGCTGGCGATTTTGGTGGGGCTGGGCAGCGGAACTGGGGTTTTACTGTTTCGATGGCTGATAGATGCGGCACAGGAGTTCTATTGGCATTATTTAGCAGTTGGGCTTGCCAGTTACGGAAGTTGGCTGATTGTATCGATCCCAATTATTGGGGGTTTGGTAGTTAGCAGTCTGCGATTGCGCCTGCAACAAAGCGAAGCAGGATTTGGGAGCCTATCATATGCAGTTGCCAAGGAAGGGGGGCGATTGCCCTACAGCCAAATTCCACTCAAAACAATAGCGGCAGCTTTATCCCTAGGAGCGGGGGCATCCCTAGGTCCAGAAGGTCCTAGCGTAGAGTTGGGGAGTAATATTGGTTCTTTGCTAGGTCAGTTACTGCGGTTTTCCACAGAGCGAACCCGGCTCTTAGTAGGTGCAGGCGCTGCAGCCGGTCTGGCAGCAGGTTTCAATGCTCCTATTGCTGGTGTGTTTTTTGCCTTGGAGGTATTGCTAGGCGATACCTTTGGTAATACTAAGTCTAGCTTTAACTCCAGTGTCAGCGTTGTTGTAATTGCCGCCGTTGTTTCTGCTCTGGTAGCGCAAATTGGGTTTGGGGGGCAGCCAGCTTTTAATTTACCTGCTTATGAAGTGCGCAGCTATTGGGAGTTGCCGCTCTATTTGGGGCTGGGTTTACTAGCAAGTTTGGTGGCGATCGCATTTTCCCGAGCACTGCAACTGGCGCAGGAAGTATTTGCTGGCAAAGCGCTCGGATTTGCTTGGATGGCAGACCTATCTATACCCCTAAAACTGGCGATCGGTGGTGGCTGCATTGGCGCAACAGCACTAGTGTTTCCTGAAGTTATGGGCATAGGCTACGAAACTGTAGAATCGCTACTGCAAGATGCTCATTTTGGGGTGGGGCTATTGGTAATTTTGCTATTTACAAAGCTAGCGCTAACGGCGATCAGCTTAGGCAGTGGTTTTGTTGGCGGTATATTTGCACCTGCTATATTTCTGGGGGCGATCCTTGGTAGCACCTACGCTCAGGCATTAGCATTGATTCTCCCACATGCAATCCCTATTGCAGCGCCGCCTGCTTATGCCCTAGTTGGGATGGCGGCAGTACTGGCAGGTACGGTCAGGGCACCTTTAACTGCCGTCCTGCTTTTGTTTGAGATGACACGAGATTACCGCATCGTGCTACCTCTAATGGCAGCAGTGGGTCTCTGTGCCTGGCTAGTAGAGCAGTTACAGTCCCGCCAGATTGCAGGCTCAGGGGGGAAAAAGTCCTCTCAGCCCGAAGAGGATGACATTCTCCGTCAAATTAAGATTGCAGAGGTGATGACCGTACAACCTTTGACATTTAAATACTCTATGCCTATGCTACAAGCAGCACAGGTATTTACTAGCGGTTATTTCCATAGTGCCTTAATCGTTGATGACTCTCATCATCTTTTGGGTATTCTTACAACACGGGACATTGAGAGGGCGTTATCCATGCCTAACTCGAGCCATCAAATCAACAAACTACTAACAGTGCAAGAAATCTGTACTAAAGAGGTGTTGCATACTTTTGCAGATGAGTCTCTCGCCGATGCGATCAGACGTATGGCAACGCGAGACTTACAACAACTACCAGTTGTCGATCGCAACTCTACTAGCCGTGTGGTTGGTATGGTAGATCGACAGGCAATAGTTGCTGCCTATACTAATGCGCTTACAAAACAAGCGATCGCTGATAAAATTGCTTCTAATAAGGCAGAGCTTTTAAGTATACCCAATATAATTGAGCCTAAGGAACTGGATAGCGTTGCGCCCAGTGAAATTAGGTCGGACGAGCCACGCTCAGAAGCTCTTAGTGGAGAGCGAATTCTGTAAGCCATCTACCCAACTAGTCACTAAATGCTATGAGTAGTGAAGAATTTTTGATTGAGATTGTTAATAACACGGGAACGGAAAGTAATGACGGCTACAATCGTCAATCCGTTGTGAGAGCGGTTGATGGCAAAGCAATCGCGGCAAATGTCAATAAGTTGATCGATCTAGTTCAGCATTTTGACCTGAGCGATCGGGGTGGGTTAACGCTTGACGAAGTTGATATTGCGATTAAGATTTCGGAGACGGGTGAGGTTATTCTGCTTAATGGTAGCCCTAGCAGTAGTAATAGCGCGCTCGTGCTTAAATTTAGACGCTCTAAGTCAACGGCCAATCTATCCGATACAGCTAGCCAGATGCAGCAGGAAACTTTTAGCTCCGCTGTAGGTATAGATTATACGAGGCTAAATCAATTGTTGTCAGGAGGGCATTGGCAACAAGCCAACCAGGAAACCTGGGACCTGCTCTGTCAGGCTTTAAGTAAGAATAAGGGCAGTTATTTATCTGTTGAGGAAATTAATCGACTGCCTTGCCAAGATCTGCAAACGATCGATCGGCTATGGCAAAAACACAGTTTGGGACGCTTTGGTTTTAGCGTGCAAAAGCAAGCCTATACGGCTTCCATTACTAAATAGCTACTAATAGTTAAGTTTGACACGTTATTTTCACTTGTATTTACTCGTAGGGTGCTTGCCGTTATGGATCCAGCAAAGCAAAATCAAATCATGGGCTATTTTATCGAAGAAGCCCTAGAACACTTAACTACCATAGAGAATGGACTGCTTAACTTGGAATCTATGGTTACCGATCCTGAGATGGTAAATGAGGTATTTAGAGCTGCCCATTCCATTAAAGGTGGAGCAGCTATGCTTGGTATTTCTAGCGTGCAGCATATTTCTCACCGCCTGGAAGACTATTTCAAGGTTATAAAAGACAACAACGGTCTTAATGTCGATCAGCAATTACAGACATTATTTCTCCAAAGCTTTGACAAGCTAAAAGACCTGTTAGAGCATTTGAGCGGTCCATTTGGACTGGGAAAAGAAGATGCCGACGCAATTATGTCTGATGTTGAGCCGCTATTTGCTCAGCTCAAAGACCATCTCAACAACCTGGTGGATGGCAAGGCAACTGTAGAAGTTACAACGCCTCCTGCAAGGCAGGTAATCGAGCCGATCACTGTGGGCAGAACCTCTGGGGAAGAAAGAGCGATGACTTTGGTCTTCCAAGAGGATATCCCAGCCAAACTGCGAGATATGCTGCAGGTCTTTAAGGAACCAGATCGCCCCACTAGCCGCCAAAACCTACAGTTAATCTGCGATCGCCTGTATCAAGCTGGCGATCAATTCGATCTCAAACCTTGGTGCGACATGCTGGAAGTTGTAAAATCTGCAGTTGGCAATCCCAACAACTCTTTTCGCGTACTGGCACCTGTGGTAATTCGCGAAGTGAAGCAAGCTCAGGAACTAGTTCTGGCGCATCGCACCGAAGAGATCGTCGTTTCATCGCAGTTGCAAAGCCTGCTGCCACCACCGGATCTCGTAACTGCACTGCAGCAGGAAGATGATATCAGTAGTGTATTTGGTGCCATTGTTGAGGAAGATAAGTCCGTAGAGCAGTGGCGCGAGTTTGGCGATCGCGTGGCCTGGCGGATAGACAATGCCTGGATTCGCACGGCTGGCATCAACTTCGATCGTTCGGCTCCAGTCGGGCATCTACCTGCGCCCATATGGTTGTCAGCCTGGGACAAATCAAAGGATAGCAATGCCGATGAATTTCGCGAGCAGCTTCGTGCATTTATGCAGAAATTGGGAGATTGCTAGAGAGCGGTTAGCCTTAGCAAATATTCAAATAATATTCAAATAAAAAAGTTAGGCGCGTGCCTAACTTTTTTATTTGCTAATCAAATTAGTATTATTTGCCGATCAAAACCCTGCTTGTTTAAAACTACGGTAGCAGTCTTGCTCGTCATATATATGGCATTTGTCCCCAATCTGCTTCATTAGTTCCCATGAAAACTTGGTGGTATAGAGATACTCGCCCCAGTTTTCCTGCAAGGATTTATGTGCTTTACGCAGATTGTAAAAAGGGATAGCGGTAGAAATATGGTGAGGAATATGTACGTTGATATCATGACAAAGCCACTCTACCCAAGCAGGATAATCGCAATGTACGGTGCCGGTTAGTTGATCCTGAGCCGCATTCCAACGATCGCCTTCCTTAAACTGAATGTCGGGCATAGTGTGATGCACGATTGTAAACGTACTCATCCAGAAATGGTAAACCAGCCAGGGCATTAAGAAGAAATTAACCCAGCCAGCAATGCCACCGAACGCAATGATTAATGGAAAAGCGATCGCGGCATAAGCGATTACCAAACCAGCAGAGAATCTTACCTGAGATCTCTGGCGTTCTGGATAAATGCTGGCATCGAAATGCAGCACTGCCCAGTGAATAATCGAACCAATCCACCAAAAGCGACCGCGAATTAAACGGTAGAAAAATCTCTCGTAGGGCTTAATTTCGGCGTACTCCCGAGCGGTGAATGGGTACCAAGCATTATCCTCACCGAGCTTATTGGTGTGATTGTGATGGCGATCGTGCATGATCCGCCAGGGGTGAAATGGGTAAAGGAGTGGCAAAAACAACACGTGCCCCACCAAATCGTTGACCCAAAGTTTTGGAGAGAAAGAGCGATGGCCGCAGTCATGCCCCAAAACAAAGAAGCCCGTGAGGGCAGTGCCCGTAAATATCCATGCTAAGGGTAAGAGATACCAGGGTGCAAAAGCAATACTGGCATAGCCTAAGCCCACTGCCAGCAAGCTAAAAGCCACACCCAACCATGCCCTAGGCGTATTTTTGACAAATACTTCGGGTGGGAGGGTTTTAATAATGTCTCTAAGAGTAGTGCCGGGTGGCAGTGTAGGAGTATTCGATTTAGATTCAACCTTAGCCGTAATCTCGCCCACAAATTCGCTTGATGCGATTGTCATTATTGAACACTCCCAGATTGGGCGAGGCGCTGACGGCTTAAGCTTTGCAGTTGTTGAAGAAGCGTATCGATATCAGACTGTAATTCTAAAAACTCACTTTGAAGGCTGTCGTTATAAAGACTTTTCTTAAGATTTGTAAGGCTTTCTGCCTCTGTTGATAATGAATTCAATGGTTTACTCATAACTATTTATAGACTCTGTAATGTCACACCACAACATTTAACCGTCAGCGCTCATTGTAGCGCAAAAAATTGTATACGAATATTTAAGTAACGAATACAAGGGTAGCTAATTGTGCTATGCGTATACTGTACGTAACTTTACAGAAATAATTAATTAATTACTTTTCTTAACAAAAGTCGGCGAGGTTTTGAGTCCAGCCAAAATCTTAGCCCGGGTTCTACTTTGTAAAACTGGTAGCCAAATTCCTGATAAAGCTGCCTTGCTGGTAAGTTATTCTCCAGTACGTGTAAATACAATTGCTGAAATCCCCAGCGCGCCGCCATTTGTTCGGCAGAGCTTAAAAGCTGCATAGCAGCTCCTTGTCGTCGCCATTGCGGATGCACGGCCAGGTTAAACAAGTAGGGAAACTGGGATGCCTGCCAGTCCAGCAAAGAAATACCGCGCCCTATCTGGGGAACGTACCGCATACCCATTTCTACGGTGGCGATCGCTCTCGCAGGCCGATCTAAGCGATCGGCAACCAGACAGGCGTATCTGGTGCTGTCATCAGTTAAACGATGATTTAAATCTAAAGAAATGCCCCAACGAATCAGTGGTTGAAGCCACTGTTTAAGGCGAGCAAACCTACCTTTGTCATCGCAGTAAAAACTAGTTGTCAAGATATCAGCAAGGCAAGCAACATCTTTAAGCTGAGCTAACCTAACGTCGAAGAGCGAGTTTTTTAAGTGAATGTCGCGCACAGTTTAGATTAATCCTGGGAGCCACCTTAAATAATATAGGCTCCCAGCAATTTAGTTGTTCTCTCGTCTACGATTGTTTCCCAGTTATGACTGGCGCAGATTTAAAGTCGCTGTGAAATGCCAGTGGCTTGTCGGTTTTACCAGTTAAGGTTGGTACTGACTGGCGGAGGGCAGCTACTAAACTTGTGGTTGTAGCGTCATAGACCTGGGTCATTAACTTCGGATAGAGACCAATTCCAATAACTGGGATCAATAGGCAAGCAATAATAAATACCTCGCGGGGCTCGGCATCTACTAATTCTTCATGGGCGACTAGCTCTTTATTTTCAGCCCCGTAGAAGATCTCGCGCAGCATTGACAGCAGGTAAACGGGCGTCAGAATTACACCAACTGCTGCCAGGATTACAGTCACGATCTTGAACGTAGTGCTGTAAGCATCGCTGGTAGCAAAGCCAACAAACACCATCACCTCCGCCACAAAGCCACTCATTCCAGGCAAGGCCAGAGATGCCAGCGAGCAAGCCGTGAACATAGCAAAAATCTTTGGCATCTTCTGCCCCACTCCACCCATTTCATCCAGGATGAGGGTATGGGTGCGATCGTAGGTAGCACCTACTAAAAAGAAGAGGCTAGCTCCAATCAAACCGTGGGAAATCATTTGCAAGACTGCGCCGCTCGTCCCTAAGTCCGTAAAAGAAGCAATGCCAATCAAGACAAAGCCCATGTGCGAAATGGATGAATAGGCAATCTTGCGCTTGAGACTGCGCTGGGCAAAGGAAGTGAGAGCGGCGTAGATAATGTTGACTACGCCTAAAATCACCAGAACTGGGGCGAAATAAGCGTGAGCGTCGGGCAGCATCCCCGCGTTCATGCGCAGAAGAGCATAGCCCCCCATTTTTAGAAGAATGCCCGCCAGGAGCATGTGTACGGGAGCGGTGGCCTCCCCATGCGCGTCCGGCAACCAGGTATGCAATGGAAAAATAGGTAACTTCACGCCATAGGCGATCAAAAACGCACCATAGGCTATAAGTTGGAAGGTTAATGGGTAATTCTTCCCCGCCAGAGCAGTCATGTCAAAAGTAGTGGTGCCGCCATAGAAAGCCATCGCTAGCCCTGCTACTAGAATAAATAGCGAGCCGCCAGCCGTGTAGAGAATGAACTTAGTAGCAGCGTACTGGCGTTTGTATCCCCCCCAAATTGAGAGCAGTAGGTAAACCGGAATCAGTTCCAGCTCCCACATCAGGAAGAACAGCAGCATATCCTGTACGACAAATACGCCAATCTGTCCGCCATACATGGCTAGCATCAAAAAGTAGAACAAACGCGGTTTAAGCGATACCGGCCACGATGCCAAGATTGCCAGCGTCGTGATGAAGCCGGTTAGTAAGACTAATGGCATCGATAAGCCATCAACTCCTGCCGACCAGTTCAAACCGATTTGCGGTACCCAGGCATAATTCTCCACAAGTTGGAGTCCCGGTGTGGCAAAGTCGTATTTAGTACAGAAGGCATAGACTATAGCAACAAAGTCTATTAGTCCAACGATTAAGGCATACCACCTTATGGTCTTACCATCACCTTTGTCAGGGATAAAGGCAATTGGCAGTGCCATGATTACTGGAAAAATAATACTGAAGGTGAGCCAGGGAAAATTCTCAAGATTTAGCATATGGCACAAAAAAACGACTTCAGCATGAAGAAGTAGAGTAATTAATTCGCTCTAGCACTTACGATTAGCATTACAGTTAGCAACTACAGTGTAGCGGCGATCGCTAAACAAACAGCTTAAGGATTACTTAAGCTGTCCCAGAGCAATACTCAGCAATAGGCACGAACCCAGGGCTAGCCTGTACCAGACAAACACCCACGTACTTTGGGTTTGCAGATAGCGCAATAACCAAGCGATAAAAATGTAAGAAAAAATAGCCGCAGAAATAATTCCAACAATCAGGGGCATGAATAGCTGGGAATTACCCACGGCATCTTTTGCCTGCACTAAGGTAGCGATCGCTAAAGCTGGTATCCCCAATAAAAAAGAGAAACGGGCAGCAGTTTGGCGCTCTAAGCCCAGAAATAATGCTGTGGTCAAGGTGGCACCAGAGCGCGACACGCCAGGAATTAGCGCTACAGCTTGCCCCAGCCCGACAAGCAGACCATCAACAATTTGGAGTTGACTAAAACGACGTTTGCGGGTGCCAATCCGCTCTGCTAAACCTAATAGCAGTGCCATCACAATGGAGGCGATCGCAATTACGATCGCGCCATCCAGGATCGCTTGGGTACTCTCTGGGAGGCGCTTTTTAAAAAAACCGCCAATTAAAACTGGCACAGTTCCGATCGCAATTCCAGCCAGAATTTTCCACTCCTCGCGCTCCCAGTCTTTTTGGCGAAACGCCAGCCAGCCACCGCCTAGAATTTGGCGAATATCCTGGCGAAAGTACCAGATCACTGCAATTACACTCCCAAACTGGATGGCATCAATTGCAGGTTTAGTCCACAGGGTCTTCCAGCCCAGCATATCTGTAAAGATGATTAGATGTGCCGTACTGCTGATGGGCAAAAACTCAGTGATTCCTTGCACTAGTCCCAGGACAAGTGCCTGTAAATATTCCATAGACTAAAATTTTATGTGGTCGTAAACAGCATTGCGCGATCGCGGGCAGAAACTGCCATAATTAAAGAAAAATCATATACTCCTTTAAGAGGTTAGTTACATATGGACTTCAGACTATTAGTTGTACTTGCACCACTCGCTTTAGTAGTCGTCTGGGCTTTTATTAATATGTCAAAGGCAGTAGCTAATGGCGAAGCTAGCCTATTCGGCAGCCGTGGTAATAAATTCTGGTAAATCTCTAGAATTAAGCCCATAAAGCTTATCGAAGACTAGATTACTGGCGATTAGATTTGATACCCAGTTAAGAAGTTACTTTTTAACAAAAAATACAGAGTCAACGAGCACAGAGTCGTGGAAAACCTTGACTCTGTGTCTTGTTTTACATAGTACTAAGGTTAATTTGCCGTATATATAGCCGTGGACAGCTCTGTTAGGGCAGAGGGCGTAGAAGCTGCACCCCTACGCAGGTGAAGCACCAGTCTTGGGGGTTCCCCGCTAGAGCCACTGCTGCGTTCTAACCCTGTACCCCGCCCTGAGCCTGTTAGCTAAGCTATACAATACAGGACTTACGCAAAACAGATCCCCCAACCCCCTTAAAAAGGGGGCTTTGAGATTTCCCCCTTAAAAAGGGGGGCTAGAGGGGTCTTGAATTTCAGCATTCAATGCGTAAGTCCTACAATAGTTAAGTTAATGGCCCTAGATCGAGCATTTTAAGCTGAGATCGCTCGGGTGATAGATTTAAGATCGAATCTTTAGCATAAGGTTGCAAATTATGGCTGTTGGTGAGTATAAGCCAGGTCTGGAAGGAGTGCCCGCGACACAGTCGAATATTAGCTACGTCGATGGGCAACGTGGTTTATTGGAGTATCGCGGCATCGACGTTAAGGAACTATGCCAGTACAGTAACTTTTTGGAAACTAGTTATTTACTAATTTTTGGCGAGCTGCCGAAAGAGACCGAAATAACTAAGTTCGAGTACGACGTTCTGCATCGGCGGCGTATTAAGTACCGCATTCGCGACATGATTAAGTGCTTCCCCGATAACGGGCACCCAATGGATGCGCTCCAGGCATGTGTAGCGGCATTAGGTATGTTTTACCCGTTAGCAGATTTGCAGGATGCGGACTTTATCTATGGTGCTTCCACTAGATTGCTAGCCAAAATTCCGACAATGGTCGCCGCTTTTAACATGATGCGGCTGGGCAACGATCCAGTGATACCAAGGGACGACCTCAGCTATGCGGCCAACTTCCTCTATATGCTCAATGAGGTGGAACCAGATCCGATCGCTGCTCGTGTATTTGATATTTGCTTGATTTTACACGCGGAACATACGGTCAATGCTTCGACCTTTTCAGCATTGGTAACGGCATCGACTTTAACCGATGCCTATACGGTCTTGTCGTCTGCGATCGGAACTTTGAGCGGGCCTTTACACGGCGGAGCCAACGAGCAGGTGATGCGGATGCTAGAAGAAATTGGTTCCGTGGAAAATGTCAGACCCTATATGGAGCGCAAGCTAGAACGCAAAGAAAAAATTATGGGGTTTGGGCATAGGGTATACAAGGTTAAAGATCCTAGGGCTACAATCCTGCAGGAGCAAGTCAAGATCCTGTTCGACAAATTTGGGCACGATCCTTACTATGACATTGCGGTGGAGATGGAAAACGTTGGTATGGAAAAACTTTCAGAAAGAGGTATATACCCAAACGTGGACTTTTACTCAGGATTAGTCTATAAAAAACTAGGTATTCCGATGGACTTGTTTACTCCTATATTTGCGATCGCCCGCGTTCCCGGTTGGCTAGCCCACTGGAAAGAGCAATTGGCGGACAATCGACTCTTCCGCCCTACCCAGGTTTATACAGGCGAGCACGAAGTTTCGTATACACCACTTGCGCACAGATAATCGCGATCGTCAGTCTGCTAGAATCAAGCCATACGATCTTCCCATTAGGGATAGTTTAAGAATCATAGAAAGCCATGATGACATCTGAAACGATCTGCCAACGCGGTTCTATTTTAGGAACCCAGGTTATTAGTAAATCTACCGCTAAACGGCTAGGTATTGTGACGCAGATATGGCTGGATGTCGATCGGAGGCAGGTCATGGGGGTCAGCGTCGCCGATCGGTTTGTGCCCGGTACGCCCATAGGGATTGGTGAAACCTATTATATGGCGTTAGATAACGTTGCCCTCTTAGGGCCGGATGCCATCCTGGTCGAAAATGAATCGGTTCTAGAAGACGAACAAGTTGACGATCGCTACACTAGTCTAATTGGCAATCAGGTAGTGACTGAATCGGGCGAGCTACTGGGCAAAGTTCGAGACTTCAAATTTGACCCTGCTAGTGGCGATCTGTTTTATCTAATTTTGTCATCGGTAGGAGCGCCGCTGATTCCTTCTACCTTGATCAGTACCTATGAGTTGGATGTGAACGAGATTATTGCCGTGGGACGCGATCGCATCATCGTCACGGAAGGCATGGAAGAACGCCTGACTCAGCTTACTAAGGGAGTATTAGAGCGCATTGGCTTAGGCAAGCCTCCTTGGGAACAGGAGTTCGAGGATGACTATCTGCCACCTCCCACAATCTCAGGCAATGCTCTAGGCCCCGGACAGCGTAGCAGTTATTATCCACCCGCCCAGCCCCGTCAAGATTACCGTGAAGACTATCGCGAAGATTATCGCGAAAAGCGGGAATATCGCCCCGAACCGCGATCGGAGCAACGTCCGCTCTACAGACGCGAAGAAATGTGGGAAGAAGAAGAAGACAACTGGGCAGACGAAAGAGTGCCAGTGTCTCCTCCACCTCGCCGCCAAGCAAGAGCGCAACAACAGCCTATCTCTCCCCCGCCGCGCGAGAATTACAAGCGCGAGGACGATTACAGATATGAGGAGGATGACGAAGACAGCAAGTATTATGAAGACAGCAAGCGCGAGATTCAAAATGCGTGGTCTGATGAAGCCAGAATCCCCGATCGCCAGAAGCAAAGAAAGCCTGAAGAAGAATTAGAAGAGTTATAGTTTGCGAGAATCAGTTCCAAGAGAATATCTATGTCAAACTCCGAGCAACCCGCCCAGTCATCTCTCAATCCAACTTTTAATTACCCTCCCAGTCAAACTGTAGATGTAGTCGATCGCTACCATGGTATGGAAGTTAAAGATCCCTACCGCTGGCTAGAAGATGCGGATTCGGAGGCAACGCAAGCATGGGTAGAAGCACAAAACCAAGTAACGTTTGGGTTTCTGGAGGGCATTTCGAGCAGAAATCGCCTGCAGGAACGTCTAACACAACTATGGGATTATGAGAAGTATGGGATTCCCTTTAAAGAAGGCGATCGCTATTTTTATTTTAAAAATGATGGCTTGCAGAATCAGAGTGTCCTCTATACGCTTACGTCCTTAGATGGAGAACCTACTATCCTGCTCGATCCGAATCAGCTTTCTCCCGATGGTACGATCGCTCTATCTGGCATAGCAATTAGCGACGACGGCAAGCTGATGGCGTATGCTCTATCCACCGGGGGATCGGATTGGAAAGAATGGCGAGTTAGATCGGTAGAGACAGGTGAGGATTTAGCAGATCTTGTAGAGTGGAGTAAATTCTCGGGGGCATCCTGGACGCATGACAGCCAGGGATTCTTTTACAGTCGCTACGATCGGCCTGAAAGTGCCGAACTGCAAACTATTAATTACTTCCAAAAACTCTACTATCACCGTCTGGGCACGCCACAGGTGGAGGATATCCTCATCTACCATCGTCCCGACCAAAAGGAATGGGGCTTTGATAGTGGCGTGACAGAGGATGGGCGCTATCTGATCGTCTCAGTTTGGCAAGGTAGCGAGCCGAAGAATCTAATTTTCTATCTGGATATCCAGGCGCGTCCATCCCTGGCCGATACTCAGCCGAGTAAAGTAGTAGAATTGATTACTCAATTTGAAGCCGAATATAGTTTTATTGGCAATGACGGCTCGGTCTTCTGGTTCCGCACCGATTTGAACGCACCGCGCGGTCGGGCGATCGCGATCGATATCAACTCGCCCCAACAGGTGCGGGAAATCATCCCACAAGCGGAGGAAACCCTTGAAGGCGTAAGCTTAATTAACAATCAGTTGGTAGCATTTTATTTAAAAGATGCGGCGACTCAGGTCAAAATTTTCGATCTCGACGGTAAATTTATCCGCGAGGTGAAATTACCTGGTATCGGTTCGGCAGGAGGGTTTGGCGGTAAGCGCTACGATACGGAAACTTTCTACAGCTTCACTGGCTTTACCACGCCACCTACTATTTATCGCTACGATCTCCAAACAGATGAAAGCACGGTCTTCCGTCGCCCCCAAGTTGACTTCGATCCCACTCAATACACGACCGAGCAAGTTTTTTATCACAGTAAAGATGGCACCAAAGTTCCCATGTTTATCACCCATAAACAGGGAATCGAATTAGATGGGCAAAATCCAACTTTGTTATACGCCTACGGCGGCTTTGGCGTATCGCTCACCCCTGCCTTTTCAATTAGCAACTTAGTATGGATGGAAATGGGTGGAATCTATGCCGTGCCAAATCTACGCGGCGGCGGCGAGTATGGTGAAGATTGGCATCAGGCTGGAACAAAGGCCAAAAAGCAAAATGTATTTGATGATTTCATTGCCGCCGCAGAGTGGTTAATTGGGAATCGTTACACCAGTACGCCGAAACTGGCGATCGCGGGTGGCAGTAATGGCGGCTTGCTGGTAGGAGCGTGCATGACTCAGCGTCCTGATTTGTTTGGAGCAGCGTTGCCATCTGTTGGGGTAATGGATATGTTGCGCTTCCACAAGTTCACGATTGGTTGGGCCTGGACGGCAGAATACGGCTCTCCCGACAATGCCGAGGAATTTCCCGCCCTCTATGCCTATTCTCCACTCCATAATCTCAAACCTGGCACGGTCTATCCCGCTACATTAATCGCTACTGCCGAGCGCGACGATCGCGTAGTACCAGCCCACAGTTTCAAATTTGCCGCCGCCCTGCAAGCCGCCCATAGTGGAGACGCGCCAGTTTTAATTCGCATTGAAACCAAAGCCGGACACGGTGCGGGTAAACCGACAACAAAGTTGATTGAAGAAGCAAGCGATCGCTTCGCATTTTTAGCGAAGGTGCTGAATTGCGAGGCATCTGCTTAAAATATCTGTATGCCAGCTTCCGTGCAAACTGCATTCAATGGGATATCCCAAGATTCGGTAGGTAGACCCTCCAAATGAGAGTTTGCGAACGTAATGCCGACTGTTTTAAGGGTTGGAGAGATATCTTTACGGGCGAGGAAGCGATCGTAAAAACCGCCCCCGTAGCCCAGACGATATCCCTGGCGATCGCAGGCTACAGATGGTACCAACACTACATCCACTTTTGTCAAATCTACAAGCGGCAGAGTAGGCAATGGCTCGGGAATACCGTAAGCTCCTACTTCAGTTTCTTGGGATAGATAGATGGCATTAACCAGGTGCCAGATCAGCTCTTTACCCTGACAGCGAGGTAAGCCCCAGATTTTATGCGGGAATGCTTGCCAAAGGCAGGTTAGATCTGGTTCCTGATAGAGGCTCATAAATGCCAGAATTACCTGCGCTGCATGGATGGGTTCCCACTCGGATAGGTAGTGACAGATCGCCTCGCTCTTCTGCTGCCATAGGTGCGATGGCAAGCTCTGTCTTGCGTTAATTAGCTGCTTTCGTAGTTGTTGCTTATGTTGTGCTGGATTCAAATCAATATTATTTAAGAGACAGTAGGGATCTAGAGGATCGTGAGAGACTAGATAAGTTGGTTATCCCCAGTTAAAATGTTAGCAGAGTGAACCCCTACAGGAGTAAATCATTCATGAAATTGTCCGATCGCGCTGTCACCACTTCGGGTCGTCGGTTTATTATCCTTTGGACTGGTCTTCTGATCGCTATTTTCATTGCCCTAAGCTTCTTTAGTGTCAATACCCTCTCCGGACTGAGACAAGCTGCAATTGCCCGACACAACGCCCGCATCGATGCCAGCGCAGTTGAGCCGGGGCGTACTGCTGCTGATGCACTACCTGCCGGAGCAAATCCTCGTAAAGTCAAAGTCGGCATATATCTAGATGGCATCTTCTCAATTTCAGTTCTAGATTCTAAGTGGTCCCCTGTTTTTTATATCTGGTTTAGATGGACGGGCGATGACATTAACCCCGGAGAAACCTTCAATATCGTGGAAGGGGAAATTTTATCCAAACAGAAATTACAAGATAAGGTCATCAAGGGAGAACACTATGCGGTTTACCTGGTTAGAGCGCAGATCGCCAAATTTTTTGACAGCACCCGTTTTCCCATCGACGATCATCTCTTAACGGTAGCTATAGAAGAGAGTAACTTGCAGTGGCAAAATTTGGAATATGTACCCGATACCGAGAATACTCAGATTAGTTCGCGGGTCAAGATGCCAGGATATCAGGTATATAAAACGGGTATCGTCATGAAACCCCACACTTACAAATCAAACTTTGGCGATCCTAGATTGCCATCCAACACTCGCAAAACCTATTCCCAGTTGATCTATGGCGTTTGGAATAGTCGTCCTGGTTTAGGCACCTACTTAAAAATCTTTCTCGGGCTCTTTGCCGCAGTGATGATTTCAATGCTGGCTCTTTTTATAACGCCCACAGAGGTCGATCCACGCTTTGGTTTGGGGGTTGGTGGTTTCTTTGGAGCAGTCGCTAATACTTTGTTATCTGCTTCCCTCGTAACCGACAGTGGAACGCTAACTTTACTCGATATGGTCAATGGGATAGGAATGATTACGATTTTCTTGACCCTGGTGCAATCTACAATTTCTCTTCATATTTATGCCAATCTAGATCGAGTAGGACTTTCTCGTCTTTTCGATCGCGTCTCTTTTGTGACAATTGCAACAGGCTTTTTGATTGTTAATCTTCTGATTCCAGGAGCAGCAATGGTGAATTAAGTTCTATTGGGGTGCATCCCAGTTTTGCAAGATAGCCCTCATCCCCCACCCCCTTCTCCCGTCTTGGGAGAAGGAGAGCCAGGTTCAAAGCTAGCTAGCTAGTAGGATGGGCAATGCCCACCAAAACTTTTTGGATAAGCCCACACACGTCAATAACAATGTTGCTGATATAGAATTGGCGATCGCCCTGTCTGCATTGCCCATACTGTAACTTTAAGGAGACCGAACTAAGGGCGATCGCTCAGTTCTCCTAAAGTATGACTGCGATCGGTCATGGTGCGTCACGCGTAGCAGACGCACACTACCTAATCTAATTCGACATAATATGCTAAAAATGGCATAATAAAGCATTATGAATCCTTCATTAAAACCTGTTGAGTGGATAAGCAGATCCCTTGAGGACTTACGGAAATTTCCTGGCGAAGTTCAACAAATGATGGGCTTTGCCTTGTACCGCGCTCAATTAGGTAAAAAGCATCCTGATGCTAAACTTCTCAAAGGCTTTAAGGGTTCTAGCGTTCTCGAAATTATTGAGGACTATGATGGAGATATAGCGGTTTTCAGATGAAAACGAGAAGGGGGGGGCGTTGCCCCCAAGAAGGGGTTGAACCCCTTCACCCCAAAAATAAAACCTGTTCTCAAGTGAAAACCGCTATACCTACCGAGCAGTCTATACAGTGAAATTTGAAGAAATCGTCTATGTTCTTCATGCCTTTCAAAAAAAGTCAAAGAGTGGTATTGCTACCCCTAAGCAAGATATAGACCTGATTGAAACTCGTCTTAAACGTGCCAAGGATCGCTACGAGGCATACTTGAAGCAAAATAACTAGGAGAAGCGAAATGGCTGAAGAAATACAGGTATACTCAAGCAGTGGGAATGTATTTGCTGACTTAGGACTACCTAATGCTGATGAACTGTTAATCAAGGCGGAACTTGCCCATCAAATTAGTGAACTAATCTCAGAAAGAGAGCTTACCCAAATTGAGGCAGCAAAACTTTTAGGGATAGATCAACCAAAAGTATCAGCACTAGTGCGTGGTAAGTTATCAGGTTTTTCTACAGAACGCCTCTTTCGATTTCTTAATGCATTAGGCAGAAATGTAGAAATTCGCGTTACTCCCAACTTAGAATCGAATGTCCAAGCTGAAACACGTGTTATTTCAATATAAACAGGGTTCGAGCAGATAGTTTATAATGCGATCGCTATTCCCTTCTCTCTATGGGGTATCGACAATCAGTTCTAAGCCTCAAGAGCGATAGAAACAACGAGGAATTGAGCGATTAGGGCGATCGCCCTGTCTGCATCGCCCATACTGTAACTTTAAGGAGACCGAACTAAGGGCGATCGCTCGGTTCTCTGGGATATCTAGGTATGACTGCGATCGGTCATCGGTAGTGCGTCTGCTACGGGTGACGCACCCTAACTAACCTCAAATTGCTTACTCTGCGCGATTTACCGATCCGCTATCGGGACTTAGCAACGTAGCCAGTTAGTCATGTCTGCCTAATCGGTGCTTCTCGGGGGGCTGCTGGCGATCGCCAGTGGCATCGCCGTGCAATGGACGATCTTACTGCAATTTTATCTAGCGATCTCTACAAAACATTAACAGCAGGCAATTTGAAAAAATAAATAAAAAATACTTGACTTAGTGTTAAAAGCACACTATATTAATTAGTGTAATTCCTACACTATATGACAATGCAAGCGTTGTTTGAAGTAGCAAGTGGCTCGATCGCGGGTAACCATCACAGATCGGTCGGTAAGAACAATCAGGATGCTTATTTCTGCACTTCTACAGAGAAAGCAACGATTGCGGTGGTTTGCGATGGTTGTGGTAGTGGGGAGCATAGCGAAGTAGGGGCAAAATTGGGCGCACGGCTGGCAGTCGAAGCGATTGTCAATAATCTCTGCGATCGCGTCGATGCGGAATTTTGGGAGAAGATTAAGCTAGATCTACTAGGGCAACTGCGCGATTTAGCAAAATCTCTGGGAGGTCGCGATCGCAATACCGATCGCGTTGTCAACAATTATCTTTTATTCACGATTGTCGGCGCGATCGTGACACCAATGGAAACAGTTACGTTCTCGCTCGGAGATGGTCTAATTGCCGTAAATGGGAAGATCGACCCAATCGGCCCATTTCCCGACAATGCTCCTCCGTATTTGGCCTACGGGCTGTACTGCCCCGATGCCATTGGCTTTCAGATTTGCGATCGCCTGCCCACAGAGGAGGTGCGATCGATTCTGATCGGAACAGATGGCGTGGAGGATTTTAGTGCGGCTGAGTCGATGAATTTACCCGGCAAACAGGAAAAAGTGGGAGAGATTTCGCAGTTTTGGTTGGAAGATCGATATTTCGCCAATCAAGACGCAATCCGCCGCAAGTTATCGCGCATGAACCGCGAAGCGACCAAAATCGATTGGCAGGGTCGCCGCTCGATTAAAGCAGTCGGTCTTTTACCCGACGATACAACACTGATAGCGATTAGAAAGCGGAAAATGCAAGATAAAGAGTAAAAACTGAGATCGCAGGGGCGCAGCCCCCGACAGGGTTCTATTCCTCCCTCCCTCAGGGTAGGGGTGAGAGTTACCGGATATTCAGCGTAAAGTTGGCAAGCGATAGCTAAAAATTGAGAATTGATGACAAGGGGGTGCGTGAAATGGACGTATATGTCAATGGCAAAAGAATTAAGTTGAGTCCCAATCGAGCGATTGGGAAGGGTGGAGAAGCAGAAGTATTTGATATGGGGGGGAATAAGGCACTGAAGGTCTTTAAGCAACCAGATTGCCCGGACTATCAAGGGTTGCCCGCCGAGCAACAAGCCGCCCGCGATCGCTTAGTCACTCATCAGACCAAGCTGCGATCTTTTCCATCGCATCTCCCCGAGCGAGCGATCGCGCCCGAGCAACTCGCCACGGACAAACAGGGAAAGAATATTATCGGTTATACGATGCCTTTGCTAAAAGGGGCAACTCCTTTGCTGCAATATAGCAATCGCAACTTCCGCACCGCCAGCGGCATCGCGAACGAAACCGTGATGTCTATCTTTCAAGATTTACACGATACGGTGTCGAAGCTCCACGCTGTTAAAGTAACGATTGGGGACTTTAACGATCTGAACGTGTTGGTGCTGCGAGATAGGGCTTATCTCATCGATGTCGATTCGTTTCAGTACGATCGCTTTCTCTGTCAGATGTTTACCTCTCGATTTGTCGATCCTTTACTGTGCGATCCCGCTGAAAGCAGGCCAGTTTTGCAGGAAGCGTACAATCCCGATTCCGATTGGTATGCCTTTACAGTCATGTTAATGCAGTGCCTGTTGTTTGTCGATCCCTACGGCGGCGTTTACAAGCCCAAAGACGATGGGCATAAAATTCCGCACGAGACTCGCCCGCTGAAAAGAATTACAATCTTTAATTCCGAGGTCAAGTATCCCAAACCTGCCATTCCTTACGGAGTTTTCTCCGACGATCTCCTGCACTACTTCCATCTCTGCTTCGAGCGCGATCGCCGAGGTGCATTCCCAATCGCCTTGCTTGAGGATCTGCATTGGAATAAGTGTGCTAACTGCGGTATAGAAAGCGCTCGCGATCGCTGTCCTGTCTGTCATGGCAGTCAGTTGGTGGCGCGGAACTATAGGGAACTTCAAGTCCAGATTGTGAGAGATTCCGTCACTGCTACGCGGATTTTCCAAACTACGGGCGTAATCCTGGAGGCAGCGTTACATAGGGATGAGTTGAACTGGCTCTACTACGATCGCGGTGTCTTCCAACGAGAAGATGGTAGTGCCGTACTTGCAGGAGATCTAGACGCTGAAATGCGATTCTGGTTGCAAGGGAAATCGACGCTAGTTGGCAAGCACGGTCAGGTCATCTCTTTGGGATCGAGGGCAAAGCCTTTGAAATTAGCAGTCGATCGCGATCGCGGTTTGCCTGCCTGCGATTGCAACGAGATCGGCTGCTACTGGTTGCATAACGGTCAGCTCTTGCGCGAAGGCTCCATAGGTTCCGAGTATATTGGGGACGTGCTGGCAAATCGAACTCAATTCTGGGTGGGTTCTCGCTTTGGTTTTGGATTCTATCAGGCGATGGATCTCCATGTTGCTTTCGTATTCGATACCAGAGGACATAGTATAAATGACAGGGTCAAGCTGCCAATTTGGCAAGGACAGTTAGTAGATGCGGATTGCGTCTTTAGCGACGATCTCTGCTGGTTGTTCCTGGCAATTCAGGTGCAGGGTAGAATTTACCACCGCGCACATGTTATTCGCACCAATGGCGAAGCGATCGCCTCGGCGGAGATAGATGGTAGCGAGTCCTCCTGGCTGGCAAATATTCGCGGCAAGTTTGCGGCGGGCAATTTTCTCCTCGCTGCCACTGACGAAGGCATCGTGCGCCTGGAGCCGCAAGGAGGGAAAATCGTGAGGGTGAAAGAATTTCCGAATACAGAATCATTTGTCGATTCTAGTTGTCATCTGTATGGATCGTCGCAGGGATTATATGTAGTTAATCGCAGCGATATTCACTTGCTCAAAATAGCTTGAATTTTAGTTTCCTAGAGGAAGGCACTATGAAATTACAGATCTGAGACGATCTCGATAGTAACTCTATTACTATCCATTCCACAACTATTGCTCCGGCAATGAAAAAGAAAGCATAGGATAATAGAAGTAAAGGCACAAGGAGGTTTGACATGGATAAACCAGATGGCCGACACCTATCGATAGAAACGCAAAATTACCTTCGACAGCAAGCGATCCGGTTGCGAGAACAAGGGAAACGAGTATGTGATATTAGTGAGTACCTGGGGATTCATCGTAACACGATTACGGAGTGGTGGTGGGCGTATCAAGATTACGGAGAAGCAGCCCTGTTTCAGCAGCGACGAGGACGAGAGGTAGGGGAAGGGCGCAGTTTAAGTGCCTCAGAGGAAACAACGATTGAAGCAATGCTGCGGGGACACAGCCCGGAGGATTACCAGATCGAGAGCGCCTTGTGGACTAGACAAGCCGTGCAAATACTAATCGAGCAAGAATTAGGAGTGGAGATGCCGATACGCACAGTGGGGGAATATCTCAAACGATGGGGCTACAGCCCCCAGAAGCCGATCGAACGTGCCTATGAGCAAGACCCCGCTGCCGTGAAACACTGGTTACAGGAAGAATATCCCGCGATTGAGCAACGGGCACAAGCAGAAGGTGCCGAAATCGAGTGGGGAGATGAATCGGGACTCAGTTCTGATGAGTATGGAGGGCGAGGTTATGCACCCAAGGGACATCCCCCTGAAATTCGTCCTAGTAAACGCGAGCGGACACGGTTGAATTTCATTGCTAGCATCAGTAATCAAGGCACGATTCAATTTATGCTTTACACCTGTACCTTGACAGCCCCAGTATTTATTGAATTTCTGCAACGGTTGATTGACAAGCGTTCAAGCAAACTGTTTTGGATCGTGGATCGCCATCCCGTCCATCGAGAGCGCCCCGTGCAGCAATGGTTAGAACAGCACTCCCAGGAGATCGAGTTATTTTATTTGCCTTCCTATGCGCCGCAGTTGAATCCAGTAGAGTATTTCAATGGTGATGTGAAACAGGGAGTTCACGCCAAACCTCTGACGCGAAACCTGGGTCAATTAAAACATAGATTGCTATCTCAACTGCAGAAATTGCAGAGATTGCCTGCCCACATTAGGAGTTACTTTAAGCATCCATCTATTATTTATGCTGCTCTATAGATTGCATTCTATTTTATTGCCAAGGCAATAACTACCACTTCATTAGAACTATGAATACTCAAACTAACACTCAACTCCCCATTCCCGATCGCTTCGATCGCGCCAAAGTCGGCGAAGTCTGGCGAGTGCCCTATCAAGATCGCGCTGCCGAAGCGAAAATCTGGGCAAAACAACACAATATCCAGCCTGCGGCCAAGGATAAAACTCGCATTTGCCTGATGGCGATCGACGTGCAAAATACCTTCTGCATTCCCAATTTTGAATTGTTTGTGGGCGGGCGATCGGGCATGGGTGCGGTCGAAGACAACGTACGGCTGTGCGAGTTCATCTATCGCAATTTGGGCACCATTACGGAAATTGCTCCCACGATGGATACGCATACCTCCATGCAGATTTTCCATCCCATTTTCTGGATTAACGATGCAGGCGAGCATCCCATCCCCGCCGCTACCGTCATCTCCTTAGATGATGTCAAGCAAGGGAAATGGAAAGTCAATCCCGCTGTTGCCTACAGCCTTGCTAAAGGCAATTACCTGGCATTGCAAAAGCACGCATTGCACTACGTCCAGAAGCTCAGCGATGAGGGGAAATATCCCCTGATGATCTGGCCCTATCACTCCATGCTGGGAGGAATCGGACACGCGCTGGTGTCTGCCGTAGAAGAAGCGATGTTCTTTCATAATATGGCGCGTAACAGCCAGACCAACTTTGAAATTAAAGGAGGGAATCCACTCACGGAAAATTATTCGGTACTGCGTCCTGAAGTACTCGAAGGCTCTGATGGCAGACCGATCGCCCAGAAAAATACCCGCTTTTTACAGAAGTTGTTGGAATTCGATGCCGTCATTATCGCAGGTCAGGCCAAGAGCCACTGCGTCGCCTGGACGATCGACGACCTGCTGACGGAAATTCTGACGCAAGATCCGAAACTGGCGAAAAAAGTTTACCTATTAGAAGACTGTACTTCGCCCGTAGTCGTGCCTGGGATCGTCGATTTCACGCCGCAAGCCGATGCAGCATTCCAGCGCTTTGCCGATGCGGGTATGCATCTGGTGAAGTCTACCGACGCTCTGGACGCTTGGGCAGATTTGAGTTTGTAAATTGAAATTAGAAGATAAAGGAGAAAATTATGCTGGGCGCGATCGCCGGTGACATCATCGGCTCCATTTACGAATTCCACAATATCAAAACGAAGGAATTCCCATTGTTTGGCTCGAAGTGCTTCTTTACGGACGATACGGTACTGACAGTAGCAGTTGCCGACACCATTCTCAATGGCGGTCAATACGTCAAAAAATTCAAAGACTACTACCGCAAATATCCCGGTGCGGGTTATGGAGGCATGTTCCATCGTTGGGCTTCATCTGATAGTTCTACGGCCTATAACAGTTGGGGTAACGGCTCGGCCATGCGCGTCAGCGCTGTGGGATTCGCCTTTGACGATCTAGAAACCGTATTGCAAGAATCCAAACGCAGTGCAGAAGTCACGCACGACCATCCCGAAGGTATCAAGGGCGCGCAAGCCACCGCAGCAGCCATCTTCTTAGCCCGCACTGGCAGCGAACAGAAGGACATTCAATCCTACATAGAAGCTACCTTTAGCTACGATCTGAGCCAGTCTCTCGATGAAATTAGACCGAGTTACCGATTCAACGAATCGTGTCAAGAGACAGTGCCGCAAGCAATTAGAGCCTTTCTAGAATCTACCGACTTTGAAGATGCCATTCGCAACGCCGTATCCCTCGGTGGAGACACCGATACGCTGACCTGCATTACAGGTGGCATTGCCCAAGCTTTTTACGGCGGGGTACCCGAATTGATCGCCAGACAAACCTTAGAACGACTGGACGAATCTCTCCGATTCGTTACGGAAAGATTCATGGCGAAATACAGCTACTAACTATCAACCACCAATTACCAATTACCAATTACTACTATGAACGCACCCAATATCAACGATTTGTTCCAAACAGCCCACGAAGACGGTCTGCTTTCCCATGAATCCATGCAAGCGCTCAACGTTATCGACATTGGCGCTCAAATCCAGGCTGGATTGGGCATCCATGTCGATGATGTGATGGCGAGCGAAGTCGTGCTCGTCACGATTATGCCCGACGATTCGGGGTCGATTCAGTTTGGCGGCAACGTGCAGGCTGTACGCGGCGGTCATAATTCCGTCCTCGATGCCCTTGCGGCATCGAATCAAAAGGATAGCATTCTAGTGCACAATCGCTATCTCAACGGACACGTTCTCTATCCCTACTGCCCCCTGTCCCAGGCGGTACGCATGGATACGAAAAACTACAATCCCAACCAGGGAACGCCCCTCTACGACCAAACTGTCGTGCTGTTAGGAACAGTTCTGGCTAAAGCGCAGGAGTTTGCCGATAATGGCGTACCCGTCCGCACCGTGACGTTGATTATTACTGACGGTGCCGATGCTGGTTCCGCGCGAGCCAGTGCTAAAACAGTTGCGGCGATCGTGCAGGATATGTTGATGGCTGAAAACCACATCGTAGCGGCTATGGGCATTGATGATGGCGGACACACAGATTTCCGTCAGGTATTTAAGGAAATGGGAATTCGCGATCGCTGGATTCTCACGCCTGGTAATTCAGATACCGAGATTCGCAAAGCCTTTCAGGTTTTCTCGCAGTCAGCGGTGCGAGTGAGCCAGAGTGCAAACAGCTTTAGCCAATCCGCTCTCGGTGGCTTTGGCAATCCCTAATGCACGAAACAGTTACAGTTCGCATACCGCCAGGAGCCAAATCGGGCAGCCGCATTCGCCTGAAAGGCAAGGGACAAGTCAGATAGCGCGACAAAATTTCTGCCTGACGATTAGGCGTGGACGTAATGCTTCTTTGCGTAGGATAATTGCTCTTGTGGGGTGTCAGCGTTATGTGCTTATTTCCATGCCCCCCTTCCTGCATACTTTGCAACTTTTTGTTCTGTACCTAGGGCTTTAATTTATGACACATCCTCAAAGCAATCCTCGTCGCGGGCTTTGGCAGTGGGCATTTATTGTATCTGGTTCGAGTTTGCTGGCGGCTTTAGCTGGCTTTGGCTTATGGGGTTCGATCTTGCGATCGCCCGGCAACACTGTTGCTTACTCCAACGAATTAACTAACCCCTCCAGTAAAAAGCTGTTGGGTACATGGCAAGGAAACGGTCGAAACATAATTTTTACCCCCGAAGGCGAAATGCTGATACAACACAAAACTGGTGTGGCTATACCCTTCAAATATCAACTTCAAAAACAGAATGATAACTACATCGATCTATCTTTGTATGGAGAAACTCAATTAGGAATTTTTGAATTGACGAATGATGGCAAATTGCGTTTGGCTATTAGTGGACCTGGCGAACCTAGACCAACTTCCTTTAACAGGGAAAATTTCTCAATCTCATTATTCTCATTAGAGAGAGTATCCGATCGTACAACTCTCTCTCCTGATTCCCGACTCAGCGAACAAGAAGTTAACCTGATAAGATCTCAAGCTAGACAGTCAGAGGCAAGAAGCTACACTAGCTCTCTAAATAAAGGGCAGCAGGCTTTCTTCGTAGAGAAAAATCGTTTCTCATCCAGTATTGACGATTTAGGAGTTGGCATTAAATCGGAAACCAATAACTATTCCTATAGGGTGAGAGTATTTGATAATAAACGGGTGCAGACCATGGGGATTGCCAAGAAAGATGGTCTAAGAAGCTATACAGGTGCAGTGTTTGTTTTGAGAGAAAGAAATACATCGGATGTTACAAGTGTTGATATTCTGTGCGAGAGCGATCGCCTCACAAAAGCTATCCCACCCATTCCCACAGCTTCTAGCGAATATACCGATGCCAAACTGAATTGCCCCGTTGGCTACACAGCTCCCAAGCAATCTCCCAGTGCAGTGACCTCAGTTAGCATTCTGAATAGAGGTCAGCAAGCTTTCTTCTTGGAAAAAAATCGTTTCTCATCCAGTATTGAAGATTTGGAAATACACATAAATACTGAAACTGACGATTATTCCTATAAGGTTAGATTATCTGATAATAAACGGGTGCAAACAATGGGGATTGCAAAGAAGAATGGCTTAAGAAGCTACACAGGTGCCGTGTTTGTATTGAAAATAAGAAACACACAGGATATTGGAACTATTTCTATTTTGTGCGAGAGCGATCGCCCTACCAAAGCTATCCCACCCATTCCCACAGCTTCTAGCGAATATACCGATGCGCTACTGAACTGCCCAGTTGGCTACACAGATCTCAGACAGTCTCCCAGTGCAATGAACTCAGTTAGTATGCTGAATAGAGGCCAGCAAGTTTTCTTCTTAGGAAAAAATCGTTTCTCATCTAGCATTGAAGATTTACAGCTTGATATTAAATCAGAAACCTATGATTATTCCTACAGGGTGAGAGTATTGGATAATAAACGGGTGCAGACAATGGGAATTGCCAAGAAAGATGGTTTGAGAAGCTATACTGGTGCCGTGTTTGTGCTGAAATCAAGAAATATATCTGATGTTATAAGTGTTACTATTCTGTGTGAGAGCAATCGCCCCACAAAAGCCATCCCACCCACTCCCACAGCTTCTAGCGAATATACCGACGCACGGCTAAAATGCCCGCCTGGTTACACGCAGGTGGATAGATAGAGTAAGACTTTAACTATAGCTTGGAGTACGGCACAAACTGCATGTAGCGATTCAGGATGTAGATCTTGGATGGAGATTCTGGGGCAGTGAAACTGCGATTGGGATTGCTGGCAGTACTCAATCTCTTGTCGGGTGGGAGTTCCCAAAAGATGACTTTGCCTGCAACGCGCTGACCGTCCGTGCGAAACCAGCCGCGATCGCCCACTGCCTCGGAGTTCAGGTAGTAGGTCTTGCCTTTATAGACGATCTGGTTGGGCATCCCAATCGTACCGACCAGGCGCTGCTTCACTGTCGTTTGGTTGAGCGCGTAGGATAGAGCCTGCACCCACGTAGTAGCTAGCTCGTTTACCGAGGCAGCATTGTGAACTTGTGCATCGGCTTCCGTTACCTCTAGTAAGGGTTGCCCCTGTACCCGAATCGTCACCGATCTAAGTACGGGGCTGGGTGTTTGTGCTTTGGTGGGAAGTTTAGTTAGTGCAGGGAAAGTATCGACCGTCCAAACCTGGCTGGGATTCAGGTTTGCCACAATTTCGGCTAGTCGGCGGTTGAGTTGGTCGATGCGCGTATTAGACTGGGCATCGGGATATGCAAATATCAATGTGGGCTGCCCTCCAACTTGCCATGTCGTCCCTGCTGGCGCGGGAAATACTGGCAACGCTCCCAGAGATGTAACAATAGAAAAGCCAATCGTCGCTAAAAATTGTTGTAAAGCTTGCTTGAATTTATAGCTTCGCAATTTTATCTGCACTTTATATCCACCTGAGTGAGTTCTAATTGATGTTAGCAAAACGTATCTTGCCCTGTTTAGATGTCAAAGCCGGTCGAGTGGTCAAAGGGATCAACTTCGTCGATCTCAAAGACGCAGGCGATCCAGTCGAACTGGCTCAAGCTTACAATCAAGCCGGAGCCGACGAACTGGTTTTCCTTGACATTACAGCTACCCATGAAGACCGCAATATTATCCTGGATGTCGTATACCGCACGGCAGAACAAGTATTTATTCCGCTTACCGTTGGCGGTGGCATCAGGGATACGGCGACAATTCGCGACCTATTGCGGGCGGGAGCCGATAAAGTCAGTCTTAATTCCGCTGCCGTTCAAGATCCTACCCTGATCGATCGCAGTAGCGATCGCTTCGGCAACCAGTGCATTGTCGTAGCGATCGATGCCCGTCGGCGCAACGATCCTGCCCGACCAGGTTGGGACGTGTACGTGCGTGGCGGGCGCGAAAATACTGGAATTGATGCTCTGGAATGGGTTGAGGAAGTGGTAAAACGGGGTGCGGGCGAAATTTTACTCACCAGCATGGATGCGGACGGCACGCAGGCGGGCTACGATCTAGAACTAACGCGGCAAGTAGCAGAGCGGGTGGAAGTGCCAGTAATTGCCTCTGGAGGGGCAGGTAACTGCGAGCACATTCGGCAGGCCCTCACCGAGGGTAAAGCCGAAGCCGCTTTGCTGGCTTCGTTGCTGCATTACGGTCAACTCAGCATCGCCGAAATTAAGGATTACCTCTCCAACCATCAAATCCCTACACGGCAAATAAGGTCGTGAATCTCCTTGAAAATAGGAAATCATCACGACCTTCACGGGGTAGGAACAGAACCCCTGCCCCCACAACTATCGGTAAATTGTTTGTGGAAATTGCCTAACTCGCAATATATTCTTGCATTCTAGCTCTGCGCTTGCGGAGACTGTCCATAGCTTGCCGTTCTAGCTGGCGTACTTGCTCGCGGCTTAGATCCATGTGCTTGCTGATACTTGCCAGCGACATTTCTTGTCCGTTTTCCAGACCATAACGCATCACCATTACCTGCCGTTGCTTGGGTGGCAACTCAGATAGTAAATTGGCGATATCATCGCGCAGAGACTCATTCAAAGTAAAGTGCTCCGGCGAATGACCCTGATCTTCTAAGAGGTCGGCTAACTCAGTATCCTGGTTATCGCCAATGCGCAGATCTAACGAGACGGGCTGTCGGGATAAAGATAGACATTCTCGTACCTGCTCGGTTTTAATATCGAGGGCTTCGGCTACCTCTGCTGCTGTAGCTACCCTGCCTAGCGATTGCGCTAATTGGCGTTGGGCTTTTTTAATCTTGTTTAACTTCTCTGTAATATGTACTGGCAATCTGATCGTACGAGCTTGTTGAGCGATCGCTCTGGTAATTGCCTGACGAATCCACCAGTAAGCATAAGTAGAGAACTTAAACCCTTTGGTCGGATCGAATTTATCTACAGCCCGCTCTAAGCCTAGAGTGCCTTCCTGTACCAGGTCTAGCAACTCAAGATTGCGCTTTTGGTATTTCTTCGCTACTGACACTACCAGGCGCAAGTTTGCCTCAATCATTTTGCGCTTTGCTCTAGTTCCTTGCCTGATCGCTTCATCTAATGCAGCAGGAGTCATGCTAGCAGCGTCTGACCATTCCTGCTTATTTGGCAGGCGATCGTGTTTTTCCGAGAAATTTTCCTGGATTTCGACTAGATCCATTAATTGTTTAACCTGTTTGCCAAAGATAATTTCCTCCTCACTGGTTAGCAAAGGAATCCTGCCAATTTCATGCAAATAGGTACGCACCATATCTGCCGATATGCTTGCGTGCTTACCAGGTTGTCTAACAGTAGTCTTGCCGGTCGTGTGGGTCGTTTGCTTAGACATAATTTTGACTCTTGACTGAGGTCCCGATCTGTCGATCTCTAAATATCCAGAAGGCTGGAAGCAGTACCAAACTTTTTGCTTTTTAGGCTTATCTTTTAGAAATTAAGATTAAGTTTTGTAAACCAAACAATTGAATTTGTTAATCGACATACACTAATCATTTAAGATGAAGGATTGGCTTTTTGCGAACATTCTTGCTGGATTAAATATTATTACAGATTTATTCAAAAAGTTAAAGTAGAAATCTTCATGATATTGATGAGCTGATTTAGATACATTCTCTGAGTATTTCAACTTAGACTTGTTGCCTGTAAGGAATATTTAAGAGTAGTAGCAGAATATCCTTTCCGATCGCTCCTGCAAGTGACACAGCTCACACTCTTATGTTGCCCAAAAAACTATATTTATGACATCATCCAAACGGTTATAAATACATAGATGCAGCACAAGATTTAAGGATTCTGGCTGCTCCAACTGAACTAAACCGTAGCGATCTGGTGTCGTCATATATGTGAGTTTGACGATACCTACGGTCGAAGCCAAACAGGTTTCTCCGATCTTGCCCCCGCCGGACTACGCCTTTTGGTCAGCAGAGGATGGTACGAGCTTTAGCTGGCGTGGAGCCGCTCATAGCCAATGAAATTCAATAGTTGAAGTGCTGGGAACCCATCTGCACGCTATTTCGACACCCTCTTAGTAACCCAATAAATAACTGTAAACGCGCAAATACAATGTAGATATACAAGGTACAGTTATGTTCGCACTTAGATATTCACTGCAAACTCGCTCAGCGATCGCCATAGCTACTGCTTGCCTAACAGCGACAATGGCATTAGTAACTAACGATATGGCACTTGCCCAAAATCGCCGCAGTAAATACGGCCTGGGTTCTCTACCAGAATCTGGTAAGACTAGTGGAGGTACTCGTCCTGTTCATGGGGAATTACCTAAGATAATATTTCTTGCACCTGATGATGGAGCACTTACACTCTCTGCACAACCCACTTTTTACTGGTTCATTGCTTCAATCCCCAGAGATACAGCAATTACCAATACTTCGTTCTCCAGTAATTCTGCGATAGAAGCTATTACTTTCGATCAAGAATTCATGCTGCGCAAAGATCCGCACAAAACGCCCATCAAAGGTGTAGGTGCAGCTAAGACTATCTTCAATGCAAGTGCAACTTCTACAAAAACGGGACTGTATAGGTATACCTTACCTATAACAGCCCCTGAACTAGAGTTTGGTAAAGATCGGGGATGGAGAATTCAAGTACCACCCGATCTCGTTCAGCTCCCTGATGTGGTAGTTCGGATGGAAAATAAGCCTGCGGCGATCGCCGAGCTGAGCAAGGCAAAAACAGATTTAGAAAAAGCCAGAATCTACGAACGCTACGGTTACTGGTATGATGCATTTGATGCATATACCAAATGGTTAGAGGTCAATCCTCATGACAAAGTAGCTCGACGCGAGCGAGCCAATATGATAGAGGTAGGGTTAAAAGATAATCGCGATTTTCGCGGTGACGGGCAGCCCAATCTCAAGCTCTTAAGCGAACTACAAGCTAAGATTGACGCTTCGGTAGCAACGGATCTTGCACCCCATACCGTAGAAAACAGACCCTAACCCCCAAGTATGAATTTTTAAGACTTTCGAGGCAATTTCTATGTCGGACAAATCGGATAACTTCTTTGGTGGATTTATCTTAGGCGCGATCGCTGGTGGCGTAGTGGGCGCGCTGATTGCCTCAAAGCTGAGCGACCCTAAATATAAAGAGATCGGTCAGCTTGAAGATGACGAAGATATAGATGATGACGAAAACAGCTTGCTGGATGAAGAACCCATCGATCGCGCTAAGCGAGGTCTAGAGCAGAAAATCGCCCAGTTAAATGCCGCGATCGATGCCGTTAGTAACGAGCTATCGATTTCAACTGGTAATGGCAGAAAAAAATCCTTGGTGAATAATTCCAACACTGAAGTAGACAACGACGATTAAAGGTTTTAGGTTAGCCTCAAGATTTTGTAAAATCTATAAAGTAGGCAGAGTTTAAGCTAAACGCAAAATTAGTATTACCAAAGGTTGAATTATGGAAATAATTATCCTGCGCACAGTTTTATCATTCATAAGCATATATTTGCTACTGTTGTTCATCCGCGTTATTTTGACCTGGTTTCCCAATATTAATTGGTACAATCAACCGTTTGCCGCACTCAGCCAGGTTACCGATCCCTACCTCAACCTGTTTCGGTCGCTGATTCCACCGATGGGCGGCATAGACTTTTCACCTATGCTCGGGTTCCTCGTCCTTACCATCCTGCAAAGGGCGATCGCCAGTGTTATTGCCCCCAGTCTGGGCGGATCTTTTCTCTAGGATTTAAGTTTTAATGAATAATTTGTTGGATTTGAGTGGCAAAACCGCTTTAGTGACAGGTATTGCCAATAATCGCTCGATCGCTTGGGGTATTGCCCAACAGTTACATGCCGCAGGTGCAAAACTCGCGATTACCTACCTACCCGACGATCGCGATCGTAACAAGGGCAAAGTAGCTGAGCTAGTAGAACCGTTGTCTCCAGCTTTATTTCTGCCCTGCGACGTGCAAAACGACGCTCAGGTGGATGAAATGTTTGCTGCTATCGGGCAATCGTTTGAAAAGTTAGATATTCTGATTCACTGCCTAGCGTTTGCCAATAAAGAAGATCTCTCCGGCGAATTTACCGCTATTTCCCGTGAAGGCTTTAGATTGGCGCTGGATGTCAGTGCTTACTCGTTAATTCAACTTTGTCGTGGTGCCAAGCCTTTGATGACAGCAGGCGGCAGTGTCATTACCCTCACCTATATTGGCGGTGTGAAAGTGGTACCCAATTACAATGTCATGGGCATTGCTAAATCAGCACTGGAGATGAACGTGCGCTACCTCGCCGCCGATCTCGGCCCCTCAAATATTCGTGTCAATGGCATATCCGCCGGACCAATTCGGACGCTTGCTTCTGCGGCGATCGGCGATATTCACAAAATGCTGCACCACGTTGAGGAAGTATCGCCACTCCGCCGCTTGGTCAGCCAAACTGAAGTGGGCAATGTGGCAGCATTTCTTGCCAGCGATCTCTCTAGCGCCATTACGGGTCAGATTCTCTACGCGGACTGCGGCTACGAGATTATGGGAGCCTAAGAGCTTTCAGCAGGTAATTTTATTAACAGAAAGAGAAAGCGATCGCCATTTAAAACGGCGATCGCTTTCGAGCGAAAACTAGCTTGCTATAGCTATAGTTGTTGACCCGATCTTTTATCTGACTGCTGCTGGTACGATTGCCAGTTCGGGATCGAGGATTGGTGCCGATCGCCAGCCTTTGGCATAAATTTGCGGGTTTGTTTGCGCAATTTGAGCGTACGACTGACGCACTTGTGCGTTCACAGCTACCGTTTTTGCGTCATATACTTGCATTGCCAGTTTGGGGTAAAGACCAATACAAATAATCGGCACCAGGAAGGAAGCAGCGATGAACAATTCCCTCGGTTTGGCATCCTGATAGACTGCTTCGGTGGGGAGGACACAACTCGTGCCAAAGCAAACCGCTTCTTGATCTCCCTGACTCTTTAGTTCCAGATCCGATAGGTCGCATACAGGTGCCACATCACATGTAGGTAAGGAGCCGGAGTTGTAAAAAATCTGACGCAGCATGGACAGCAGATAGATGGGTGTCAAAATCAACCCGATCGCCGACAAAAAGACTGTAGCCGTCCGGAACGGAGAGCTGTAGATGTCGCTGGTGGTTACGCCCAAAAAGACAGAAAGCTCGCCAGCAAAGCCGCTCATGCCAGGTAGGGCTAACGATGCCATCGCGCCAATCGTGAATAGGGCGAATACTTTAGGCATAGAATGACCGAGACTGCCCATCTCCTTCATGGACATCGTATGCGTGCGATCGTAGGTGATACCGGCCAGGAAGAACAATACCGAAGCAATCAAGCCGTGGGAGATCATCTGGAGCATCGCGCCATTGATACCCAAATCGGTGAAAGAGGCAATGCCGATTAACACAAATCCCATGTGGGAAACCGATGAGTAGGCTAGACGGCGCTTTAAATTGGATTGCGCAAACGAGGTAAATCCACCGTAGACAACGTTAATTACGCCCAACATTACTAAAACTGGGGCAAAGTAAACATGTGCGTCTGGTAGAAGTTCTAGATTCAGGCGAATTAAGCCATAACCGCCCATCTTCAGCAGTACGCCTGCCAAAATCATCGATACAGGGGAAGAAGCCTCACCGTGCGCGTCGGGCAACCAGGTATGTAGCGGGAAAATAGCTAACTTCAAACCAAACGCAACTAGTAAACCCGCGTATAGGAATAGTTCTAAGGCTAGCGGGTAATCCTTTAAGCCCAGTTCCACCATATCAAAGGTCATGTTGCCGCCGCCATAAAAAGCCATGGCTAGAGCAGCTACCAGGATAAATATGGAAGCAGCAGCGGTGTAGAGTAAAAATTTCGTAGCTGCATATTGGCGCTTTTGCCCGCCCCAAATGGAGACAAGCAGGTAAACCGGGATTAACTCTAACTCCCACACAATAAATAGGAGCATTAGATCCTGCGCTACGAAAACTCCGATCTGGGCTGAATACAGCACCAGCATCAAAAAATAAAAAAGGCGAGGCTTAAGGTTAACTTGCCACGCCGAATAGATTGAAAGTGTCGTCACAAATCCCGCGAGGAGTACGAGGGGGACGGAGATGCCATCAACTGAAACCGCCCAGCTGAGACCTAACTGAGGCACCCAGGCATATTTCTCTGCGAGTTGAAAAGTCGCACTGTTGGCATCGTAGTGTTTCCAGAAGGCGTAGCACATTAAGACAAAGTCAGCGATCGCTACACCCATGGCATACCAGCGTACTCGCGTGCCATTTTTATCAGGCAACACGGGAATCGCTAACGAAGCAACCAGTGGGAACAAAACAATCGCGGTAAGCCAGGGAAATTGTTCGGCTGTCATGAGAAAAAATACTTAGTAAATGTATTTCGATGTATTTCATTTTACTAACATTTATTAAGGTTATTAAGGAAATATAAAGATAACTGAATAAAATTTGTTCGTGGGTATGACAAGAAAAATATCTATGGTTTTTGAATTTTTCATAGATTAATCAAGGGTTAAAAATCGCGAACTGTCGATCGCGAGAGCATTTTGATGCTTTATCAATGCCATCCCAAAATATTGGGGTAGGCATACAGCACTACCCCGAGAAAAGTATTGAAGGACTTATGAATGGGTGAATAAGCCCTGCTATCGTGCGTTACGCTGCCGCTAACTGCACCCTACCGCGAGCTATTACTGGACTAAGGCAATCTGGCTTGCCTGTATCGTTCTTCTGCTGCTTGATACAGCCCCTTAATACGACGAGTAACCTGGTTGAATTCTAATTGCTCGCCGCTCGGCCCTTTAGCATAAATTAGCCCCCAGCCGTAGAAATCGCCAAAGTCTTCACCCGATACATCGGGATCGTGCCAGAACTTATAGGAATTGTATTTAAGCTCGGTCTTCTTGCGTTCTTCCTCAGAATTGACGTGGACGATACGATTGCAACGCACCTTATGCATGCCGCGCTTGTGGCTTTCCTCCTCCAGTTTCACGGCAAATTCGCTGAGATCGATGTCATCTCTGACAAAGAAAGAGAGGTGACTGGAAATTACATAGGCCGTACTGGTAGGATGGCTGGGCGCAAAGGGTCTCGACTCTTGAGGCTTGGCTTTAGCATCTCGATAGTAAATTAGCTCTAAGCAAACATTGCCAAATGTAATGAACTTAACGTCGAGTGCTTCTTCCTGTCCAGTTCTGAGGTTAGGCACGCCAATAGTCTTGGGGTGAAATCCCTTTTCCATTGCCTCTAAATCTTCGATTTGAAACAGGTTATGGTGGAGTGCCTCACCTGCAAACCCCTCACCCCCAACAGCAATCTCTCCTCCTAGAAGATCCACGTAAAACTCAAGAGATTGCTCCATGTTGTCCACTGTAATACCGACGTGATGAATGCCTTTCAACATCCGTGCGATCTCAGTCAGTTCTCTCTTCCCTTCACCGTTTGCCATATTTCCTCGTGAAATTGTTCGCAAATGTTCTCAGCATTATATTAGTTTTTCTGTCACGCAATTTGGACGACAATGCCACATTTGCATTAATTATCTATAAAGATTAAATCGCTAACCAGTCAAATTTGTGAATAAATCCTGGCGATCGCGATGAATCAACATCTTCAGGAGATATTCCAGCTTATTTACTCTGATTGTCTAAAGATTTTCTTAAGAAGCTAGGCTATATGGGGAGGTTTAGAATGACAATAGGCATGTGCGATCGCAACCGCAATCTCAATCGCATTACAACATTATTAAATAATGTATTACTTTAAGGAGAAATGAGGCTATGGCAGGGGAAACATGGGAGTGGCCGCATACTAAAAAGTGGCCCAAGTTTTCGGGAGAAAAGGTAGATATTATCAAAAAGATGTTTCTGGCCGGGGAAGCAATGAATGTTAATAACTTCATTAAGTTTTATACCGATGATTGTTATTATCAGTTTGGCAACTTCCCACCTGCTCGTACTCCTCAGGAAATTGCCGATTCATCGTCGGGGTTTCTCGAAAAATGTGAAGGATTGCACCACAGCATTAAAAACATTTGGGAAGCCAGCGACGGCACGATGATCTGCGAAATGGAAGTTACCTACGTCGGTCATGACGGTAGAGTACATACCTTGCCCTGTTGCGACACCATCAAATTCGAAGGTGATAAGGTCAAAGAATTGCGGATATACATGGATATCAATCCCCTATTTAGTTAATTGAGTTGATTTTGCTAATCTCTGAGCGAGTCTTTGCAGAGATTTACAAAGAAGAAAAAAAAACTACACGATTAATAATTTTCAGAGGCAGTCATGTCAAAAATTGATATTGTCAAACATCTAATCGGGCTGTTTGAAGTAATGAATGTGGATGAGTTTTTAACTTATCTAACTGATGATGCCGAATATCGGTTTGGCAACTACCCAGCCGCAGTTGGTAAAGCCGCAGTTGAGGCTACAATTAAAGCTAGCCATCTCGACCATATTAAGGGCATTGCTTTTGGTATTAAAAATATCTGGGAAATAGACGATGCAGTGGTCTGCGAGTTGGAAATCACCTATACTCGCCTTGATGATTCCACTCTGGTATTACCTTGTTTAGATGTATTCCGCATGACGGGTGATAAAGTGCGAGCAATGCTTGTTTACATGGATGCTTCACCCTTGTTCGCCGCATAACCTCTACATCCGTAGAGCTATCATTTGTAGAAAATTTGTAGAAGATCGCAAACCTGAAAAAATTTTATGTCAACAACTAATATCGATTTAGTTAACCGCGCATATGCCGCAGTGGAAGTCAATAACGTGGATGAGTACGTTTCATACTTTACCGATGATGCCATCTATAAGGTGGGCAACTTCGATCCAGTAATTGGGCCTGAAGGTATTCGCGCTCTGGCAACACCTTTAGTGGATATGTTTGATTCCGTTACCCATGATGTTCTGAATATATGGGAATTTGGCGATACGGTTGTGTGCGAGATGAATGTTACTTACAACCGCAAGGATGGAAAAGTTGCTACGCTGCCCTGCGTTGACGTGATTCATTTTGCCAATGGCAAGGTGCGCGAGTTGAAGGCTTATATCGATACTACTCCTGCTTTTACATAATTTAAGGAATCATCATGTCCGAGCCAGCACCCACAAATGCAGATACTGTCAGGCGGTTTCTCACAGAAGTCAGATCGCCTGATGATTTTGCGGCTTTCTTTGCCGAAGATGCCTTCTACCGATTTGGTAACTTCCCACCCATACATGGTAGATCGGCAATTAGAGAATCATCGATTGGCTTTCGATCGCGAGTGAAATCCGTAAGGCACGACATCAAAAATCTTTGGGAGACTGGAGATAATGTTATATGCCAAATGGAAGTAATCTACACGCGGCTGGATGACAAGGTAGTTACCGTACCCTGCTCCGAAGTAATTCGCTTTAAGGACGGACTATTTCAAGAAATGAGGATTTACATTGATATGGGTCCCGTGTTCGCAAGTTAAAGCCCTCCTGGACACCAGGTGTAGCTTTTTCCAGATCGAGATCGCAAATTTACATATCTGGGCATTCTAGTTATGAGAGCGAACGAAGGGAAAAACTTGCATGCTTGGGAAGAGAATTCCAGGGGGGTACCAACTCATTGCCGAGCTTGGCAGTCAGGGTAATTATATCCAGACTAGTCGAGCAAAATATGCCAAGGCTGAAGTGGTTGTCAAGCTTCACTCTACTTTCGTGCAAGGAGAACGCGATCTCTGGACGGGTAGCGATTTGCGCGATCGCGTCGATCGGCTTTGTCCCTATTTTGACTCCCTAGTAGCAATGCCTCCTACTCCTGGTGTGGCTCCCTGGTTGCGGTATCATAACCTGCATCGCCAGCGCTGCTTTATTATATGTCGCAGGTATTACCCTGAAAGAGCGATCGATCGCTTCCGACCCGAGCAGGAAGTACCCGATCCCCTTCCCGGTCTCGATTTGGTAACGGCATTTCAATCCCTAGCTAGCGGTTTAGACTATCTGAGCGATCGCCTGGGTGGACACTACTATCCCGCGATTACGCCAAACAATATATTCATGGATGGCGAACAAGCAGTCCTCGCAGACTACGGACTGGAAGAACTGCACGACATCATCGAACAAAGCTACGACGGCCCCCGGCCAGTTCGCGTGAGTCCCTATGACTGGTTAAAATTTGGGAGTGGAAGAGTAGAAACGGTTCTGTCCTGGCTGGCAGCGGTATATTTCCACGTTCGGACGGGGCATCCCCTCCTGACGAGTCGCGGCTGGGAAGCAAAAAATCGCCTCGAACAGCAGCAAGAAATAGCCGAAAACTATGTCAAGCTTAGGGATGGAGAGATCGATCTGAGCGAATTGTCCAATCCTGGAGAACGCGCCGCGATCGCGCAAGCCCTGGGGCTGAACCCCGACCGCCAATTTTCCTCGTGCCTCGAATTTGCGATCGGTCCGCTCGGGATCGCAGCCCTCCGGTAGTCCAGGGACGACTAAATTTAGCCCGTTCTACCCATCACCAACCAAGTTGTACAGTTGGACAAAGCGGATGAGTGAGCCAAAGTTTGTTATCGAGACCTGCTGATTCTTCATCCATTTCGAGGTATCTCGATCTTAACTCCAACAGACTTTCTAACATGTACTTAGCAAGGATCTAGAAAATAAATTTAAAACTTCTGCTTTTTAACAGCATAGCTTTCCAACTTCAACTTAACTTATCAATATCGAGTCAATCTCATTGCGTAAACGTGAAATTATCGAGAAATACGCGATTTCCACAGTTGTCTCCGCCGACCTCACTGATACCAGCGATCGCTTACCAACGGGCACGCAAAACACCAACGTATTCGCTGCTGGCCTCTCCCAACCCGTACCTGGATTTAGCGCCCTACCCAACGTACCCGCCGAACTCGATGCGATCGTGCGTTCCTCAGCTAGCGATACTAAAGGGATTTTTAACGGTATCAAGTTATTGGATCGGGCATTTAACCGCAAGGCATTGCGCGACAATATTTCCGGTCATCGCATTTTGCATATCGCCACGCATGGCAAATTTGAACCCGGTAGCGCCGATGCTTCTTACTTGATGCTGGGTGATGGCAACAAATTGCCGATTCCAGAAATTCCAACGGCGCTGCAAGACCTCACCAAAGTCCATCTCGTCGTGTTATCCGCCTGCGAAACCGCCCTCGGTACAGCCACACAGGATGGTACGGAAATTGCCGGTATCAGCTACTACTTTCTCAATGGCGGCGCCAAAGCCGTGATCGCTTCCCTGTGGGCAGTGGATGATGCCAGTACGCGCTTGCTGATGGAAGAGTTTTACACCCAACTTGCTAAAAGTACGCCCCAAGCGCCGATAACTAAAGCCGCTGCCATACGTCAAGCCCAACTCAGCCTGCTCCATCGCAAATCCAAAGGCAGCAGTACCGATTTCTCATATCCCCACTATTGGGCACCATTCGTTCTAATTGGCAACGGATTTTAAATCTTCGCGAGGAAAGGGATAGAAGAGGCGATCGCGAGAGTAGGATAACGTTGCCCATCACCCGCCGCCAAAAATCTAAAGCATTCACAAATAATTTCTATGTGGTCGGTGTTTATGGGGAGACGAGCCTTCTAGCAAAGCGTAAAGCTACAGGTCTTCTCCCGACAGAAGCGGCTCAAACTCTGAATATGCTTGATAGTTACGAAAGTGTCTAGCATAAATTTCTGCCCCATCAGTATTAACGTCGTACAAAACCTGATTGACATCAACAACATGCTTTAGACTCCATGTTATTGAAACACCCGATTCATTTTTGAACGTGGATGTACGATCGTTAGCATATTGATGAGTTTTCTGTTTTGCTTCCTCTAGAGAACTAGCCTTTATAATCATGAAGCTTTCTTCAAAGAGCATTTTATATTGCGGTGATTCTGAGGATGACTCATAGATAAGCACAGCAACATAAATATTTTGACTTTGTTGGTCTGTCACTATAATTTCTCCTAGAAATTCTTATGAATGTATAGTCAAATTAAAAGTGACAAAGATCCCCATGGAAAGTATATCGGTCTAACTATAGGATAACTAAAGGTAGAGAGAACCTCAACGACAGGAGAAAGCGCGTTTAAGCTGTTATGCAGTCGCAAACAATAGTGATCAAAATTGGTACGTCGAGCTTAACCAAGCCGGAATCCGGCGATTTGCATCTATCGGCGATCGCGAAATTAGTCGAAGCAGTCGTGTATCTGCAACGTCAGGGGCATCGCGTCGTATTGGTATCGTCGGGGGCGGTGGGCGTGGGTTGCGCCAGACTGGGTTTGACAGAAAGACCGCGACAGATAGCAATGAAGCAGGCGATCGCTGCCGTGGGGCAGAGCCGCTTGATGCGCATTTACGATGATTTTTTTGCAGCCCTACACCAGCCCGTCGCCCAGGTTTTGTTGACCCGTGCCAATCTGATCCAGCGGCAGCATTACATTAACGTAAATGCTACGTTCCAAGAGTTATTGTCACTGGGCGTAGTGCCGATCGTAAACGAAAACGATACGGTCGCCGTGGACGAACTCAAGTTCGGCGATAACGATACGCTGTCGGCTTTAGTGGCGAGCTTGTTGGAGGCAAATTGGTTATTTCTGCTTACAGATGTGGATCGCCTCTATTCCGCCGACCCCCGCCAGCACCCTGATGCCAAACCGATCGTTACCGTACCGCACGATCGCCTGACCACCCTGGATGTAGAGGCAGGTGTAGGGAGTCAATGGGGCACGGGTGGTATGGTGACCAAACTAACAGCGGCTCGCATCGCATCGGCAGCGGGTGTCCGTACCGCTATTACTAAAGGCGATGCCCCAGAGCGGATCTGGCAGATTTTGCGGGGCGAGCCGCTCGGTACCCAATTTGAGCCGCAACCCCGCACCGTTAATGCCCGCAAGCGCTGGATTGCCTACGGCATGGTACCGATGGGCAAGCTCTTACTCGACGATGGAGCTGTTAAAGCTCTAGCCAAGTTAGGGCGATCGCTCTTACCCGCAGGTATCGTCGCAGTTGAGGGTGAATTTGACGCTCAAGAGGCAGTGAGTTTGTGCGATCGTACTGGCAAAGAATTCGCCCGAGGTATTACTAACTATGGCAGTACGGAAATTAGAAAAATTCTCGGCTGCAAGTCAGAAGATATTCCGCGCTTGCTGGGTTTAGAAGGCGAAGTTACGGAAGCAAACGTAGTACATCGCGATAACCTAGCGATCTTAGATCGGCAAGAGTTGTGAAAAACTGTCTAAAATTAACTATTATGCTAGTTTAGCTCCAGTTAGCAAAAGGTCGCGATTTATGGCATGGCGTGGAGGAACGAGTCCCATAGAAAGGCTGTATAGCTGTCTACCCTACGCTTTACCCATGTCAGCAGTAATTGGCATGGGAGCATTCTTATTCAGTCAAATCCCTGGACTGGCAATCAGCTACATTCTGTTTTTTCAGATCGGTCAAATTTTGTCGTTTGGAATTATTCCCCCCCTATTCGATCTCAGGTTTGTGGTCTGGCTCGTTCTATTTTTGCTTGTGGTTAGGAACGGACGTATTAAGCACTTCGTTCGCTTTAATACTATGCAGGCATTAATGATCGATATCTGCATTGTCCTGGTTTCACTCCTCATGTCCCTGATCGCGCAAATTATGGCTGGACTTCCCTTCTTTGTGGAGTTTGCCCAAACCATTTTTACGGCTACTTTCATAGCGGTGAACGTAGCGTTTATATACGCGATCGTCCAAATTGTGCGAGGGCTTTACCCGGAAATGCCGATGCTGTCAGATATTGCGTACCACTACACGAGATATTAGAAGATATTAGCGATCGCGCCTCATTTTGGGGATATAAATCGGCTATCTTTTTTTAATGGCCCTGAATAAACCGGGGCGCTCGCAGGGGGATTGCCCCTACAGAATCTTATCGTACGAGAAATTTCCTTAATACATGGCTTTAAAAACACATCAATCAGAAATGCTAACCCTGGCATCCTGGATGTCAGGCGAGTTTAGCAACTGGGAGCAGGCGATCGAAAATCCTCCTTTTTTCGCCCATATTCGCCTCCGGATCAGACAATTTCCACAGCCGCTAAGCGATCGCGGCATCTGGCTGTATTCCGAACAAGCCTACGATTATGCAATGCATAGACCCTATCGCACGGCAATTTTACATATTCTGCCCGACGGGGATGATGAAACCGACGACCCGCGCCTCAAAATCGTCACCTACAAAATCAAAGACGAACCCAAATACTATGGTGCTAGCGTTAATCCCGAGCGGTTAACCCAGTTAAGCCTGGATGATGTCGTCTTATTGGATGGTTGCAATATGTTAGTGCAACACACGCCTGAGAATATTTTTAAAGTCAAGGTCGAGCCAGGTAAAAAGTGTTGCGTAGTTCGCGATGGGCAAGAAACTTACCTTAACAGCGAGTTTGAAATCAGTGAAACTAGATTTATTAGCCTGGAACGCGGTTACGATCCGGTTACAGATGAAAGGGTATGGGGATCGATCGCCGGTCCATTTGAGTTTGAAAAGAAAGATAGTTTTGCGGTAGAGATGGTATCGAATTCATAACCCCACCCATCCTCCCCTTGGCAAGGGGAGGTGCCGGAGGCGGAGGGGTCAATGGAAAATTTACAGGTGGAATTTAGAGAAGGTGCGAGATTGAAGGCATTAATTGTAGGTAGCGGTGGTAGAGAACACGCCATAGCCTGGCAGATGGCTCAGTCACCCAATGTCAGTCAAATTTTTTGCATTCCCGGCAATGGTGGTACGGCTACCTTGCCCAAATGCCGTAACGTATCGCTGTTTGTCGATGACTTGGATGGCATTCAAAGGTTTGCTGGCGTGCAAGGGGTTGGCTTGACCGTAGTGGGGCCAGAAGTACCGCTAGCAATGGGTATAGTCGATAACTTTCAGGCAGAAGGTCTACCGATCTTTGGCCCTACTAAGGCTGGTGCCCAAATTGAGTCCAGTAAATCCTGGGCAAAGTCGCTGATGCGGTTGGCTAAAATTCCCACCGCCGCCAGTCAAGCATTTACAGATCCTGCTGTTGCCAAAGACTACGTTAAGCAACAGGGCGCGCCCATTGTCATTAAGGCAGATGGTCTCGCCAGTGGCAAAGGTGTGACCGTGGCCATGACACTAGAAGAAGCCCAGATAGCGATCGATCGCTGCTTTAGCGGTCAGTTTGGCGCAGCAGGCGAAACGGTATTAATCGAAGAATATCTAGAAGGTCAGGAATTGTCAGTCCTCGCGATTACGGACGGGCAAACCATCCGGCCATTACTGCCCGCTCAGGATCACAAGCGCTTGGGCGATGGCGATACAGGGCCAAATACAGGTGGGATGGGAGCCTACGCCCCTGCCCCCTTGGGAACGCCAGAGCTGATGGAGAAGATTCAGACTGCGGTGTTGGAGCCAGCGATCGCTGCTTTACAAAAGCAAGGCATTGACTATCGCGGCTGTCTCTATGCAGGTTTGATGATTACACCTACAGGCGAGCCAAAAGTAATTGAATTTAACTGCCGGTTTGGCGATCCGGAAACGCAAGCAATCCTGCCTTTACTGGAGTCACCCCTGGATGAATTAATGCTGGCTTGCGTGGAAAGGCGCTTGCATGAAATACCGCCTGTTGCCTGGAAATCTGGGGCATCGGTATGCGTAGTGATGGCAGCGGACGGCTACCCCGAAAAGTCCCGCACGGGGGAATTCATCACTGGCATTGGCAAAGCGGAAGAGGCAGGAGCGTTAGTTTTCCATGCCGGGACAAAGCTGCAAAACAATAGCCTTGTCACCTCTGGCGGTCGGGTATTAGGTGTAACTGCAACAGGAGATACGCTCAAAGACGCGATCGCCCGCGTCTATGAAGCCGTCAGTCACATAGATGGTGGCGACTTAATTTATCGTCGCGATATCGGTTGGCGAGCTACGCTAACTTAACCCTAGTGGCCTGTCAAGCTTAAAATTGTGAGTCATAAGATTTTATAAACGTTAAACAAGAAGATTTTTGGCTGCTATGACTTGCTGGCGTACTTGCTCGAATCCCGTGCCGCCGTAGCTATTGCGTACCGCTACTACCTGAGCCGGAGCGATCGCCTCAAAAATATCCATCTCAAATAAAGGATGGAACGATCGCCAGCGTTCTAGGGATAAATCCTTGAGTAAAATTCCCTCACTGACGCAGGTTTTAACCAGCTTACCTACTAAGTTATACGCTTCGCGGAAAGGAACTCCCTTAGATGCGAGGTAATCGGCGACATCGGTAGCATTAGAGAAATCTTCTGCCACAGCAGCACTAAGGCGTTGCGGCTGAAATTCTATGCCTTCTGCGAGTAGAATAGTCATCGCCTCCAAACAAGCTCTCACCGTAATTACGGCATCGAACAGACATTCCTTATCTTCTTGCATGTCTTTGTTGTACGCTAGCGGCAAACCCTTCAGAAGTGTCAGCATCGCTTGCAAATGCCCGAATACCCGCCCTGTCTTGCCGCGCACCAATTCCGGCACGTCGGGGTTTTTCTTTTGCGGCATGATGCTGGAGCCAGTACTGATGCGATCGCTCAGCGTCACAAAACTAAACTCCTGGGATGACCATAAAATTACCTCCTCAGAAAAGCGACTGAGATGCATCACAATCAGGCTAGCAGCGCAGAGAAATTCCACCGCAAAATCGCGATCGGAAACGCCATCGAGACTATTTTTGCCCACCGCTTCAAACTGCAATAATTCAGCCGTGAAATGGCGATCGATGGGGAAAGGCGTGCCCGCCAACGCGCCCGAACCGAGGGGACAGATATTGACGCGGTGATAGATTTCATCCAGGCGCTGCCAATCTCGCTGCGCCATCTCAAAATAGGCGAGGAGGTGATGCGCCAGACTGAGTGGCTGAGCGCGTTGCAGGTGCGTGTAGCCCGGAATGAGCGTGTCGATATGCCTTTCCGCCTGAGCGATTAATGCTGCTTGCCAGGCTTTGAGATCGACTTGAATCTGGCGGATGCGATCGCGCAGATACAAACGCACGTCCGTTGCCACCTGATCGTTACGCGATCGCGCCGTATGCAGCTTCTTGCCGATATCGCCGATCGATTCCGTCAAGCGCCGCTCCACGGCAAAATGCACGTCTTCGTCATCTAATCCGGGATTGAACTGCCCCTGGCGATATTCCTGCCGGATTTGCTCCAGTCCCTTCACCAGGGCATCGCCTTCCTCGGCGCTGATAATCCCGACCTTAGCCAGCATCTGCGCGTGTGCTTGCGAGCCCGTAATGTCGTACTCGATTAAATTAATATCAAAACCAATACTGGCATTAAACTGGGCGATCGCAGGGTGCAGCGCGGTTTCAAAGCGTTGACTCCAGGGCTGTGGTGATTGACTCATGGGGCTAGGATTACTGTATTTACGAGAAATCTTCTAATTACTGTAGCGGCTAATCTGGTTCCGCCTCTGTAGATTATGCTGCATTTACCGAGCCAGTGAATGCATGTGTTGGGGTTACGATATATTTAGCCTGGCATCAAAAGGTATAAACATGTCTTACACACTGTCCAAACTCCTCAGCTTTGATGAATTCCTGGGCAAATACTGCCGCAATCCCCGTTACGAGCTAGCCAACGGAGAACTAATTGACATGGAACCCACAGGACCTCATGAAACTGTGAGTGGCAAGCTATTAGGCATCCCCGAATATTGGATTGTCGATTATCGCGGTTTGGGTGGCATTGCCTTTATTGGCAAACCCAAGCAACCCACATTTACCGTTTGTCAACTGAATGCCGAAGTTTACAGCCAGCAACAGTATCGCCTCGGTCAGCCAATTACTTCACCGCTGCTACCCCAGATTCAGCTTCGCTTAGATGACGTACTGCCCCGCTAGGAACTTGAGTACTTAACCTCTAAATGCTATGGTTCAAACGCCTACTAAACCCTTAACGCTCGATGAGTTTCTAAAGCTTCCAGAAACTAAGCCTGCTTCGGAATTTATTGACGGTCAGGTTATCCAAAAGCCTATGCCACAGGGAAAACACAGCACGATCCAAAGCGATCTCGTCCCCGCCATCAATACCGCACTCAAGCCCCAGCATATAGCCCGTGCTTATTCAGAACTGCGCTGTACGTTTGGGGGCAAATCGATCGTCCCGGATATTACGATTTTTACCTGGGATCGTATTCCTCGCGATCGCGATGGTAAAGTTGCTAATGTTTTTTCACTTGCACCGGATTGGACGATTGAGATCCTCTCCCCCGAGCAAAGCCAAACAAAAGTCGTGCGGAATATCCTCCGAGGAATTGGCGTTTGTTTATTTTGCAGATCGCACCATAGCCGTGTTTGAGGAAAAAAGCGATCGCCTGCCCGTCCCCTCCTTTGCCACATCCTTTAGCATCACCGTAGGTCAGATATTCGACTGGCTGAACGAGTAGCTCTGCCAAGCACTTGAAGAATTTAAGTCTTTCTGAAAGCCAATCGCTGAATACTGACTACTAAAAACGCTAGCTACTAATAACTATTGACGACTAACCATATCTAGTGTTTATATAGGTGCAATAGCCCAGTATGTACGCTAACTATATGGTTGCCCAAATAAAATCTGCCAAGACCGCTAAGCCCAGTTCCCCAGCCGCCAAGATGACTTTACCAGTAACGCCTTCGCGAGGATTGATGCAAGTAGTGACATCGCCAACACGGGGGTTTTATGCGGATGTTATGGCACAGGCACTCAGGGTAGCGGGACAGGGCAAGCCCACATTAGTCGCGCAATTCTTTCAGGGCGGTATTCGACAAGGTGCAAACTATCCCCGACGGCTCGTGCAAAATCTCGATTGGGTGCGCTGCAATCTGGAGCGCCAGATCGATCCGCAATCCCCTGACCTTACTGAGGCTGAGACGCAAGCAGTATTGGATCTGTGGCAGTACGCTAAAGATGCGATCGCAATGGGTCACTATGATGTCTTTGTCCTGGACGAGCTAAGTTTAGCGATCGAGCTAGACCTAGTTGCAGAGACAGAGGTGCTCAAAGTATTGCAATCGCGCCCCCACCAGGTCGAAGTAATTTTAACTGGCCCTCACATGCCTGCCAGCTTAATTGAATGCGCCGATCTAGTTACCCAGCGGCGAAATTAAAGTTTTCTTAAATTAATTACTGTTGTCTGAGCGACTTTAGTAACAATTCGCTAAGCTATAAGAACCTGTTTCTCAATTTGTTGCCATGAACTCGTTTACGCTCCTCGCCGAAATCGTCTCCGACCCGGAACTGCGCTATACACCTGACAACCAGAACTCAATCGCTTCTTTTCTGGTACAGTTTTCTAGCTCTAGAGAAGAGGATGCTCCCTCGCGGTTAAAGGTAGTCGGTTGGAACCGCTTGGCGGATGAAATTATGGAGAAATATCACAAAGGTGATGCCGTTGTCATCGAAGGTCGTTTGGGGATGAATGTAATCGATCGCGGCAACTACAAAGAGAAGCGAGCCGAAATGACCGCTTCGCGCATCCACATGCTTAGCGGCGCACTGTCGGCGAGTACAGCCAGTGCGGCTACTGCAAGTACTACCGCACGCAGCAGTAAATCTACCAGGGCATCAAGCGCATCAGTTCCCAAAGCCACTCCACCCGCAGCAGACGACGAGCCAGGATACGACAACATCCCATTTTAACGGCTGGCGCAGTTTTGCAGGGATAGTTCACGTTCTTATCTGGGGAGACTTGAAGGGAATATACTCAACTGAATTTATCCATTCATCAGGTTCAGAGGCATTAGCAATCAATTCTAAATCATTAACAAATTGACCAATCGTGCCTCCAAGTTGATGACCAAAGATTAATCCTGAAAACGGTTTTCCTTCTATCTGCCAAGTTTCGGCTAAAACTCTAAAGCGAATATCTTGGGTAAAGAGAACACGCTTAAGCTCCGTCACTCTTACTAAAAGCCGATCGTCAGGCATTTCTACAGTTCCGTCCTCAAATGCTGTCAATACGTCTATGCCTCGGCGACGCAACTGCTCAGTAATCGCTTGAGGCACATGAACATCCATGTACAAAGCAATAGCCATTTACAGCAGTCCTTTAGCTTTCATACGAATGTAGAAAGGTGACTTGGATGCTTGAGCCGTATTTTCTTGTACTTGCTGTAATTCCTGTCTAATTTCTTGGTCAATTTCTTCTTGATGATCGAAATAGTATCCCATTGCTGCATGGGCCTCGGCTAGGGTTAAGTAAAGGTGTTGACGACAGATCTCCTCTACCGACCAACCATAGGCAATATAGTCCATGACAATTTGGGCAATTCTAATACGCGGCAAGCGTTGCAACCGTGCGGACTGACCATCGCTTTTTTCGATATGCGGATAACTGAGGGTTAACATAATGTTTTGTTTTCACCTAGCTAAGTTGCCATATTCTAACAGTTTTACCTTTGCTGCCACTAGCCAGTAGTTTTCCGTTAGGGATAAAGCTGACAGACATTACAGGTTTGCTATGTCCTGAAAGTAACTGACCATTTTGATTTCGATCTTTACTAATATCCCAAGGTCTTATAGAGCCGTCATCCCCAGCACTAGCCAACATTTTGCCATCAGCCCTAAAAGATATATCAATCACAAGCAGCCAAAGTATCCATTTCCAATCAATCTGGTTACTCTGGTTGGAACGGTCAGCTTGGAACTGATGAGCCATGGCATAGGTTGTCAACCCTGCCAAACTGTGACCGATAAACGATGACATTTAAGATATTCCTGTGTAAGACTTCAACCTAAAACTTTATACAATTATAGCTATAGCCAATAGGCTTAGGACGGGGTGCAGGGGTTCCACCCCTGCGTGGGGGCGCAGCCCCCACACCTCCTGTCCTAACAGATCTGTCTACAGCTATACATTCGATCGATACATCTCAACCGTGTTCGCACATAAGGCGCATTACCCTGCATCAAACAGGTCATAGCTCTAATTCGAGGTCAAAATTTCCTCCACCCAAAAGATAGAGGTAGCGGCTAGAGAAGCGATCGCCCATTCCGTCCAACTTAAAGGGGTTGTGGCAAATAATTCTCCCATTTCGGGCAGATTAATAATGGCAACTTGAGCGATCGCTAAAAATGCGGCGATCGCCATGAGAGGGATGTTAGAGAATACGCTAGAGCGCACCAAGCTACAGGTATAAAAGATCTGGCTGAATACCAGGGTGGTAAACGCCATAGTGCGGGCTTCTTGCAACATGCCTGAAGCACTCTGTTGGTACTTAAACCAGAATACTGCACCCACGGTCATCGCAATCGTGGCGATCGCAATGCCTACATGTAGATAGTTGCTACGCCATATCGACTGAAACTGTTTTGAGTGTCTGGTCATGATATTGGTTGGCGTGAGGTCGAGCATCAATACCAACGCTAGTAGAGGAGTAGCGATCGCACCAACCCAAACGATCTGCAACGGCACGATCGCAGCCTTAATATAGACAGCCGCGATCGCCAGGAGTACAAGCGCCACAGCAGAGATCGCGATCTGCCAGACAATGCGTTGCAGAGGATCGACAACGCTTCTCCCTGCCGCGATCGCGAGAGGAATATAGTGAAAGTGCGCCTCAGGCAAAATCAATCCCGCGCTATTTTGCACTAATTGAGGTGCAGTACGGGCGCAAATACCGACATCGGCCTGTCGCAGCAACGGAATATCGTCGTTTGCTTCAGCAACTACAGCAACAGATGCACGGCGGCTGTGACGAACATTTTGATTCTCTATGCGCTCTCCTGACTGCCACAACCGGATCGTTTCCAGGGGGCGATCGAAGTAGCTACTAACTTCAATACCCAGCACTTTCCCTAAAGCATCAGCATCAGTTTGGGAAGCGCGAATTAAGCCATGCCATTTAATCCCCGCTCGATCGAGATTATCTATGCTAAGCTCTAGATTGGAGTCAAGGATAGGAGTAATTATGGATAGATGTGACAGCGCGTCGATCGCAGATGGAAACTTCACCCACAGACCTTTTTGCGCCAGGTTCTGAATTCCCACCCATTGCATCAATGTTGCGATGCGGAGCAGATTTTGCGGATAGGTACCGATCGCGATCGCCAGGCAGAGAAAACTAATCTCATACCAGTCGGTTTCGCCGCGATCGATGAATATCCTGACCAGAATTGCGATCGCGATACTAATTCCTACAAACCAAATTTGGCGCAGGCGACGCAGCGTATCGTGCATCATCGACACGGGCTGCTCGCACCGCCAGATTTTGTAGCCGTACACACTGCTACCCGTGGCGATCGCTACACCCACGCCTCTTCCAGAGGTCACTGTAGTGCCAGCGTAGACGATATTACTGCGTTCCACGGCAGGTGTAGATAGAGGTAGTGCCGTTTGCCCCTGCTTATCTACAATAGACATGCTGCCATTCCTGGCATTACTAGTAATGCCAGTCCGATCGGTTTGCAAATCTTCAGATTCAAACAAGCGCAGATCGACACTGGGGCGATCGCCCGCTTGAATTTCTACGATATCCCCCACCACCAGATCGCGGGCAGAAATCGATACGACCTGACCATCGCGCCTTACCCTGGCTTCTTCTATAGCAGGAGAACGATCTCGATCTGGAGTTCCCAGTAGCGCAGCCTCGCGCGCGCGAATGGCTCTAGCAGTCAACCACATGCCAATACACGCATGAAATATACCCAACCCCAGCACGTACCAACCTTCACCACTTACATATTGTGCTACAGCAGCGATCGCCAGCAGCAGATATGTGAAAGGAGTAGTCAAGGGTTGTCTGACAATCTGCACTATACGGCGCTGGGTCGGCACTTGATTCCGACCATAGCGCCGCAGTCTTTGCCGTGCCACCACGTAGGTCAATCCTTCTCGCTGCGATTGCAGATGGGACAACACCTGCTCGATCTCCCAATGGTGCCAAGGAATGGGAGGATTACCCCTTAGCACGAACGAGTTTGCCCTCAGCATTGACATGCAAACCGCATTCCTGGTTATTTTGCTCCCACCACCAGCGTCCGGCTCGGAGGTCTTCGCCCGGCGCGATCGCTCTCGTACAAGGAGCGCAGCCAATACTGGGATAGTGGCGATCGTGCAAAGCATTGTAGGGCACGTCATTGGCGCGAATATATTCCCAAACCATATCGTTTGTCCAATCAATTAATGGATTGATTTTGAGAATATCCCTTGCGGCATCCAATTCCACTACCTCCATCTGAGATCTATTGTCAGTTTGATCCCGCCGCAGTCCTGTAATCCAGGCTTGCAAGCCTTCCAAAGCCCGATTGAGCGGTTCTACCTTACGGATATAACAGCACAGTTTGCGATTTTCAACAGTGTCGTAGAAGAGATTAATGCCATGCTCTCGCACCATCTTTTCTACAGCTTCGGTCTGAGGAAACATGGTCTGGAGCTGGAGCTGGGGATATTTCTTGGCGATCGCAGCGATCGCGTCATAGGTTTCTCCAGGCAAACGACCGGTATCGAGGGTAAATACACAAGCATCGGGGCGAATGCGAGCCATCATGTCGATTAAGACGACATCCTCAGCACCAAAGCTTGATGCCAAGGACACATGGGGGTGAAATTTATCTAGAGCCCACGCCAGGACTTCCTGCGGTGACTTGCCCTGTAACTGGGCGACAGCGCTATCAACTTCTGAGCTTGTAGTCATAGGAAATAAAAATACGATCTAGATCGATCTTATCGTTAAGTGCTGCGATCGCGTACTAGGGAAGCATCAGTCACAAGCGTCAGAGTGTCGTCCACCGCATCGTCATGTTTAACCTCGCTGCGATCGCTGTTGCCAGGCATAATCGCATCTTCAAGATTAACGCCAGTCCAATCTGAGCCTGCAATTTCGGCTTTGGTTAAAATAGCTCCTTTGAGATCCGCTCCGCTCAAGTTGGTACCGATTAAATTTGCCTTCACGCAAATTGCTTCTACTAAGCAGGCATCGCTCAAGTTCGCATTGCTCAACCTGGCTTTAGGCAAAATTGCTTCTGTCAGGTTAGCACCGCTGAGGTTAGCACCGCTGAGGTTAGCACCGCTGAGGTTGGCACCGCTGAGGTTGGCACCGTGTAAATCGGCATAGAGTAAGTCAGCATTAGTCAGGTTGGCTTGTCTGAGATCGGCCCCCTCTAAGTTGGCATGAATCAGATCGGAATTGCTTAAATTACAACCAGTCAAGTTAGCATGACTCAAGTTGGCATTCCTCAGAATTACTTCACGCAAATCTGCCCCTTTCAGATCGCTTTTGACAAAATTGGCTAAGCGCAGGTTTGCTCCCACCAGCATCGAGCCGCTCAGGTCAGTCCCGCTGAGATTGGCACCAATCAAGTAAGCACCGACCAGGGTGGTATAAATCATCTCTGCATCGTTAATCGCCGCTTCGCGCAGATCGATATTACTTAAATTAGCACCGCTGAGATTAACACCTTCTAGATCGGCATGCCTCAAACTGGCATAAACCAGATTAATCCCTTCTAAGTAGCAGCCCGGACAGCATTTAGTTGTCAATAGCTTTTGCCTGAGTGTAGCCTGGTGCATAGTCTTATTTCCGAAAGTATATATGCCAGGAAATAGCCTTCCCCATCTGATTTTTGCACACTCGGTCAGTTAGATACCACCAACCTTTTTACTATTAGGAGTTATAGCTATAGTCAACAGGCTTAGGACGGGGTGCAGGGGTTTCACCCCTGCACCCCGTCCTAACAGATCTGTCTATGGCTATAAAAGCAAAATGCTATGTAATTTCCGTGCTGTGGGTATATTAGATGTTAAACTTCAGCACCTAGTCTAAGAATAGGCATTAGTTATGAATGTAATATACAATCCTTATCTTGTCGTACTATCAGCTTTTATTGCAATGCTCGCTTCTTACGTAGCATTGATCCTGGCCGGTCAAATACCATATGAAAGGGGGTTCGATCGTAAGTTCTGGCTGATACTGGGTTCGACATCGATGGGCATGGGTATCTGGTCGATGCACTTCATTGCCATGCTAGCCTTTGCTATACCGATTTTTATTAGCTATGATTTTTTAATCGTTGTAGTTTCGCTGATCGCTGCAATTGTGGCATCGGCGCAGGCATTAAGCATTGTGAGCCGCCCCATCATCGACAACCGCCTTTTGCTAATTGGTAGTGCTTCGATGGGAATTGCGATTGCGGGCATGCACTACATCGGTATGCTGGCGATGAGGATGCAAGCAGATACGAGTTACAATCCCTTTTTGTTTATACTGTCAGTCATCATTGCGATTGTGGTGTCTTTTGTCGCCTTGAAAATTGCTATTTTCTTCCGCGATCGCACGGGTCGTCAGGCCATGTGGGGAAAGATGGGTAGTGCAGTTGTCATGGGTTTTGCGGTACTTTCTATGCACTATACAGGTATGGCAGCAGCCGTCTTTACGCCTAACTTTAACAGGGCGACAGAAGTTGGTTCTAGCATTAGTAACTTTGCCTTAGCTACAATCGTTGGCGGGATAACGTTCTTAGTCCTATTTGCTACCTTGTTTATTGTCTATACTAACTCTAAAACAGAAGCCAGAGTTTAAACAAAATTGCCATGTCTGAGTACCAAAGAATTGAGTTTTTAATCGATAAGGATGGCAAGCTCGAAGAGCGCGCGATCGACGGGCATGGCGATGCTTGTCTAAAAGCAACCGAGGCGCTCGAAGCGTCTCTGGGAGAAGTTATCAAGCGAGAGTTACTCCCGGAATTCCACGAAAGCGACGATCGCACGATCGTCAGTACGGACATCCAATACGAACAGAACTTTAATTAGCCCCAGCCAGGGTTAGAATGCGCTGCCAGTGGGCTTCCGAAACAGGCACGACCGATAGCCGCGAAATACGCAGCAGATCGAACCCTTCAAATGCAGGATCTTGCTTGATTTGCGCAAGAGTCACAGGTCGAGGCAAAGCCTTAACTACCGTCACGTCCACCACCGCACGCTTAGGATCGCTGAGTTTAGGATCGGCATAGGGCTGGCTGATTACTTCTGCAATTCCCATTGCTCTTCTTTCTTCGCCCGTATGGTATATCAAAGCTAAATCTTTGGGTAACATTGTCCTGATGTGTTTGAGGGCGAGGTTATTGTTGACACCATCCCACACGGTTGTTCCATCCCTTTCTAAGTCGGCATAGGAATAAACATTTGGTTCGCTTTTAAGCAACCAGTAGGCCATACAATATCTCTCCTTAAATACAAATCAGCACGAAGATCGCTCAAACTTGCGCCAATGCAAATGGTCAGTTCGACTACTACCCAAAAACAACTGCTTTCCTATCACCCAAGAGAGCAAATAATTTTAACCCATTTGCGTAATCCTGGAGGGGGAGTCGATAGCCATAAAACCATGACAGAATAATCTCACGGATCGAGAATTTAAGTAACAACAGAGAAACAAAAATGTTCAGCTATAACAACGACAAAGACGGGGAAATCAGCTTTATTAAAGATTTTCTGATGGGGGAACTCGGACTAACGATTGGTGTCGATTTTTCCTTTACCCCCGACGAGCTGCTGCTCAGTAAAAAAGCTTTTCTATCCATCCTCTCAGCTTCAGACGAAGAAACTAAGAAATACATTATGTCCGTCACGGAAATGAGCTAGCGATCGCGGCTACTCAGATGGCATACCTTTATCGATCTCTCATCTGCAGTGGCATCTAGGAACGGATTTGCACGGGCATAATCAGATACGTCATCTGCGCAGAACCAATGGGGGTAACTATAGCGGGACTGGTGGGATTGTTCAGCTTGAGCTGAATATCGTTGCTATCGATCGCTTTCAGTCCATCTAAGAGATATTTCACATTAAAAGCAATTTCGAGATCTCCGCCAGAGATTTGTGCTGGTAAAGACTCTCGGCCAGTTGCAACATCGGGGGCTTCCACCGAAAGCGAAATTTCTTGACCGGTGGTATTAAATGAAATTTTGACGATATTGTTTTTTTGATCGGCTAAAACTGCAATTCTTTCTAACGCCGAAACCAGCACTTTACGTTCTAGCGTAACTTGACGCTCGAACTGGCTGGGAATTAAGGCACGGTAGTTGGGATAGCTGCCGTCCAGCAAGCGCGAAGTCAAAATCTGATTGGCACTTTGGAAAATCATCTGCGATCGATCGAATCTAACTGCGATCGCCCCTTCCGTCTGCACGTTTAGCATGCGCTCCAGTTCGCGTAATGCCCGCGCCGGAATAGTCACCTCTAAGCGAGCTTTCTCATCCACTGGTACAGGTAGATCGTCGGCAGGCAGGAAATTTGTCTGCACCACTGCCAAACGATGCCCATCAGTAGCAGCAAACTCCAATCGATCGGCACTGGCAGTTACGTGCACGCCCGTTAAAATTCGCTTGGTTTCATCGGTCGAAGCCGCAAATAAAGAGCCATCTAGCCCCAGCAGCAACGACTCCACGGGCAAATAGGTCGTTTCCCCATCCGCATCAATTTTGGGTAATTCTGGAAATTCCTGCACGGGTAGCCCGTGTACCTCATACCGACCCGAACCACAGGAGATCGTGGCAATGTCATCGTCAATACTCAAGGTGATGTCTTCGTCCGGTAAGCGCGAGACAATATCATTCAAAAGTCTTGCCGGCAGTGTAGTTGAGCCACCAACCGTTACATCCGCACCAAAAGTCACCTGAATCCCCAAATTTAGATCGAACGCTGTCATACCGAGCGTCTGCAACTTCGCATCTGCGTTGAACAAAATATTTGCAAGCACCGGATGCGTAGGACGAGAAGCTACGGCTCGGCTGACTAGCGAAAGATTAGAAGCGAGTTGGTTTTGAGAGCAAACAAGACGCATATGCAAATCGCAAATGACAGATTTTGGTGCGATCGAGGTTAAGTAGCTCAATGGCAGGGAGCTTATCGTATCACTGTTGCTTCGCTCTGACTAGAAGCCTCAAAAAATTTTTTTCACGCAAAACTATAAATTCTAAAATTCTTTTTTATAAATTAAATAATAGTAGTAGTAGGGGCTGTGGAAAGTGTGGAAAAAAACGGGGATCGTGACAAATTAGGCTTTACAGAGATTTTCCCCTGTGGAAAACTCTGTGGATAAGTAGGCATTTTTTCCACAGAGTATTTATACTTATAGAAAGTTTTCCACAGATTGGCCTGATTTTTCCACAGAAAAATAGGGGTTTCCCACAGAAAAATAGGGTTTTTCCACAAGTTTTCCACAGGCTAACTCGTGCTAAATATGAATAGTAATAAAAATTCACAAAAATTGGTATAAAGTTAATATTGGTTGCGAAATCTTTACGACGAGTGCTTTACTTTGACTGGTGAATGCGGATACGATAAAAAACTTTTGTCCGCCGATCGACCATTTGGTAAGCTTAGCGAGGATTGCGCCGCGACTGTAAACCTGTGGGGCAATGTAACGATTCTGCTAGGATGAATGGCATTGAGAATTTTTCTGAAACTAGTAGATGCGTATTTCGTTAAATTGGCTGCGTGAACTTGTAAGCTTCGATCTGCCTGCCGAAGATCTAGCTGACAAACTAACAATGGCGGGTTTTGAAGTGGAAGCGATCGAAGATCGACGAACTTGGGCAGATGGTGTAGTTGTGGGGCGCATCCTCTCTGCCGATCGCCACCCTAATGCCGATAAACTCCAGGTATGCAGCGTAGATGTTGGCAGAGAGGCACCTTTGAGCATTGTGTGCGGGGCTGCTAATGCCAGAACCGATCTGTACGTGCCGGTGGCGACTGTAGGTACTTATTTGCCCAACGTCGATTTGAAGCTACGCCCTACGAAATTGCGCGGGGTCAAGTCAGAGGGCATGATTTGCTCTTTGGCAGAATTGGGCTTGGAAAAAGAGTCTAGTGGTATTTACGAGTTTGAGGGGCAGCCGACTTTGGGGGCTGATGTGAGGCCGCTGCTAGCTCTAGATGATGTCATCCTGGACGTGACCTCCACTGCCAATCGTGCCGATGCCCTTAGTATGGTTGGGATTGCACGAGAGGTAGCGGCATTGACGGGAGGGAAATTAACATTGCCCGATGCGCCAATGCTAAAAGTTGAGAACCCGAAGGCTAAATGGGTGAGTATTGCCGATCGCAAAGCTTGTCCAGCTTATATTGGTACTCTGATTCGGTCTGTGACAGTACGTCCGTCACCTCTATGGTTGCAGCGGCGGTTGCACGCGGCAGGTATGCGACCGATTAACAACATCGTTGACGTGACGAATTATATTTTGCTGGAGTGGGGGCAGCCTTTGCACGCCTTTGATGCCGATACTTTGAAAGATGGTATCGATATTGGTGTCAGATTTACCAATACGCAGGGCAAGCAGAAGGAAAAGCTTAAAACTCTCGACGATCGCGAATGCGAACTGCAGCCGCATAATCTTCTGATTACTTCAGGAGACGTGCCGATCGCGATCGCAGGGGTCATGGGTGGCAAGGATACGGAGGTATCGCAGCGCACCACAAATATTGTTTTAGAAGCGGCCCTGTTCGACCAGGCGGTGGTGAGGCGTTCGGCGAGGGCGCAAGGCTTGCGGACAGAGGCATCGGCTCGCTATGAAAGGGGAGTCAACCAGTCGGGATTGGAAATTGCCTGTGCGAGGGCTGTGAAAACGATCCTGGATGTGGCTGGCGGTCAGGTTGTAGAGCAGTGTCCGGTCGATTATCGCAGTCCCACGATCCGCAAAATTGAATTAAGACTGAGTCGCGCCCAACAAGTTTTAGGCACCATTGCTACCGACAGCGATGAAGAACAGGATTTATCCGCCGAAACGGTGGAAACCACGCTGCGATCGCTTTCCTTTGAATTAACTCCCAATTCGACGACGAATCAAGAAGGCGACGATACGATCTGGAGCGTGACCGTGCCACCCTATCGCTACGCTGATGTCGAGCGCGAAATCGATCTAATCGAAGAAATCGCTCGCATTTATGGATATGACAAATTCTGCGAGACATTACCGTCGCGCACGGAACTGGGATATCTATCGGTCGATCAGGTGTTGATTCGTCAGATCCGTGAAAGCTTTCGTGGTGTGGGGTTAACCGAGGTGATGCATAATTCACTCTGCAGCCCTAATGCAAGTCGGCAAGTCACGATCAATAACCCCGTGGCTGTGGAATATAGCGCTTTGCGGGTGGACTTAATGTCGGGCTTGATCGATGCCTGCGTCTATAACCTCAGTCAGGGTAATGGTTGTCTGAATGCCTTTGAGATTGGGCGCGTATTCTGGTCGGATGAAGCCGGAACCGATGAAGCCGATCGCATTGCTGGCATTTTAGGCGGCGATCCCACAGTCGGGGCGTGGCAGCATAACTCCAGCCCGATGGACTGGTATGCCGCTAAGGGAGTATTGGAAACAGTTTTCCACAGGCTAGGTGTAAATGTGGAATATCAGCCCGACCACAAAGATCCGCGCCTGCACCCCGGTCGCACGGCTTCTTTATGGATTGCCGGTCAAGGATTGGGAACGTTCGGACAGCTTCATCCCCAACTGCGATCGCAGCTAGACTTGCCCGATGAGGTCTACGCGTTCGAGCTAGATCTGTACGTTCTCCTGGAGGCAATGGATCGGCTTGCCGTTCCTGTATTCCAACCTTTTTCTAGTTTTCCCAAGAGCGATCGCGATCTAGCCTTTTTTGCTGCTACTAAGGTGTCTGTTGCCGACTTGCAAAAAGCGATCGCCCGTGCTGGTGGAGAGTTATTAGAATCGGTCCAGCTATTCGATCGATATGTGGGCGATGGCGTACCAGCCGGACAGCGCAGTCTCGCTTTTCGCCTGACCTATCGCAAAAGCGATCGTACGCTGACGGAAGATGACATTAATCCAGTCCATCAAAAGATTCGCGACATGCTGGAAGAGAAATTCCAGGTCAGTTTGAGAAGTTAGGGGCGATGCGCGCATCGCAGATCCCTCTGGCGATCTCGAACTCCCTGTACCAGACTGCATTAAGATAGCCATGTAAGCAAAAATTACCTCGACCATGTCCGTTACTCCTGCTCACCACAAAGCCAAAGCCTTACCCACTGTCAAGCGCCGCCCTGCTAAAGCTCTATGTAGTGAATGCGGTCTCTGTGACACTTATTACATTCACTACGTGAAGGAAGCCTGTGCGTTTATTACGCAGCACATTAGCGAGATGGAGGTGGAAGCCCACGGACGTACCCGCGATCTAGATCGCGATCGCGACCTGTATTTTGGCGTGCATCAGGAGATGATGGCAGCGCGCAAAAAAGACCCGATCCCTGGCGCGCAGTGGACTGGAATTGTGTCCAGCATTGCGATTGAAATGCTGCAACAAGGGAAAGTTGAGGGGGTGGTGTGCGTGCAATCTAGCCAGAGCGATCGCTTTCAACCCACGCCTATTATTGCCACCACACCGGAAGAGATTCTGGCAGCCAGGGTGAATAAGCCCACCCTATCGCCCAACCTATCTGTGTTAGAACAAGTCGAGCGCTCAGGCATGAAGCGCTTGTTGGTAATTGGGGTTGGTTGTCAAATTCAGGCGTTGCGTACCGTAGAAAAGCAACTGGGCTTAGAAAAACTCTACGTGCTGGGTACGCCCTGCGTTGATAATGTCAGTCGGGCTGGGTTGCAAAAATTCTTAGAAACTACCAGCCGATCGCCGGAGACGGTAGTGCATTACGAATTCATGCAGGACTTCAACGTGCATTTTAAGCACGAAGATGGCGCGATCGAGAAGGTGCCGTTTTTTGGCTTGAATACTAAGGAACTCAAGGATGTATTTGCCCCTTCCTGCATGACCTGTTTTGACTATGTCAATTCCCTTGCCGATCTGGTGGTCGGCTACATGGGCGCGCCGTTTGGTTGGCAGTGGGTTGTGGTGCGCAACGACACGGGTAAAGAAATGCTCGATCTGGTACAGGATAAGTTATTTACGCAACCAGTGATGTCAAGCGGCGATCGCACCGCTGCTGTGCAGCAAGGTATAGCCGCCTACGACAACGCCACCACAATTCCCATGTGGCTGGCGTGGGTAATTAGTTTCGTGGTGAATAAAATTGGCCCCAAGGGATTGGAATACGGACGTTTTTCGATTGATTCCCACTTTATTCGCAACTATCTCTACGTGCGTCGCAACTATCCCCAGAAATTAGAAGCACACGTACCGGAATATGCCAAGCGCATCGTATCGCGTTACAAACTTCCTGAAGTTTAATCTATACCCACATCCGGATATCTATACATCTAGTGGGCTGCGTACGCCTCTCTCCCCACGATTGAGGACATGCGTGTAGATCGTCGTCGTTTTGACATCTTTGTGCCCCAACAATTCCTGGACGGTACGGATATCGTAGCCATTTTGCAGCAAATGCGTGGCGAAACTATAGTGCTTCATTTAGCCTTAAACCACAGCCATAGAGCAACTTGACTACCAGTTGGTATACACCAGACAAATTACAGATTACTGCTCTAACCTCCTCAGTTGTTAACACTGTTGGTAAATAGCGCGATCGCTTTGCACGTATGGCATTTAATTCCAGTCCGATTTCCTGCTGTAAAACTTCACGATACAAAAATAAAATTGCGCATAAAGCTTGGTTCTGCGTAGAAGCCGCAACGTGTTCTTCAACTGCAAGGTGGGTTAAAAATGCATTGACCTCCTCACAACCCATCTCACAAGGATGACGTTTGTTATGAAACAAAATGTAACGTCGAATCCATTGCACGTAGGTTTCTTCGGTTCGGTAGGAGTAGTGCTTAGCGCGAACAACATCGCGAACCCGATCCAACAATTTTCTGGGGCGTTGCTCAACAGTAGTCGTCATGTTAGGCTGAAATTATCTATCTAGATCACCTATACGGGATGTTACCCAGAAAAAATCTGTCTAACACACCCAAATGGGTGATTAGGCTGAAATGTTCTGGCTAATCACCTTTACGGGGTAGTTAGGTAGAAAAGGTCTGGCTAACCATCTATCCAGGGTAGTTAGGCAGAAAAAGTCTGGCTAATCGTCTTAAATAGGTGTTTAGGTAGAAAAAATCAGTCTAAAATATAGTTAGCAGTCTAGGAAACCCCGTTGGCTCAGTGCTTGAGCGGCTTTGATCCATCAGTTATCAGCATCACGGAAATCAAGTATAATAGAGCGTCCTTATGGTGATCGCTCCAAGCCTCAGCCAACATGAATGTTTTTCATCGTTCTGACCATGTTTATGTCTCTCCCGATCTTGATGAGGTTATAAAAGACACAATACGTTTTTTTAATGGCACACCTGTACATTCAATTCCCACTCCAGAGCGTTTTCATGGTACAGGCGTATATGCTCTCTACTGCATTGCCAAATCTGGAATTTATTCAAAGTTCCATTTGGTAAATAGAACTGAATTTCGTATGCCAATTTATGTTGGAAAGGCTGTTCCAAAAGGATGGCGACAATCTAGGCTATTACCCTCTGTAGACGCTAAAGTTTATGAGCTATATAATCGCATCAAAGAGCATAGCCGCAGCATCGACATTGGGGACGGTTTGAATATCTCAGATTTTTTCTGCCGTTTTATGATTCTTGAGGGGAAAGAAAGCGATTTGATAGGCACTGTCGAAGCAGCCCTAATCCGAAAGTACAAACCAATATGGAATACTTTGATTGATGGTTTTGGTAATCATGATCCTGGAAAGGGTAGGTACGAGCAAGCAAAGTCAGATTGGGATGTCTGTCATCCAGGACGTGCTTGGGCAGAAAAGTGTCAGGGAGTACCTGCAAACAAAGAAATTCTTGTCCAAAGTATTGAAGAGTTTTTAAGAAATTTAAATGAAGAAAATTCCTGAAATATCTTGCTTAGAGCTATTTGCTGGTGCGGGTGGACTAGCAAAAGGGCTAGAACTCTCTGGAGTTAAGCATAAAGCTTTAATCGAATGCAATAAGGATGCCTGCCAGACACTGATAAATAACTACAGCAACAAGCTTGTTCATAATGTAGATATTCGCTCATTCCAGTTTGAGCAGTTTGGTCATATTGACATAGTTTCAGGAGGGCCTCCTTGTCAACCATTTTCAATGGGGGGAAAACATAAAGGAAATATGGATCAGCGAGATATGTTCCCTTATGCTTGCAAGGCCATCAGCACTTATACGCCAAAAATTTTCATTCTTGAAAATGTCAAAGGACTCTTACGAAAATCATTTAATAGTTACTTTGAGTACATTATTCTAAGATTAACTTATCCTGATGTTCAGCCCAAAACTTCAGAAAACTGGGAAGATCATCTAAGAAGGCTTGAGAAAATCCATACATCTGGGAAATTCGATTCCATTAAATATAATGTAATTTTTCGGCTACTAGACGCAGCAAATTATGGTATTCCACAACGCCGTGAACGTGTTTTCATCGTCGGTATAAGAGAAGACTTAAATATAGAATGGGCTTTTCCAAAAGAAACGCACTCTTTGGATTCATTGCTATGGTCGCAATTTGTTAGCTATGATTATTGGGAACGGCATAAGATCAAGCCTTCAGCAATTGAACACCTAGATACAAGAAATCAGCAAAGAGTTCATCGACTGATTCAACAGCCTACTTTATTTAGACCATCTTTGGAGCCTTGGAAAACAGTGAGAGATCAAATTGGGGATCTCCCAGAACCTGATTTTGAAGGTAGTTTTGACAGTGAGCATGTTCTTAGAGAGGGTGCAAAATCATATCTTGGACATACTGGCAGTTATATTGACATGCCTTCTAAAGCACTGAAAGCAGGAGATCATGGAGTTCCTGGAGGAGAAAATATGATTCGATATCCAGATGGTCAAGTTCGCTACTACACGACCTTTGAGGCTAAACGAATTCAGACTTTCCCAGATGACTATAAAATTTGGGGTTCATGGACAGAAGCAATGAGGCAGATTGGCAATGCTGTACCCGTAGAACTAAGCCACCATATAGCGAGTTCCTTAGCGCGAACAGTCTGTGTGTAACAACTGCTAACAATCCCGTTGCACGCCGACCGTATCAAGTTGGTCGCTGAATCCGAAAGATTACTAGCGGCGGGTGAACGGGGACGTTAGCTGGCTCATTTTTTGAGCGGAGACAGTGCTTGGAACTGGTCTGTTGGGTAACTATGGTCGGATCGACCATGTCCTTCAGTGAGGGAGTAAAATAGGGACAATCCCTTTCCTTAAGGTTTAGCGATGGACGGAATTATTGTAGAACGACAAAAGCTAATTGAGGTAGTCAGTACCCTCCCTGATGAAGCTTTGCTTGAACTTGCTAGTTTTCTTGATTATCTTCGTTACAAGTCAATTTTGCGAAGAGATTATAGTAATAGTGCTTCCAACTTTCTAGTTGCAATTGCAGGTTTGGGTAACTCTGGACAACCTGATGTTTCAGAACGAGATGAGGAGATTCTACGTAACGAAATCGATCCGATTTATGGCTGGAGTCTCAAGCCGAGTGAAACGGCATGACAGCACTCCTCGACACCACTTTTTTGTTTGCGCTAACTGACCAAGGCGATGTTTTGTATCCAATATCACACCTGATGCGGTTCAGGTTGAGTCTGTGACCACAGAAGATTTGGTACGAGTGCATCAGATCTTGGAGCAGTATTCTGATAATCAGCTTGATTTTACCGATGCGGCGATCGTTGCTATAGCTGAAAGGCTTGATATTACTCGTGTTTATACGCTCGATCGCCGAGATTTTTCGATTATACGTCCAAGTCACTGCAATTACTTTGAGTTATTCCCTTGAACCGCCAGCTAACACTGCGTGGCAGCGAACGGACGAAAGACGCTGGTGCTTCAAGGTTATCTGCCGCCGCTGATTTGAGCCGTTATATCGCGTTACAAACTGCCTGAAGTTTGATGTAGCAATCCTAAATGGTTTGCAAATTATTCCGATCGCATCGTGGAGGGGCAATCCCTCCACGGCGGTACGCATCCTGAAGGGAATCGCCACAGCGGATGGGGTAGGCACGGGGGCACTAACCCCTACAGGTATTTACGCATGAAATAGGATTGCTATAGTTAATACCCAATCCATACGAATTATCCCTGCTACAGTGAATAATGCACCTCACAATATTGCACGTCTTGCTAGTATGCCGATCGCCAGGAAACAGCAAATATTAACGCCTAAACCCCAGTGGCAAGAGACTTTGGGCGAATATGTCACGGCGATCGCCTGGTCGCCCAACGGACAATTCCTGGCGGGGACGACAGCGGCGGGCGAGGTTGTCATTTACCAGGAAAGTAAGCCATTGGCTCAGAGATTGACTGCTCTGCGATCGCCAACTGATGAGTCTATAGACTGCGTGGGATTCTCAGCGGATGGCAAATGGCTGGCGGCGGCGGGTCAAAATGGCAAAATTTATTTGTGGCAGGTGGAAAATAATGAATTTCAACTCGTTACTACGCTAGAACAGGGAAATGAATGGATCGATCGCCTGGCTTGGCACCCCAGCCGCGCCGAATTCGCGTTTAGTTTGGGCAAATACGTCCAGGTTTGGAGTGCTGAAAGTCAGGATATCGTGACAACGGTGAATTTTGATGCTTCATCCGTACTGGCGCTGAGTTGGCACCCCAGCGGTGACTGGTTGGCTGTCGGCGGTTATCAGGGTATTAAAATGTGGCAGGTATCGGACTGGTACGAAGATCCGATTTACTTTGAAATGCCCACTGCTACGGGCGTTATAGCGTGGGATAGCACAGGGCAATACCTGGCCGCTAATACACTCGATAAAACTGTGGTGTTGATCCAGTGGCTGGGTAGGAACTTTGACCCGCAACCCTGGCGCATGCAAGGATTTCCGGGCAAGATCAGGGCATTTGCCTGGTCTGAATTACAGGCAGGAGCAGAGCCGATTTTGGTGACTACTAGCGGCGATGAGGCGGTAGTTTGGCGCAAGCACGCCAACCCCAATATTGGTTGGGAAGGCGAAGTGCTGCGAGGGCATGTTGGCAATGTCAATCTGGTGCAGTTTCAACCCCATACAAATTTGTTGGCCTCAGCCGGGGAGGATGGCATCATTAGCTTGTGGCAAGATGCGTCGGATTGGCAGCAGTCAATTGATGCCTCGACCTCGGAAATTACTTGCTTGCAATGGCATCCCCAGCAGTGCAAACTGGCGGCGGGTAACGATCGAGGTGGCCTTGCCATCTGGCATAAATTTGCTAAGCCGACGGGATTTGGGGCATAGGTGTAGGTAATTTTTCAGTAGATAGTGAATTCTTGCGCAGGATGGGCATTAAAATGTTTTTATGCAACTGGAGCAGCGAATCGTCAAACCTATCACCCATCCCGCGTCTCTGCAAGATTTGATTAGAGTGGCGATCGCTCGCGCTAAGCATCTGGAGCAGCCGATAATCCTTAGCTATACGCAGGCATGGCAGCACGTAGACCCTCTAGCATTTCTAGCTGCCAAGCATAAGGTGGGGCAATACAGGTTTTATTGGCAGCAGCCAGAACAGGGACTCACTTTGGCGGCAGGCGGTATGGTTGCAGATACAGATCGCGCTGCCACTCTAGAGCAGCCAGATTTAAGATTTGACCTGGCCAAGCGTTTTGCCCAACGCTATCTAACCCATGCGGTTGTAGGTGGGGAACCTAATTTAGTCGAGCCAGGAGCCGATCGGGGGGTATTGCCGGGTGCTTATGTATTGGGTGGGTTTTCCTTCCATGATGTCGATCGAGAAACCTGGTATGGGTTTCCGGCGGTGAAGCTGTTTATTCCGCAATGGTTGATGCGGCAAACAACAATAGATGCAGGCGGTGCGTTGTCGGATCCGACATTAACGATTAATCATTGTGTCTATCCCCTGGACGATCCAGAGGATATTGAAGTATCGATGCAGCAATCGATCGCCTACCTGCGTCAAGATTTTCAGCCAAAGATGGTAACGGGGCGATCGCGAAGCGCGATCTTTGCCCAATCGCACTCCCTCAGTCAATTGCTCGATCCATCCCAAAACCAACTGCCCGGTGAATTACAAATTGCCGAAATCGTCGGGGATTTGCCCTGGGCAGATATAGTGCAGCAGGCGGTAGATCGCATTCGGTGCGGCAAGCTAGATAAAGTAGTTTTGGCAAGAGCCTTAGAGGTGACTGCCAGCCGAAACTACGATCCGTTAGAAATACTGGATCGCCTGCGACAGAGCTACCCTGAGTGCATCGCTTTTTTGGTTGATTTTGGTATGGGAACGGCATTTCTAGGAGCTACGCCAGAGATGTTACTGAAATTTCAGACCCGCGATGGTGGCTTGCTGCTTAGTAGCGAAGCAGTGGCAGGTTCGATCGAGCGCAGTTCGTCTGCCGATGCGGACGTGCAGTTGGGCGATCGCCTCCTCAACAGTCATAAGGATCGCAGCGAACACGAAATCGTGATCGAATCTATCTGCAACTGCTTGCATAAGGTGGGGGCTAACCTGCACCCTCTGCAACCACCAAAATTACTGAAGTTATCCAACGTGCAGCACCTGTACACGCCGATCGTGGCGGAATTAGCTAATACAAATTGGTTGGCAGCGTTTGACGTGCTGGCACAACTCCATCCCACCGCTGCCGTGGGTGGCGATCCTAAAGCCACGGCATTACATCTGATGCGGGAGTGGGAAGTGTGCGATCGCGGCTGGTACGCCGCTCCCATTGGGTGGGTGAATAGTAATGGCGAAGGCGCGTTTGCTGTCGGTATTCGCTCTGGATATTTTAGCGATAACAAAGCCAGGATTTATGCAGGGGCAGGCATTGTCTCTGACTCGCAGTTGGATGCCGAATTTGATGAAACTGCGATTAAGTTTGAAGCCCTCCTCCAGGCTTTAGATCCAAATCAAGATTGATATTCTTAAACAGAAATGCACTTGCAAACAGTAAATAACACCACGCCATTTGACCAAAAGCTCGGTGTTCCTCTCACTAAACAAAAGATAACGGTCTTGCAGATTAATCTCGGTAGGCGCTGTAATATTACCTGCAATCATTGCCATGTCGAAGCTAGCCCCAAGCGCACAGAAGAGTTATCGCCTCAGATTTGCGAACAGTTAATTACCCTCATCCAAAAATTTCCCCAGATTCAAACCGTAGATCTCACAGGGGGGGCACCGGAGATGAACTATGGATTTAGAGCGATCGCCGCCGCTGCCAGAGCCTTGAATAAAGAAGTAATCGTCCGCTCTAACTTGACTATTTACTTTGAGGATGGCTACGGCGATTTGCCGGAATATTGCGCCGAACTTCAACTAAGAGTTGTAGCTTCTCTACCCTGCTACCTGGAAGATAATGTCGATAAAATGCGAGGGAAGGGCGTATTCCACGACTCAATTCGAGCGCTCCAATGGCTTAATAGACTGGGTTATGGTACGAATCCGAATTTAGTTCTCGATCTGGTTTACAATCCACCACTACCTGTATCGACAAAGTTCTCGCTTGCTCCTAACCAAAGCAAACTGGAGCAGGACTACAAAGCGCACTTGCGGGAGCATTACGGGATCGACTTCAATCGCCTGTTTGCGATTACCAATTTGCCTATAGGTCGCACTGGGTTACACCTAGAACGCCTCAACCTGTATCAACCCTATCTGGAGTTTCTGGAGTCCAACTTTAACGAACAGACAGTTGAGAATTTGATGTGTCGGAATGAATTATCCATCGATTATCTCGGTAATGTCTACGATTGCGATTTTAATCAGATGGTGGGTTTGCCAGCTAGGGCTGGGAATGGGGAATTACTTAGTATCAGCAAGTTATTGGAGTTGGATAATCTAGATCTAATTTCAACAGTGCAAACGGCATCCTATTGCTATGGCTGCACGGCAGGCAGTGGTTCGAGTTGTGGTGGTGCCTTGTTATAAGTTTATGGTTGAATGGAGGTTGCCAAAGCCATCCTTTTCTTGTCAGGTGTTATTTTTGGGGAACCTGAGGTGTACTTTGAGGTTGCATTAACTGTTTGACAAAGGGGGTCTGGATGGCAGCAAAGATACCACAGCCCATCAGAAAAGCAATTACCACGATGAGGATAATTGATATCAAACTTGTTTGCTCTGGTGCGCTAGAGTCTTCAGAATCATCTTCATCCTCCTCTGTTTCGTCCAGATTGATATCTTCGGATTCTCCCGTTTGTTTTTGTGGAAGGATGTCTGTGGCTTGATATGCCTTGGGGTTGATGTCTTCGACATCGCTTTTAACATCGCCTGCAAAATTCTCAACGTTGCTACTTGGTTCGCTATTAACTGCGTAATCTGCCGGAATTACGGTGGGAACGCTGGGTATTTCCGTAGGAACGCTATCCTCAACATTGTCCAACTGTATATCATCATTGGGATCCAACGGCGTAAGACGACAGCGCATCAAAGCTACAGTAACATTGTCATGACCGTTACGAGTGTTTGCTTCGTTAATTAGACTTCGACAAGCCGACCCCAGCAGTAAGTTATCTGTCAGAATCGGTCGAATGTGGCTATCGTATAGTTCGTTGACGCGCTCGAAATCGCTCAAGCCATCGGAGCACAACAGGAGCAGGCAGTCTTCATCAATTTGGAAGCGTTGAATCCTGGGCACGAGGTTATCCGAAGCTCTGGTACCTAAAGCTTGAATTAGCGCTCCACCATCAACGCGCTGGTGCGAATAAATGTAAAAGTTGTATCCCAAAACAGATTCGCGGGTAGCTACATCATCGTCGAGCGTAACCTGTCTGCAGTTCTGCGGACTTACCCAATAGATCCGGCTATCTCCGACATGGACGATGTAAACTTGATTGCAGACCTGTCCCTGCGAGCGCGGTATGACCGCCATTACCAGGGTAGTACCCATGCGCTGTTGTGCCTGGCGCTGCTGCTGGTCGTTAAGCGCTACGATTTGATTATTAACGACTCTGATGATTGACTCCAGTTGTCTGGAAAAGGCGGCGGGAGAGAACGGCTCTGAGTCGCTCTCGACTTGATGTAAGAGAATTTGGAGCTGTTGCTCGATGGTTTTAATAGCCATGGTGCTAGCTACTTCACCGCCTTCATGACCGCCCAGGCCATCGCAAATGATAGCGACGCGATCGCGCAGGAATTCATTGTGTTGCATTCGATCCTGTTGCTTGGGATCGGGATAGCATGTATCTTCATTGTGATCGCGGCTGGGGCCCTGGTCGGTGCCGCTGGCAACCCGCACCGAGAAGGGTTTAGTTTGGAATTGGGCATTAGCCAATTCATCTAACTGAGCGATCGCTTCATTGACATCCACAGCCTTGCGAGCCAGGGCATAAACGCAATCGGCCAGCGACTCGGCAATTTCCGGCTGCGCTTGAGGTAACCATTCTTTCCACAGATCGCCTAACTGTGAAGGTTCTGCCTCAGTCACGTCGGCTTGCAATTCCAGCAGGCGTACCCAGGATCCATCCACCCGCAACAGGTCACTTTTGAGCAACGTCCGGGTCATATTTTGTTCGGCTAAAGGCTGCCAAAGTTGCAAAACTTGCCACAGCCAGTTGATTTGCCTTAATGCCGAAGCCTTTGCCCAACTTGATGCTAAGGTTGGCAGCAGATGTCCATCTACACTGACCGGGATATTTTCTAAGAGCAAAACCTCAGATAAGCTAAGTTCCTGACCCCATCGCAATAACCCATAGGGTCGGGGTAAGTGCAGGGGCAATCTTGACAGCTTCAGGTAAGAGACAACATAGGAGGGAATCTCGTCAGGACTTTCAGGTAAACGGTATTGTTGCGTGTCGATTACCACTTGAGAATCGTGTATGAGGTAGCGATCGCCCAACATCTTGCCTGGGGGAAATGCTTCGACATCTAGCCCTACTGCCCAAAGGTAGAGTTGTGGAACTTGAGTGGATTGATCGTCTCTATTCATCTAAAAAACCTGTTTTTCCCTACTAAGACCCTTAAATGTTGTTATACCTTCTTGCTGTGTTTTTTATAGCGTAGTTGGCCGGGTTCTATTGCTAGTTGCTTGCGGTTAGTTAATGGTAGCTTTTTTGCACGTATTCAGAAGCATAATTAAGAGCATAATTTAAGTATCTTAGGCGCTGAAACCGTACTGACACCGTAGCACAACTTTTGCTCGCGTCGAGCTTGGGATCGCGCTCGGCAGTCCTAAGATTTTAAAGTTCTTAATGTTCGTCAAGTACCTAATTTCCACCGAATCTGGTTATTCTATTAATCATTAAAGCTTTTTTAATTATTTTTTTGTTTTTGGCAATTTTTAATGGTGCGTTCAATGGTGCAAAGCTCCTCAAACATTACGAAGGCAAACTTAACCACTAGAGAACAAAAGGTGCTTTGGGCAACGGTGAATCACTATATTGCTACGGCTGAACCAGTTGGTTCTAAAGTTTTGGTAGAGGAATATAAATTTGATATCAGTGCTGCCACTATTCGTAATGTTATGGGTGTGCTGGATAAATTTGGCTTACTCTATCAACCCCATACCTCCGCCGGACGAATTCCTTCACACTCGGGTTATAGGGTTTACGTAGACGATCTAATTAGCCCCCCTGACGATTTGTCGTCTCATATGCACCAGCAACTGTCGCAGTCGATGCATTTAACGGAAAATTGCAGCCTTGAAATGCTCTTGCGTAGCGTGGCACATATTTTGGCAACATTGAGCGGCTGTATTGCCCTAATCACGGCTCCGCACGTACATTCCTCTAAAATTCGCCACATTCAACTGATCGAGATCGACGCTAGCAAAGTCACGATCGTTGCCGTTAGCGATTCCTATCACACGGCTTCGGTGTTAGTCGATCTACCTGCCTCTCCTGATACCAGTTCTCTAAGCGAGGAACTGCAGATACTCAATAAATTCTTAAACGCGCACTTACGCGATCGCCAGTGGCATGACCTGGCTAACCTGAACTGGCTCGACCTGGACGCTCAATTTCGCAAATACGCTACTGTCCTGGAGCAGCCCTTACGAGAACTAACCCGTGCTTGCAACCCACCGGAAATGGGGCAGATTTTTATCAGCGGTTTGACGGAATTGTTGCGCCAACCCGAGTTTAGCCAGCTCAGTCAGGTAAAAGCGATCGTGCAGTTGCTAGAGGAAAATCAAGCCGATCTATTTCCATTAATTTTCGAGCAACCAGACTCAACCAACGATCGCAGGCGAGTTAAGGTGAAAATCGGCTCCGAAATCAGCCTGGAACCAATTCAAAACTGTACCTTGATTTCCTGCACCTACAGTAATTTCAATAATAATGAAAGTACGGTAGCGGGCAGTGTGAGCGTGCTCGGCCCTACCCGTTTAGCCTACGAACGAGCGATCGCCTCCGTGCAAGCCGTAGCAGATCATTTATCCGAGGCAATTAACCAGAGGTAAGGCGCATTGGCGATTCGTTACCCCCATAAACAAACCCTATCCCAACCATAGAATAATTGCATCCCTGCATGTGCCTTAAATTTAGGTAATTATTACTTTTTGTTGCAAAAATTGACGCACTTCGCAGCTAGAATGCTTGATGAGAGATAAAGTTAAAAAAAAATGGATTTTGCAAATCTCAGCACCCTGCTTAATGCTGGTGTCATATTACCTGAGCTGATCGTGACTGCAACGCTTGTTGTGGTGCTAACGATCGATCTGATTATCACTAGTGCCCAATCAGCTAAATTCCTGCCCTACGTGGCAAGCATTGGTTTGGTAGGAGCTGTGGCTGCCCTCTATTGGCAATGGACGAGTTTAGATAATCCTGCTTCATTTATTGGTAGTTTCTACGGCGATAAACTCAGCATTATCTTCCGTATCATCATTGCTCTTTCAGCCCTGTTGACAATTTTGATTTCAGTCAGCTATCTGCACCAAGCAAGAGTCGTGCTAGCTGAGTATATCAACATCCTGTTAGCAGCAACCTTAGGTGGTATGTTCCTGGCTGGTTCTAACGAGATGGTGATGATATTTGTTGCCCTGGAAACCCTGAGTATTTCCTCTTATTTGCTCACGGGCTATACAAAGCGCGACCCTCGTTCTAATGAAGCTGCACTGAAATACCTGTTAGTTGGGGCCTCCAGCTCTGCCATATTCCTGTATGGCATGTCTTTACTGTACGGCCTCTCTGGTGGAGAGACGAACCTGATCGATATTGCAGCTAAGCTGCCACACAGCGGCATCAGTTTAATTTTAGCAATGGTTTTTGTGGTTGCGGGTATTGCCTTTAAGCTTTCGGCAGTTCCTTTTCACCAGTGGACGCCGGATGTGTATGAAGGCTCGCCTACGCCTGTTGTCGCTTTTCTGTCGATTGGCTCTAAGGTGGCGGGATTTGCACTTGCGATCCGGTTTATGGTGACGGTGTTCCCCAACATCACGGAGCAGTGGCATTACGTGTTTGTAGTTTTAACCATTCTCAGTATGGTGCTGGGCAATGTGGTGGCGATCGCCCAAACCAGTATGAAGCGCATGCTTGCCTATTCCTCCATCGGGCAGGCAGGATTCGTGATGCTCGGTCTACTGATTGGCACGGAATCTGGTTACTCCAGCATGGTTTTTTACACGCTGGTTTATCTGTTCATGAATATGGGAGCGTTTGCCTGCGTCATCCTATTCTCTCTGCGCACGGGCACCGACCAGATTAGCGAATACAGCGGCTTATATCAAAAAGATCCGCTCTTGACCCTGGCTTTGAGTATTTCCTTGCTATCTCTGGGTGGCATTCCTCCTCTGGCAGGCTTTTTCGGTAAGCTGTATATTTTCTGGGCAGGCTGGCAAGCCAAAGCATATGGTCTGGTGATTTTGGCACTAGTCATGAGCGTGGTTTCCATTTACTACTACATCCGCGTGATCAAGATGATGGTGGTGAAGGAACCTACCGAGATGTCTGTTTCCGTGCAAAACTACCCCGATCTCACAGGTGGTAAAGCCTGGTCGGCAATCGGCATGAGACCGCTACAAGTAGCGATCGTCTTGACGCTGGTATTTACCAGTCTTGCTGGTATTGCCTCCAATCCGCTATTTACAGCGTCAAACCAGTCAGTCCAAGAAACTAAATTCTTGCAGTCCGCCAAGTCAGCGGTTTTGGATGTTACGCCCATTGCAAACTCAGCACCGCTAGATTTGACGGTTCGTTAAACCTGTTAATACACTGACAAATTACAAAAGTAAAAGCTCTGCTTGGCAGGGCTTTTATGCTTCTTAAGCGTTATTTTTATTTGATTGCTCGAAACCTACTTGTTGCTCATCTCGCAGGCTTTGCGCAACAAAAGATCGTTACCATTTCCAGGAGACATAGTTTCAAACGTAGATACCTTGCTACCGAGTAAAGTAGCAGATACATCAAATAAAGGATTGCCCTTGGCATCAAAAGCTGATACGCTCTGCACTTTTGTAAATTGGGGCGCTTTACAAGAACCTCGAAATTGAATCATGGCGCTGTACATCACCCCTTCAAATGGTTTGATGGGTACGATTAGAGCAGAGTAGTTGACAAGATCTCGTTGCTTCGGAACTCTTGACGGCTTGCTACCCATATAGATGATGCCATTGGAACTCCGACTAAGTTCGAGCCAATCTTTAGAATCGGCATAAGCGCTGGAAGCTCCTGTAAATAGGTAGATAGAAGCTAGCAGCAGGGAAATTTTGTTTGGCATGGCGATCGCCCGTAGGAACTACTGGTAAACTCTTAGATATGGAACCTGTCTTCAAGCTTGCATCTGCTTCAAATACAGAGATACTTGTCAATTTGATGAGCGAACTCTACGCACACGAACGTTTACCCTTCGAGGAAAAGGCTGCCCGCTCGACACTAAAACTCATCTTTGACAACGATGCGTATGGTCAGATCCACTTGATCTATATTAACAACGAGATCGCTGGCTATCTAGTCGTGACATTTGGTTTCAGCTTAGAGTTTCGCGGGCGCGATGCTTTCGTTGATGAAATCTATATTCAGGAGAAGTATCGCGGACAAGGTGTAGGAAAGAAGAGTTTAAAGTTGGCTGAGGAGATTTGTCGGACCCAAGGCATTCAAGCTTTGCATTTAGAGGTAGAGCGCGAAAATACCTACGCTCAGGCTTTGTATCGGAGATCGGGATTCATCGACCATGACCGATATCTTCTAACAAAATGGTTGTAATACTAAGTCCGGGTTAATTATTCCTAATATTGCCTGGCGACTGAAAGTCGCGGCTACACAAGCAAAGTCCGCCTGCGCGGACTTCAAGAAAAGAGGGGTAGCCAATAGAGACTCGCTTGTTATAACTCGCTAGAAATAGATCACGCGAGAATCTAACCCTTGCGATCGCATAGTTGTGTTCAATGCCTCTGCGCTCCCGCGATCTGGGAATCCCTGTGCCTCAATGTAAGTTCCTCGTTCGGAAGCCGTCAAGCGAGCATTTGGTGCAATGGTTCGCACTTTTTGCAGCACTGATTCTACGGAGGAAGGCACGATCACGAAATAGCGATTGCGCGAAAGTGTTGGTGGTGGATTGACAGCAGTGGAAGTATCTGGGGAGACAGTCTGCCCAGGTCGGGAGATATCAATAGTTTGACCTTGATTCGGCGTGGAAGGAACTCCTGGCAGTGCCGAGACATTATCGCTAGGACTCGGTATGCCAGTATTAGGATTGCTTGGTAGTGGGGCTTGGGTAATTGGTGGTGTTGCAGTTGGATGTGTAGCGGTTGGGAAACTACTCGGTGCGGTAGCCAACTTGGTTGAGACTTGAGTTACCTGCGCGATGATGCCAGCACTTTTTAACTCTTCAACTCGATGTTGGGCCAGATTCATATTATTGAATCGACCGATCTGCATCACCATTTCACCAGAACTGAGCTGGCTCCGAAAAGCTTCGGGCGCGATCGCTTTAACCTGCTGTACGGTTGCGGGATCGGTATTCGGTACGTAGACCAAATATTGACTAGCCGCATTATAGCTGCTGGGGCTTGGAGTTCCGGCATCCTGAGGGAAAGAAGAATTTTGGGCGGCAACAGTTGTTGTACTAGCTAATGACGCTAGACCTAGCCCCAAAACTACGAACAAACTTTTAGCATAATTTCTCAGCATAAGCATTAATTGCACCCAAATTTGCAAGCGAAGACGTGAGGTAGAAACTCGGGCGATAGTCTATCATGCGCCACCTAATTTAGCTAGCACTACAATTGCTATTTTTCAGAGTTATAGCTATAGCCAATAGGCTTAGGACGGGGTGGGTGTAGGGGTGGAACCCCTGTGTGGGGGCGCAGCTCCCACACCCCCTGTCCTAACAGATCTGTCTACGGCTATAAGAGGTGCTGGTTGACTGACAACAGTTGATGGGCGCTGGCGAATAAATTCGCGCCTACACAAACGAAGTCTGCTTAGCTTTTGCCATCCCCGCTGATGGCGATCGGATTCATCCGAATGCTATATTAGTGGCGCTTTTCGCATGTTTCATCATTATTTATGCCATCAATTGCTTACCTTGGCCCACCTGGTACCTATGCCGAAGCAGCAGCGCTGCTGTATTTAAAGTTATGCTATAGCAACCCAGACGATCGCTTTGATAATTCCCAGCTCTGTCCCTATCCCACGATCGCGCAAGCTATGAGAGCCGCAGCTACAGGTGAGGTCGATGTTGCTGTTGCCCCAGTGGAGAACTCGATTCAAGGCGGCGTGACGATGACCCTAGATGGTATTTGGCAATGGGATAAACTGCAAATTCAACAGGCGTTAGAACTTCCCATTAACCATGCTCTGATTGCGCTCGCTTCAGAAGTTAACCAGGTTAAGGTTGTCTACTCGCATCCCCAAGCACTTGCCCAGTGTCAGCAATGGCTAGAACGCTTTCTTCCTCAAGTACAGATTATCCCAACCGATTCAACTACGGAGGGTCTAAAGTTTGTCGCTAACGACTCCACCGTAGCTGCGATCGCTTCGCAACGCGCCGCCGAATTGCACGATCTGCCGATATTAGCCTCTCCGATCAACGACTACCCCGACAATTGCACGCGATTTTGGGTTCTAGGACTAACCCCACCGACGACTCGCGGTACGCATACATCGCTTGCTTTCAGTACTAAACAGAATATTCCCGGCGCGCTGGTGCGCCCATTATCCGTATTTGCCGATCGCAACATTAACATGAGCCGTATTGAATCGCGTCCAGCCAAAAAAACCTTGGGCGACTACATCTTCTTTATCGATATTGAAGCAGCAGTAGAAGAAGAACGAGTCCAATCGGCTCTGCACGAACTATTGGAGTTTACCGAAACTTTAAAAGTATTTGGTAGCTATGCGATCGCAGGCACGGACAACTAGCAAAAAATCAGCACTATAGCGGTTTTTAATTGAGAACGGGTTTTATTTTTGGGGTGAAGGGGTGGAACCCCTTCTTGGGGGCAACGCCCCCAAACCCCCTACTCCTTCCGATCTGAAAACCGCTATAACCAGGAACTTGACTATTAATTCACGACAATAACACAATAAGGGAGCTAGCAGCGATCGCCGATCGCGACGACGGTGGGATATCTGAGCTATGCGATCGCCAATTAGGCGAAGCGAATCTTCAGGTAATCATCTTCCATCTTGGCTCCTGAAGGCTGTAATAAAGATAGAGCTTGGGGCAGTACTAGATTGCGACGATGATTGCCGATACGGATATTTAACTCGTCAGCGGTTTTAGTTAATTCAATCTTTTCTTTGGGTACGCCTGGTAGATAGAGATCGAGGCGATATTTTCCGTTTTCCTCAATCACTCGCAGGGTGTTCTCCTTGTAGTAAACCTGGGTCGGATCTTCTGAGCCGTAGAGAGTCTCTTTCAGTCTTTCTAGCGCAGCCAGCCCGCACATCTCCTCAGAATAGAGTGGAATTTGTTTCACCGGCAACGGATGAAAATCAGTATGAATTTGCTGGCAATATTCCTTTTGAGATTCCTTCCACGCCTGGAAAAAAGCATCCTGAACTGTGTCGGGGATAATGCGATTGGCAATCACCAGATCCGTAGCCACATTGTAGAGACTGAGATAAGAATGCGCCCTGAGAGATTCTTTAATCACCATCTTTTCAGGATTGGTCACCAGACGCACCGTGGTGGTGGTATTGTCGGTCAGCACCTTCTCCAATGCTTCCAGTTCCTCATAAAACTCGTAAGGTGCATCCATCACATCCTTGTTTGGTAAAGAGAAACCCGTAACCCGCTTAAAAATTGGCTCGAATACAGGACTGAGTACCTGTGCCATCCCCTGTAACGGTTTGTAAAACTTGCGCATGTACCAGCCCGCCACCTCGGGCAGCGATAGCAGCCGCAACGCCGTGCCAGTGGGTGCAGAGTCGATAATCAATACCTCAAAGTCCTTGGCATCGTAGTGTCGTTTCACCCGCACCAGTCCAAAGATTTCATCCATACCGGGTAAAATTGCCAGCTCCTCTGCTTGCACGCCCTCCAGTCCCCGCGCCTGCAACACTTCGCTGATATAACGCTTAACTGCCCCCCAGTTTCCCTCTAACTCTCGCAGCGCGTCTAATTCCGCACCCCACAGATTTGGACGTACCTCTCTAGGATCGTGAGCTAGCTCCATGTCAAAGCTATCCGCCAGGGAATGGGCGGGATCCGTACTCAGAACTAGGGTTTTATAGCCAAGCTCGGCACAGCGCAACCCAGTAGCCGCTGCCACGGATGTTTTGCCTACGCCACCCTTACCTGTCATTAAAATAATTCGCATTTATTTTAGTCGTAATTTGTTAAAAAACTTTACATCCGCCAGCCCATTCTAGCACCAGCTCGGGTTTGTTGTGTGGTTGGTATTGCTGTATGCTCTTATATAGTGCAGTTTTATCGATATTAGGCAACAATTGGGAGTAACGCATGAACTTTAGACGGCTAATTGGAGTTGTGCCAGCGACGCTTGCAATGGGGATGGTTTGTCTGGCTCCAGCGATCGCGGTCGAGAAAAACAAACAACTGTTTATTGAGTCTCCCGATCGCAGCGATCGCAAGATTAGCGAGGCTGAAATCCAACAAATTTTCGATGACATGGTGGCAGCAACCGAGCGTAAAGACGTTGATGGGATAGTCAAATTTTTAATCCCTTTTGCCACTTCCAAGAACACGGTGCGGCTGTGGACGGCTGGCAAGGCAAAGGAAATAGTTTCGGTTCTAAAAGGTGCCGAGGAACAAAGACAAGCTACGCAGGAAAGCTTTGTCAACATTGATAGCTTTGACTTTCTCTATCATGACGTAAAAATAAGAGTTTCGCCAGACCGCAAGACAGCATTTGCCAACGTCACGAGTATAGTAGATGCCAGAACGGTCAAGGGGCCAAGATTGCTGATTTCATCAACCAGCACCACTAAGTTTGCCATCTTCAGAAATGAGGTAAAAATCATCTCTGAGGAATCAACTTCAGATGTGGAAATCCCCCCCGCTTTTCAGCCAACGGTTTATAACGTTCACTTCAAATAATTGCGATTACTTCATTTTTGCCAGGTTTTCGCGGGGGTCGAAGGACTGAATTTCTAGTAGTTTCTCGTATAGTTCGAGTTCGCGATTGGATGGTTTTTTGGGAACGACAATTTGAACTTCAACGTATTGATCGCCAAAGGTACGATTGTCCTTAGGGAATCCCTTGCCTGCCAATCGCAACTGCTGTCCGGACTTTACCCCTGCTGGGATGTTGAGTTTAACTATACCGCTCAGGGTTGGGACTTCCACCTGCGCGCCCAAAACCGACTCGCTGGGCGAAACGGGCAGTTGGCAACGGATATCGTAGCCATCCAGGGTAAAGAATGGATGGGTTTGGAGATTGATCTTCAGGTAGAGATCCCCTCCTGAAGGACCTTGACCCTTTAACCTGATGCGCTGTCCTGTCATCACGCCCGCTGGCATATTGACTTCCAGCGATCGCCCATCTTCGAGACGAATCCGTTCCCGTCCACCCACAAATGCCCGTTCGAGCGGAAGGTTGAGTAGTGCTTCGGCATCGCGGCGCGTACTGGTGCGCGGTGGAGCCTGCGTCGTCGATCTGTAATTATTGTAAGTGGAAGAACCACTGGGTCGTGGCGGCTCGTTCGTGCGGAACTTACCTAATAACTGATCGACAAACTCCTGAAAATCGCTGAACTGGCTAAAGTCAACATCATTGGGGTAGCCTCGATCGTAATCTGGATTCCAAGAATCGCTCTGCGATGAAGTCCTGCCACCCTGAAAGCCGCCTTGCCGCCAAAATTGACCGAACTGATCGTATTGCTTGCGTTTGTTGGGGTCAGAAAGTACCTCGTAGGCTTCACCAATATCTTTGAACTTTTCCTCAGCGATCTTATCACCCGGATTTAAGTCTGGATGGTACTTCCGAGCTAGCTTACGATATGCTTTCTTAATATCATCAATAGAAGCAGTTTTGGGTACATCAAGAATGTCGTAATAGTTGCGAAAGTTTTGCATAGGTTCCAGGATTAACAGGCAGAGGTTAGATCGACTCTAGGTTAAGATCGTAAGCTTATATTTTATGTTTTTGCCATTCGAGAAAACCGCCATCTTTACATACGTTACGTAAAAACTAATGCAAAAAGTGGCGCTTGTTGGTCAAAACCATGACCAGGCCTAGCTCGTCAGCGGCACTAATGGAGTCTCGATCGCGGATGCTGCCACCGGGCTGCACGATCGCTCTAATCCCCGCTGCCGCCGCCGACCTGACCGTATCGTCAAACGGGAAAAAGCCATCACTAGCTAAGATACCACCCCGAGCGCGATCGCCTGCTTGGGAGATCGCAAGTTGAGCCGAACCCACCCGATTCATTTGCCCGGCACCAATACCCAGGGTAGTACTGTTAGCTGTCACCGCGATCGCATTGGATTTAACATGGCGACAGATTTTCCAGGCAAATATCATCTCCTGCATCTGCTCCACTGTCGGTTGCAGTTGGGTAACAACTTTCCAGTCGTCGGGCTGGACGGGTAGATCGTCGCTTTGCTGCACTAGCAAACCACCCGCGATCGATTTCACAGTTTCTGGCGCGCCAGTTGTCAAATCGGGCAAGACTAACACCCTGAGATTTGACTTAGCTTGCAGGATCGCTGCTGCTTCCGGTTGGCAACTGGGTGCAACTACGCACTCTAAAAATGTTGCAGTCATGGCCTGGGCGGTATCGGGATCTAGGGGGCGATTGAGCGCCACAATGCCGCCAAATGCGGAAGTTGAGTCCGCTGCAAAAGCTTTTTGGTAGGCTTCGACTAAACTATCCCCTAATGCTACACCGCAGGGGTTATTGTGCTTGACAATAACGGCGCACGGGCGATCGTCAACAAACTCCGCTACGATACTGCGGGCAGCTTCAAGATCTAAAAGATTGTTATAGCTAAGTTCTTTGCCCTGTAGCTGTGCCGCTGCCGACCAGCCGCTGGATCGATCGCCTACCTGATACCAGGTGGCGTTTTGATGGGGGTTTTCGCCATAGCGCAAAGGCTTGGGATCGATACCTTTTAAATCATAGGACTGTGCCAAGTGTAACTGGGAGCAACCGCGCGTTTGGGAGGCGAGATAATTAGCGATCGCCCGATCGTAGAGCTGCGTGTGCTGAAAGGCGGCAAAGGCTAGCGATCGCCGGAATTCCAGACTTGTTTCCCCATGATGGTCAGCAAGTTCTTTGAGGTAACGATCGTACTGATTGGGGCTAGAAAGGACGGTTATGTATTGGTGATTTTTAGCAGCCGCCCGCATCATAGCAGGGCCGCCGATGTCGATTTGCTCGATCGCCTCATCAACCGATACGTCCGGCCTGGCGATAGTTTGCTCGAACGGATAGAGATTGACTGCTACCAGAGCGATCGCTGCTATGCCATTAGCCTCTAGATCTTCGCGATCGGCGGCAAGATCCCGACGAGCTAAAATACCCCCATGTATTTTGGGGTGGAGAGTCTTGACCCTACCACCTAAAATTTCGGGAGCGCCAGTATAGTCGGACACCCTGGTTACAGGCAGACCGGCATCTTTCAGTACCTTTGCCGTACCACCACTACTGATTAGTTGAAATTGCCACGTCTCCACTAGCGATCGGGCAAGATCGATGACTCCAGTTTTATCAGATACGCTGATCAGTGCAATTTTTGGGGATGCCGATTCGGTCATGACGTTTTTTAATGAAATTATAGCTGTACTCAACGGACTTAGGATGGGGTGCAGGGGTTCCACCCCTGCGTGGGGGCACAGCCTCCAATCCCCCTCCCTGTCCTCACAGATCTGCATACGGCTATAGTACGCAGAAACAAAAGTTTTGAAGGGGCAGAAGGGGATGAAACCCTTCTGGGAGGTCAACTCCCACTCCCTCATGTTGCCAAGTTTATGACTGGCAACACTAGAATTTACAAGGCCCTGGAGTGCCGTTGGGACAAGTGGTTTGACCGTCAGTTTTAGGAGTTCGATCTTTTGCCCAGGTGGCACTAGCTATATTAGCCCCTCTCAGGTTAGCACCGTTGAGATTGGCACCGGATAGCTCCGACCCATCCAATTTGGCATTGCTCAGATCCGATAAACTTAAATCTGCCCACGCCAGCTTTGCCCCAACTAGATTTGCTCCCTGCAGCTTGGCAGAACTCAGGTTAAATCCAGTCATATTGATACCTGCTAAATTGCGATTGCCCCTGGGTTCGTTCACGATTTGCCACATCAATAGATCTTCATCGTCTATCTTGGTCGGAGACTTCGGATCGTTCAGGTCGATCTGGCTATCCTTCAATAAAGCTCCACTCATGTTGGCATTAGTCAAATTGGTTTTTGCTAAATTAGCGCTACTCAAGTCTGCTTGATTAAGTGCGGCATTGCTTAGATTTGCCAGCACTAAATTGGCATTGACTAGCCTCGCCCCCTTTAGATCGGCTTTCTGCAAATTAGCACCATTCAGCTTCGTCCCAATCAGGGAAGCACCCTTGAGATTAGCCGCTTCTAAATTGGCACTGGCGAGATTGGCATTATCGAAGTTAGCTTTTTCTAGATTGCTGCCCTTGAGGTTAATGCCTGCTAAGTCCTGACCTGCTGCATTCCGATTCAGACCAGTTCTCAAACCGATTTCTGTGGAAAATCGTTTGATCGGTGGGATAGAGAAAATCCCCCAAACCACGGCGATCGCTCCAATGGCAATAGCTGGGATTTTTAGATATCCCCCATAATATTGCCAAAGCTCGCCTAGATTGATGCCTCTTTTAGCGCGACGCTGAAAATCCGCATCCGACAGATCGCTAGCTTGAGTGAATTTGGGAATCTCATAATCGTCTATATCGTCGTCATAATCATCAAAAGCTCCCATTTGTCCTATGCTATCTACAGGCAAATCGCGATCTGGCTGGCGATCTTGTTTAGATGCGTTTGGTATGAAAGCGCTGCGATCGGGTTTAACGGTATTAGCAGCCCCATAACCAGTATTATTCATCTCTTCAGAAATATCTGGCTGGCGATCGAGTATTTCCGACCAGCTCGTATCGTTGCTGATGTTATCTGACAACTGCTTTTTATACTCAGACGATCCCTTAACGGGATTGGACTTGATGTTCTTAGGAACCATATGAGGTGGTATGGGATTTGACGGGCGCTCTTCCCGCAATCCCGTATTTTCTCCCAACCTCGGACTAATTGTTTCCGCCCACTCCACGTCAGGGAGATCGAATGACTCGAACTGCTCGAAATCCTTCTGCTGCCTGGTTTTGGTGCTAGGATTATCTTGACGAGGTGTCGCACTATTGCTTGGTCGAGTTCGATTAGTTCGATCCAGAGGAGGTAGTGGAGGCAGGGAAGGTAACGGAGGCAATGGTGGAGGTGATGGCAGCGATATCGAGTTAGCTAGACCTGTATTGTCTTCTTCGTCAAGGGCTTCCTGCTGTTCTACATAATCGGATGGGATGCCAAATAGATCGTCGTCGGCAATATCGGCAGATTCCATTCCGCGATCTCGATCTGCTCTGTTCTGATGGAGAGCCTCCATTAACTCTTGCTCGGTTACATCAGAATAGTAACTGCTACTTAATTCTTCTTCCCAGTCTGCGGAATAACGCGCAGAGGCATCATTTTCGCTGCCAAATCTACTATCGTTCTCGATCTTAGTACTATCTGAAAAGTTCTCATCCATAGCATCGAGATCGCTAAATTCGCGATCGATATCCAGCTCGTCAATCCCTACATCTGACGCACTTGAAAATTCCCATCTACTAGCTTGTTGAGGTTTATCAGGCGCGATCGCCATATTTTCTGCTGGTTGCATCCCGAGGATATCCTGGGGCATGGGAGGTGATTCTGCAAACGGATCGCCCGAGCTACCAAGATCGAAATCCAGATTTTGGTCTTGACTTGATAACGGAGTTGCGTATCGATCGAGAGATGCTGGCTCGACTTCATCGGCGTAGTAATCTGGTACGTCTGTCGCTCTTTTCTCATCAGAGGCATTGGCATTGGTTCCATAATCAGGATCGAACTCGTAGGAAGCGTAGTCTTCGCGATCGCCCCCTGAGTCATCTCCCCAACCAGATTCATCTGTTGTATACGTGTTGTACCCGATATTGGCTGGATTGGTGTAAGCTTGTAGATCCCGATCGGTAATGTTCCAGTTTAGATTCTCATCTTCGTCTAGGGGAAAGTCAGAGATATTTGCTGCTTCTGCTAGTAGTTCATCCACAGGGTCGATCGAGCCAGCGCTCTCAGGCTCGTCATTACTAAAGATTTCCGGGTCAGAAACTGCTGGGTTAGAGCTAACCGGGTTAGAAGTAATTATCGTTGCATCTGCACTTTCATGACTTGACGAATTGCTAGACAAATTAATAGGGGAATCTAAATCGAGGTTGAGATCGAAATTATCGCCCGATCGCTCTCGAGCAGAAAAGCGATCGTCGAAGTTCTCCAACCCCAATTCCGCTGCGAGATCGCCACTGACATCTTCTAGAGTGCTATCATCTAAGCCTTCCAAACCCAGCATTTCAGCTAAAGATGCCTCAGTATCTTCCACCTCCTCAGCCCAGCCGGGTAAATCAAAAGGAGAACTAGATGCACTGGACTGTGATTGTTTGGCTGTCGCTGCATCCAAATTAGAGTTAGTAATCTTAGTACTCAAATCCGTTAGCATTGACCAATCAATATTGCTTAGATCCTCGTCTTCTGTTTCGAGAAAGTCATTATCGCGTTGACGATCTGGCGGTGTACTATTTCCCATATGGTTAACTCTATCTGGTGGCAAGAACTGACTTTGGTCTCATGTGGTGCTTAGATTTACAAATTAAGCACGTTAATCGCAGTTTTGATTTATTTTGCTATAGAAATCACCAAAACTAAGTTTTGTCAATGTAGAACTTAATCTAGATAATGTAAGCAAGCTTCTATAGCGTTTTTCAATTGAGAACAGGTTTTATTGACGGGGTGAAGGGGTGGAACACGGCAGTGGCTCTAGCGGGGAACCCCCAAGACCGCCCTGCCTCCCCTTCTTGGGGGCAACGCCCCCAAACCCCCTTCTCGTTTTCAGATGAAAACCGCTATAGCTCCTCAAGACTTCTGCAACTTAGTTTTGTACATAACTGACCTTGTAATGCTCAGTAAATAATTCCCGTCTGGATTAATTTTAATACTTTACGCAATGTGCAACTAACGTACTCCCTCATCCCCCAGCCCCTTCTCCTATCTTGGGAGAAGGGGAGCCAAAATCGGTCAAAGTCCCTCTCCCGCTCTGGGAGAGGAGTTTAGGGTGAGGGCAATGGGGGAAAGTTGCACATCGCGTTATTTTCCCCTGAAAACCCAAAGCGATCGCGTACCCTCGCGTTTGTCGTAATTAACCTATTTTGCCCGCTCGATCGCCAATCTGTCATCGGGCCATAGCTAACACAGCAATCCTGATACCCCATAGGGGATATAATTTGCAAGCAACGGAATTTACAAAATTCAAAATTTAATTTATGGCAGAGGTTACCTTTTTTAACGCCCTCAGAGCAGCATTAGATGAGGAGATGGCACACGACCCCACAGTTTATGTAATGGGCGAGGATGTGGGTTTCTATGGTGGCTCGTATAAAGTTACTAAAGATCTCTACAAAAAATATGGTGACCTGCGTTTGCTAGATACGCCGATCTGCGAAAACAGCTTTACAGGCATGGCGATCGGTTCTGCCATGACTGGCTTGCGCCCCGTGATCGAAGGCATGAATATGGGGTTTCTCCTGCTAGCCTTTAACCAAATTTCTAACAACGCCGGAATGTTGCGCTACACGTCCGGCGGCAATTTCAAGATTCCCGTTGTCGTACGCGGGCCTGGTGGTGTTGGCAAAAACCTTGGTGCGGAACACTCCCAGCGCCTGGAGGCATATTTCCAAGCCGTGCCCGGGATCAAAATTGTGGCCTGCTCTACGCCCTACAATGCCAAAGGCTTGCTCAAGTCAGCAATCCGCGATGACAATCCTGTTCTATTTTTCGAGCACGTCCTGCTGTACAACCTCAAAGAAAATTTACCCGATAAGGAATATTGGCTGCCGCTCGATAAAGCTGAAATCGTGCGTCCGGGTAAAGATGTCACGATCCTGACCTATTCGCGCATGCGCTATCACGTTCTCAAGGCGGTGGAAACCCTAACCAAGAAGGGCTACGACCCCGAGGTTATCGATCTAATTTCGCTGAAGCCATTGGATATGGAAGCGATCGCGACATCGTTGCGCAAGACCCATCGCGTCATTATTGTCGAAGAAGACATGCGTTGTGGTGGCATCGGTGCCGAAATCATTGCTTCCATCAACGATAACCTCTTCGACGAGCTTGATGCCCCAGTCAAGCGGCTTGCCTCGTTAGACGTACCGACTCCTTACAATACAACCCTGGAAAACTTGACGATCGTGCAACCTCAAGACATCATCAATGCCGTTGAGGAGATGCTGGGAGTACCTGTTTAAGGTTAATCCATTGGGGTAGGGGCAGGTTTTGTACGATCGTCACTGGTAAAAATCGAGAACTTCTAGCTAAACCTGCCCGTACGTATAGCGCATATGGAAAATTGACAGATGGCGAAATTTACGATCGATAAAAATGGGATTAATAGTACAAAAATATGGTGGTTCGTCCGTTGCCGATGCGGAGCGGATACAGGCGGTTGCTAGTCGAGTTAAGCGCACCGTAGAAGCAGGGCACCAGGTGTTGGTAGTGGTCTCGGCGATGGGGAAGACCACAGATGGCTTGATTAATCTTGCCAAAGCCGTAATGCAACCGCTAGATCGACCGGAGCAGGACGACGATCGCGATCGCCAGGATCGGAACGACCCGGATCGGTCGCATCAGCCTCTAGTCGAACCAGCAGCACTAACGCCTAACCCGCGCGAACTAGATATGTTGCTTGCCACGGGCGAACAGGTGACCATTTCCCTGCTGACTATGGCGTTGCAATCTATGGGGCAACCAGCCATATCCTTCACGGGCAGTCAAGTTAGAGTTGTAACCGAGCACAGTCACACCCGCGCTCGTATTTTATTTGTAGAAACCGAACTAATCCGCCAGCACCTCGATCTGGGCGAGGTGGTTGTGGTGGCTGGATTTCAGGGTGTCGCCAAGGATATGGCTGCCAAAAAGGTTACTTCCGAAATTACCACTCTAGGACGTGGCGGCTCGGATACCTCAGCCGTGGCGATCGCCGCCGCCCTCGAAGCCGACCTGTGCGAGATCTATACCGATGTACCGGGCATTCTGACCACAGACCCGCGTATCGTGCCCAAGGCTCGGATGCTAGCGGAGATTACCAGCGATGAAATGCTGGAGCTGGCGAGTATGGGTGCCAAGGTGTTGCATCCGCGATCGGTGGAAATTGCCCGTAATTTTGGGGTCAAGATGGCTGTCCGCTCTAGTTGGCTGGACGATCCGGGCACGATCGTGACTTCATCAGCTTTGGGCAATGGCGATCGCATGGCACTGGAGGTAAATCGGTTTGTCGATGGTGTATTGCTCGATCGCGATCAAGCCAAAATAGCGCTGCTCCAGGTGCCAGATCGTCCCGGCATTGCCGCCCAGATATTTCAAGCTTTGGCGGCACAAGGTATCAACGTCGATTTGATCGTCCAGGCCGTACAAGAGCCAAAAGACGTGAACGATATTGCTTTCACCGTACCAAAACAGGAACTAGAGCGGGCGGAAGCAGTTACTCGCAGCCTGGATCTGGGTGCAAAGGCAATTGTGGTGGACGATCGGGTGGCCAAAGTCAGTATTGTGGGTGTCGGAATTGTCGGCAGACCGGGAATTGCAGTACAGATGTTTACGGCTTTGGCTGAAGCTGGTATAAACATCCAAATGATTTCAACATCGGAAATTAAAGTTAGTTGTGTAATTGATGAAGCTGGTAGCGATCGCGCTATTGCGGCTTTGATGTCATCTTTTAACGTGCCCGATGTCAGCGATCGCCACGGCGATCGAGCTAGCCAGCCCACAGATTTACCACCTGTACGCGGTGTAGCCCTGGATATTAACCGCGCCCGTCTGGCAGTACGGCAGGTGCCAGATCGACCTGGCATAGCGGCTAAACTATTACAGTACCTGGCCGATCGCCGTATTTGCGTTGACACGATCATCCAGTCCCAGTCCAGTCAGGACGTGAATGAAATAGCCTTTACCGTGCCTATTGGTGATGCGGCAATCGCTGAAACCTATCTCAAACAAGCTGCGTCAGAGTTGGGGTGTGGCGAGGCGATCGCCGATCGCGAAATTGCCAAAGTCAGTATTGTGGGCTCGGGTATGATGAAAGCAACGGGGGTAGCAGCTACGATGTTCGACGCACTTGCCCAGTCAAACATCAACATCGAAATGATTGCCACCTCTGAAATTAAGGTTAGTTGTGTAATTGCCCAGAATGTCGCCGAGACTGCCTTGAAAGTGGTTCACCAAGCCTTCGAGCTAGAAGGCGAGAAATCGATATCAGTACCGGGAGCGGTATCGAGATAAGCAACAGGGTTAGAGATAACCGTTGATAATGTTAGAGATCGCGAAAGTTAAAATGTCATGCAATGCCTAAATTAATTTATGTCCTCTAAGCAACCCTCCGATCGGCTCTCAGACGAGAACAGCGTACCCAAATCAACGGGCGATCGGCTTAAAGAGCTGATTGTAGACAATCTCCCGACCGTAGGTGTAGCAGTCTTACTGGCTGTGGGTGTGCGATGGCTGGTAGCGGAGCCGCGCTACATTCCTTCCAGTTCGATGGAGCCAACGTTACAGATTGACGATCGCCTGATCATTGAAAAGTTATCCTACTACTTCCGCAAACCTGCGAGGGGTGAAATCGTTGTGTTTAATCCACCGCCCAATCCCGCTGTAGAAGATACCTCAAAGGTTTATATCAAAAGAGTAATAGGTTTGCCGGGCGATCGCATTTCCATTCAAAACGGTAAGGTTTACGTGAATAGTCAAGCCCTAAACGAGCCGTACATTGCTCAACCACCTCAATACGATTTGCCCGCCCAAGAACCCGTTCAATGCCCTAACTGCTTTCAACCCAGCACCATCATCCAGGATGGCAACCTTCCTAGCTTCACAGTGCCCCCTGGTAAGTATTGGGTAATGGGAGATAATCGGAACAACAGCCAGGACTCTCATGTCTGGGGCTTTTTGCCGCAGGAAAATATTGTTGGACGTGCCTACTTGCGTTACTGGCCCTTCGATCGGCGCACCGGTGAACTAATAACACCACAGTATTAAAGCATTCACTTTTCTTCCCCACATGACTGCAGAACAAAAACTAGAAAAAGACAAAGCTGAAAAACCAACTTCTTGGTGGCATAGTCAGCGGGACAATATTCAGGTCATTGTCATTGCCCTGGCGATCGCCTTCATTTTACGAATTTTCGTTGCCGAGCCGCGCTACATCCCCTCCGGCTCGATGATACCGAGCCTGCTCGTTAACGATCGCATCATTGTCGATAAAGTCTCCTACCTATTTAACCAACCTCAAAGGGGAGAGATTGTCGTTTTCTACCCTCCCCAATCGCCAGCAATTGACGATACTAGCCAGCCCTTTATCAAACGCATAATTGGGTTACCTGGCGATCGCATCAGGATAGAATCTGGGAAAGTATTTGTTAACGATCGTCCGCTAACAGAAGCATATATCGCCGCTGTCCCGAAGTACGACATTCAAGCTTTGACCGTCCCGCCTAATGCATATTGGGTCATGGGAGATAACCGTAACTTTAGCAATGACTCCCATGTTTGGGGATTTCTGCCCAAGCAAAATATCATCGGTCGTGCCTGCCTCAGATTTTGGCCATTCGATCGGCGCTTTGGTTGGTTAACCACACCTCAATACGGCGATCGCTACCCCCAACCGTAAGAGTTGTCGATGTTAAAATGTCTTTGTTAAAGTCAATGCGATCGCGTCTGCCAAATCGTTGAATAACAGAGCTTTTAGCGACTCTTTAAGATTACAGGTTGCAAGAGGGAACATATGATATTTCACCCGTCCTATCTGATTTTGATTCCAGGTATGCTGCTCATGTTTTGGGCACAAAGCCGGGTTCAGGGTACCTATCGTAAATATGCCGATGTCCGTTCCAGTATGGGCATGACTGGTGCCGAAGTGGCAAAAACAATCCTGCGACGCATGGGCGTTCACAATGTCACCGTGGAACCAGTACAGGGCGAACTCACCGATCACTACGATCCAGGTGCTAAAGCTGTTCGCCTGTCTGAAGGTATTTTCGCATCCGACTCCCTTGCCGCCGCCGCCGTGGCAGCCCACGAATGCGGGCACGTCCTGCAAGATGTCCAGGGCTACAAACCTATGAACTTGCGTGCCGCCCTCGTGCCTGCTGCTAATATCGGCTCTAATCTCGGGCCAATGCTGGTATTGGTTGGTTTCTTCCTCGGTGCAGCGGGTGGAATTTTTATCAACATCGGTATTGCCCTGTTCACGGCGGTGATTCTGTTCCATGTAGTCACGCTACCAGTAGAGTTCGATGCCTCTAGCCGCGCCTTGAAACTGATCGATGAGTATGGCATCCTCCAGGGTAAAGAAAATCAGGCAGCCCGTGCAGTGCTTAACGCCGCCGCTTTTACCTATGTCGCTACGGCATTGTATGCGGTCTTGCAATTAGTCCAGCTCTTGCTGTTACGTGAAAACCGCTAATGTCGTCTCGTCCTAGACAATTAGCTTTTGAAGCCCTCCGTTCGATTAGCCAGCGGGGGGCTTATGCTGACGTTGCCCTCGATCGCGTTTTGAGCCGATCGCACAATCCATCCCAGTCCCACAGTCAATCTCAAGACCTGACACCACGAGATCGCCACCTCACCACCGAGTTAGTCTACGGGGTTACCCGCCGTCAACGCACGCTCGATGCCCTGATCGATCGCTTTGCCCGTCAGCCCGCCCACAAACAGCCTCCAGATTTGCGGTTAATTTTGCAACTGGGCATCTATCAGATTTGTTTTCTCGATCTGATTCCACCTTCTGCCGCCGTTAATACCAGCGTAGACTTGGCCAAGCATAACAAGCTCGCGGGGCTGGCTGGCTTGGTGAATGCAGTATTGCGAGCGATCTCCACAGCCAAACAAAACGATACCCTATGGTCATATCTCGAAGATAAAGGGTTGGGGATTAAACATAGTTTCCCTGATTGGCTAATACAGCTATGGCAGGACAAATTTGGCGCAGATGAAACCGAGAAATTATGCCAATGGTTCAACCGATCGCCCCATATCGATCTGCGCGTTAACCGCCTGCGATCGCATCCAGAAACAGTCTTATCTGCATTTGCCAAAGCAGGCATAACGGCTATACCCCTGCCTCATATACCCTATGCCTTGCGCTTGCCTCAAGGTGCGGGTGCGATCGCCGATCTACCTGGCTATAACGAAGGATGGTGGTCGGTGCAGGATGCCAGCGCTCAACTTGCTGCCCTGCTACTCGATCCACAGCCCCATGAGGTCATAATCGATGCCTGTGCCGCCCCCGGTGGTAAAACGACCCACATTGCCGAACTGATGGGCAATGAAGGGAAGATCTGGGCGTGCGATCGCTCCGCCCAACGCCTGCAAAAACTGCAACAAAACTGCGATCGCCTGGGGTTAACCAACATCAAAATCCGTGACGGAGACAGCCGCAAGTTTACCGATTTTGAGAATTCAAGCGATCGGGTATTGCTTGACGTACCCTGTTCGGGCTTGGGCACGCTGCACCGCCACGCCGATGCTCGCTGGCGACAAACTCCCAATGAACCAGACAAGCTTCATCAAATCCAAATAGAATTGCTGGAGCGAGCTTCGAAATGGGTGAAGCCAAGCGGCAGTATTGTCTACTCCACCTGTACGCTGCACCCAGTTGAGAATGAATTGGTAATTCAGCAATTTTTAGCAGGTCGTTCCGACTGGCAGTTGGGGGAAGTTGCCCCCACGCATCCCGCCGCCCAATTTCTTACGCCATCGCAATGGATTGAAGTCATACCGCACCACCACGATATGGATGGCTTTTTTATGGCGAGGCTAGAAAAACTTTAAGTTTCTAGAATAGCATCGTGACTGGCTGGCGATCGCGGCAAATATCAGAAATACGCATGTCGACACGCTAAATTTATGTTAAGATTAAAAACCTATGTCTATCTATGTTTAACCTGGAACCCAGATGTAACCAAGGTACGACGTTGGATGTAAACCGCGCTGCCCATGTAGTTGCTATTACATTTTTGGAGGAGCACATTTACACAGGATGAATAATTTAGGAAAACTTTAGTATGGTTAATAAGACAAAAACTACTGCCAATGTCAGCTTTACACACGAAGATTTTGCTGCCTTACTAGACAAATACGACTACCATTTCAGCCCCGGCGACATTGTAGCAGGCACAGTTTTTAGTCTTGAACCCAGAGGTGCTCTAATTGATATCGGCGCAAAAACTGCTGCCTATATCCCCATCCAGGAAATGTCGATCAACCGCATCGACCAGCCCGAAGAAGTATTGCAAAACAACGACACCCGCGAATTTTTCATTCTCACCGATGAAAACGAAGAAGGACAACTGACGCTGTCCATTCGCCGCATCGAATACATGCGTGCCTGGGAAAGAGTGCGCCAACTCCAACAGGAAGATGCTACCGTCCGTTCCTTAATTTTCGCCACCAACCGTGGTGGTGCCCTGGTCAGAATTGAGGGTCTGCGCGGGTTTATTCCTGGTTCCCACATCAGTACCCGCAAGGTCAAGGAAGAATTAGTTGGCGAAGAGTTACCCTTAAAATTCCTAGAAGTGGATGAAGACCGCAACCGCCTCGTTCTCAGCCACCGCCGCGCCCTTGTAGAGCGCAAGATGAACAAGCTTGAAGTTGGCGAAGTTGTAGTCGGCGTTGTGCGCGGTATCAAGCCCTACGGTGCCTTTATCGATATTGGTGGGGTCAGCGGCCTGTTGCACATCTCCGAAATCTCTCACGATCACATCGATACGCCGCATAACGTATTCAACGTCAACGACGAAGTCAAGGTCATGATTATCGACCTCGATGCAGAGCGCGGACGCATCTCGCTATCGACCAAGCAACTGGAAGCCGAGGCAGGTGATATGGTCAGAGATCCTCAGATTGTCTATGCTGGTGCCGAAGAAATGGCTGCCAAGTACAGAGAACAGATGAATACTCCTCCTGCCAGCATGACCGTGACGATCGCCACTGAACTTTCTTTAGAGGAACCTGTAGAGGCATAAGCTGAGCTTGCAGGTTGACTAAAGAAGCTTGGTAGGGTGGGCATTGCCCACCCTACTGCAATTATGAGGTTATGAGGTTGCTTTTATCTTTGCATGTGTTGTTCCAGGAGGGATTGCGCTCTTGGTTTAAACAGAAGATAAAACAGCGTTTCGGTATAGCGCAGCAACTCCTCTCGATTTTCTTTGGAAGTATAATTCCAGAAGCCGTAAATCCGAGCCAGGGATAGCAAGCTAGTAGTATGGATTTTCCACGTGTAGTGGCTGTAGACGCGCTCGATCGCTCTCCGAGAGATTTCCTGCCAGTAATCGGGATGGCGATCGCACTTGGATAGAAAATCGATGATAGTTTCCGCCATTTCTTCTGGATGGGTGGGGTTGATCAGGAAACCATTGACTCGGTTTTGAATGATTTCCTTCGGGCCGCCAAACTCGGTAGCAAACATCGGCAGTCCCGTAATCATCGCCTCCAGGACGGTCAAGCCAAAAGCCTCAAACAAAGCAGGTTGGACGAATATACCCCCGCGATCGGCAATAATGCGGTAAATCTCGCCAGCGTCAGCTTTGGGCAGCATCACCCCCAACCAGCGAATTTTACCGTGGAGGTTGTAGCAATCGATGATGTGATAGAGCTTCTCAATTTCGCCGATCTCCTCGCGATCGTTACTGTCCTCGACTCGCAGCTTGCCCGCCACCAGGATTAAGTTGCAGGTTGCCTGAAGTGCCTCGCTCTTGCCAAAACATTCTGCCAGCCCCGTGAGGTTCTTAATCCGATCCAGCCTGGCTAAGGAGAAGATCGGGCGTTTGTTGGGATCTTCAAGTTTGCCGATCGCGCGATCCGGATCTTCGAGGGTAAATAGCAAATCTTCCAGGCGCTCCCGTTCTCCCAGGAGTCGGTCTTGAGTGTTGGTATAGGGGAAGAAGAAGTTCTCGTTGACCCCCGGCGGGACGACGTTGAACTTGGGGCTGAATAGTTCGATTCCACTCACTACATGGTACAGTTCCGGCATAGTGAAACACTTATAGGATTCGTACTGTCCGACACTGTCTGGAGTTCCCACAATTTCCTGGTACGTGCTGCTGATGATGAAGTTAGCGGCATTCATAGCGATTAAATCCGCCGTAAACTGAAGGGAGAAGCGATAATCTTCCTCCATATCTTGCCAGTAAAGGTTGCTGAACAGATATTTGGATTTTTCTAGAGCGTGGGCGATGTTGCACTGAGTTACTTTCAACTTCCGAGCTAACAGGAACGCTACTAAGTTGCCATCAGAATAGTTGCCTACAATTAAATCCGGTCGCCCGCGAAGTTCGGCTAGCAATTCTCTTTCCGCATCGAGGGCGAATGTCTCCAGGTAAGGCCAAATTTCGAAGCGAGATATCCAGTTCTGAGTGACGTTGGGATTGAATTCGCGAAAGGGAATGCGTAAAATCCAGACGTTATCGGTTCCATAGACTTTCTCTAACCGCTCGTTGCAGCGAGTGCCGTCGCTGTTGGGAATGAGTCGCGTGAGGATAACGATCTTGGGTTCGATGCCCAAGCCTTCCAGACCCGCTAGAACCATGTCTTCCTGTAATTGCTTCTCCAAACTCCTCGCCTGGTCTAAAACGTAAACCACCTGCCCACCCGTATCCGGCCTTCCTAACACGCCCTGCTGACCGAACCAGCCGTGAACGGATACTAAAACGATGCGGAAGAGCATGGGAATGCGAGAGAGAAATGTTTCGAGGGTTTGATTGTCAGGAGAGTCGATCAGGGCATCGAGCAGTTCCAGGGTTTCTCTGACCCGCCCCGCTGTATTGCCCCAACCGGCCTCGAATCCCATCACCTGCAGCTCAAAGCGAAAGTTGGCGCAGGGTTCCGCATCCGGGTAGCGCTCCATAAAAGCCAGAGCTGCCTTGACGCGATCGGATAGCTGCCGTTGGTTGCGAATGCGATCGTTAATCAACAATTGGAAGCCATTGTAATGATGCAGGCTCAGGAACTTAAAGGCTGCCTCCAGCCATTTCTCGCCTGATTGCTCGGCCTGAAAAAGCTTGCTAGAGAGGTAGCGGTTGAGGAACTGCACGCCCTTGCCAATGTTTTTGGGATCTCGAATTACGGGACTGTAGTCGTAAAAGGGCTGGAAGTCTAATTCCAGCAGGTCTCCCTCTTCAGGGTGGTAGCAGTTGACCAGGCGATCGCGCAAATCTAATAACTCCTGGACGGTCATTGGCTCGTAGGCCAGATCGTCCGTCAGGCGAAAAGTCTGCTGGGTTGCAATCTTGGGTCGCACTACCAAACAAAAACACTCGCTCTCCAGGATAATTTCCTGGGTGTAATAGATCAGTTGTCCTAAATTAGACGATCGGCAAAACGGTTCGGGCTTGTCCAGACGGCTGCAATACTCGTTAAACGCTGTCAAGATGTCATTTCGCAGCCAGTAGCGTTTTTCCTGTTGTCTGAGCTGGTGCAAAAATTGTTGAAAATCTTTTTTCTCATTGCTACTGACAATAGACTCAATGAGGTCGATCATAAAAACCTCTAAAACTTCTTTAAGGGTGCTCTAACGAAACAAAGAACCAGAAATCGAAATATGCAGAAGTCGCTACAATTATTGCCCTACTTTCAAGATCGCCTTGCCAATGCTGGGGAAAAACGTGTTGTCGGTAAACCAACCCAGAGCCATACCCAGACCGGCAATTAGTGCCAAGGTAAAGAAACTCTCGATTTTATTGTTACTAAAAGCTCGCACTTCAATTCTGGCGACATACATTAGTAAAGCCCAGATCAAGCTAATGCCGATCGCTAAGGCTAAGGCATGAGGTTTAGCCGCAAAGATGAGCAAAATCGCTGCTACAGCCCATACCAATGCTAAAAACCACTCAATGCCAAACGCGATCGCGCCAGTAATTGTCCAAACGCGCCAATCGGCACCATAGATGGCCAAGAGCCACCCGAACGTACCATAGCCAACTAAAAGGGTTAGTACAGACATACCAGGAAATTTAGGTTTAGTCTGTCTCATAATTACTGCCTCTCAGCAATCTCAGCAATTTGCTTTGAATATTAGCGGAAATTAGCGCATTTATTGCATTTATTGCATCTATAGCTATAGCCAACAGGCTTAGGACGGGGTGCAGGGGTTCTACACGGCAGTGGCTCTAGCGGGGAACCCCCAAGACCGCCCTGCCTCCCCTGCGTGGGGGCGCAGCCCCCACACCCCCCTGTCCTAACAGATCTATCTATGGCTATATTAAACCTGAAAATGCACGTACAAACATGGGGCAAGTGCAACACTTACCCCAGATACATTGTAAAGAATTATAAAAACAGCAGCATTCTTATAGCTATAGCTATGGCCTAAACATTCTTTTCGCTTAGCTCGCGGCTCATGTAGTCAAATGGTTCGGCCAACCAATCCGCATTTTCACCAGCTAACTCCATCGCCAAATCTTTCATAATTTGAATGCTCCGCACCGTAGGACCAATTGGCACCCCTAAGGCACTATAGGTATCCCGCAATCCTTGTAAAACTCTTTCATCGAGTACGTCATTACTACCAGCGACTAAGGCATAGCTGGCATAGCGTAGGTAGTAGTCCATATCCCGCAAGCAAGCAGCATAGCGGCGAGTTGTATAAGCATTGCCCCCCGCAGCAATTAGATCTGGCACGATCTCAAATAGCTTTGAGGCAGCTTGGCGCACAATAGAAGAAGCATTAGCTGTAATTACCGATGCAGCTTTTAAACGGGCAGCACCAGTGCCAAAATAGGATTGCAGGCGATCGAGCGCATTGCGGTCAAAATAACGGCCTATAGCATCGTAGTTGCCAATCAGAGATGTTACGGCATCTTGCATAAAAATTGCTCCCTTAATTTTTTGTTTTTTGAGTCGGTCTTATATATTCTTTTAAGATACAGGACTTCGCTACACAGCGACTTATCGAATCTTTACAACACAGTTTGACTTTAGCAGAATTGGCAAGGACGGGTATATGAAATGGGTTGGTAGCCTATCTACAAGAGTATCTCTAGAAGCTGCCGTACAGGAGGTTACTCAGCAGGTTCTGAGTGGCTTAGAGGGGCGATCGCCGGACTTGGGTATTCTGTTTGTCTCTAATACCTTTACCAGTGAATATCCCCGCTTGCTGCCTTTAGTTGCAGAAAAAATTAACATTAAGCATCTGGTTGGTTGTTCGGGGGGCGGCATTGTTGGCGACGGTCAGGAACTGGAACAGCTCCCAGCCCTGTCACTACTGGTCGCCAGCCTGCCAAATGTGGAGATCGAGACATTTCATATTGTTGAGGAAGAATTACCGGATCTAGACAGCCCACCGGATACGTGGCAAGCACTAATCGGTGCTGATCCGAGAGAACAGCCTAGCTTTGTGATCCTCGGCGATCCTTTCTCTTTCCCCATTACTGATTTCTTGCGCGGTCTTGATTTTGCCTACCCTAGCGCCGTCAAGGTGGGGGGATTGGGTAGCAGCGGCGGTCTTGGTGCCAATGCCCTGTTTTGCAGCGATCGCAATGGCAACTATAAGTTGCATCGGCAAGGTCTGGTGGGGGTAGCTTTACAAGGTGATATTACAATTGATGCCGTAGTGGCGCAGGGATGCCGCCCTATCGGACAGACTTTACAAGTATCGGACTGCGATCGCAATATTATTTTGGCACTCGACGATAAATCGCCCTTAGAAGTACTGCAAGATGTGGTTAGCGAGCTTAGCCCAAGCGATCGCGATCTGGCGCAGCACTCGCTATTTATTGGCGTGGTGATGAATGAATTTAAACTTATGCCCGAGCAAGGCGACTTCCTCATTCGCAATATTATTGGTGTCGATCCTAAAACTGGGGCGATTGCGGTTGGCGATCGCATGCGTCCCGGGCAGAGAATCCAGTTGCATTTGCGGGATGCAAAAGCTTCCGAAGAAGATCTAGAAGAGGCACTGACCCGCTACCACAATCAGGTTGGTGCCAACCCACCCAGTGCGGCTGTGATGTTTTCCTGCTTGGGGAGGGGAGAACGGCTATATGGCAAGCCTAATTTTGACTCCGCCCTATTCGGCAAATATATGGGTAACATCCCGGTAGGCGGGTTTTTCTGTAGCGGAGAAATTGGGCCGGTAGGCGGTACGACCTTTTTGCACGGCTACACATCCGCTTTTGGCATGTTTAGAGTTAGAAAATGAGTAAGTGAAATACCATTTGCAATGTGGCTTAATGTTATAGCTATAGACAGATCTGTTAGGACAGGGGGTGTGGGGGCTGCGCCCCCACGCAGGGGTGAAACCCCTGCACCCCGTCCTAAGCCTGTTGACTATAGCTATATATGACAATTGCTCAATCGACAAAACCATCCAGTAGTTCAATTACAGTGACGTTGAAACGCCTCGTCGCTCTCTTAGAAGAGGATGAGGTAGATGAGTATGGCATTCTACAACCAAGTCAAGCTGCGTTTAAGCTAGCAATGCGATTTGTGGTAGAGGCTTATGATGCAATGGGCGATCGCTTCCCCAAAGCATCGGTTTCTACAGATGAGCAAGGCAGCATTCGCCTGATATGGAGCAGGTTAGAACCAGAATGCGAAGTCAGGTTGATTTGTCCTGCTCGCGCCGACCAGCAAGCCTATCTTTATCACGAGTTAGGCAACAATTATGCAATAGAACGAGAAGTGACAAGCTCTATTCTCTTGCAGTGGTTGGAATGGTTGAATCAAGTATGAGCCAGTTCGCCCCTCTACCAGATAATGCCACCGCTTATCGAGCACTATTACGGAAACAATGGATTGACGAGGATACAGGAAGGGTGAAGGCAAATGCCTATTTTCTACGAGTCAACGAGCTTTGTTTAGATCGCTCGATCTACTCAGCCAATACGTGACGCGATTTTCTAGTTGCTCGATATCCAGGGGTTTGGGTAAATAGTCGTCGCAGCCTGCCGCGATCGCCGCTTCTTTATCGCCCAACATCGCATTTGCAGTAATTGCCACAATGGGAATATCTTTCGTGCGATCGTCGGCTTTGAGGCGGCGGGCAACTTCCCAACCATCCATCGCTGGTAACGACAGATCGAGCAGGATCAAGTCTGGCATGTTTTGTTCTAACCACGCCATCGCAGCCATACCATCGTGTGCCGACTGAATGATGTAATCTGAACCGTCAAAGATCTGCTCGATCAATGCCAGGTTATCTGGGGCATCTTCTACAACTAATAAAGTGGGAAGTTGCTTGGAGCTAGGTTCGGGCGTAGGCACTGATTGGCTCTTTAATAAATTTGATGTAAAGATGCTTAAAGGTCGATCGCATTATCCGAGGTAAGCCAAAATCGATTGGTATAATCTCCGTTGGCAATTTCCAGTCAGGAACGCGCAATTGCTCGATCGTTGCGCCTACGACCTCGAGCTCCTCAATGCGTTCGCTACACAAACCCATGCGGATGGCTGCGGCTATGGTCGGTACTCGATCGGGATCGACACACAGGATGGCGGCGATCGCCCGATCCAGGGCGAAAACATCTGTTGCTGCCCCCAATACGCCCAGGTCTCTCGGTTCGCCAGCGCTAGGCCCGTTGCCTTCGTGACCGATGATGCCGTCGATAATCGTGAGTTGCGGCGCGATCGCCTGGGCGGTTTCGATCAGCATATTGGCAAACTTATGCACGTCTTTACCTGCTTCCATGTGCCACCAGGCTTTCATCTTGCCAGGCACGCAACCGAAGAGGTTTTTCACCCCCATAGTCAAAGTAAGCTGCATGTGGGATTTGAGCTTCGGTAAATTAATTACCACGTCAGCGCCCATTGCCTCCTTACTGAGGCGGAGATGCTGCAATTCACCGCCAGTTTCATAGCGATGTCCGTGAAATTCTACGATCGGCAAATTTAGCTCCGCTGCCATTTCTGCTAGGCCATTTGCCCGTGCCACCCCCATCGCACTACCAAACGCCGGACTGTCGCCTAAAAAGGGCTTGCCGCCTGCTGCCTGCACCATCTTTGCCACGCAATAGATGAGTTCGGGGCGAGTCACGCATTCTTTGGTGGGGCGAGCGCCCGTGAGCAGGTTGGGCTTCAGCAAAACGCGATCGCCGGGTTTAACCATAGTACCGATTCCCCCGCAAGGCTCCAGTAACTTTTCTAGAGCGATCGCGAGGGAATCAATTGCATAGCTATGCGTACTGAGCAGACTGACGGTCGGCTTCATCTAGATTTTTAGGATTCAGGACATGTAGTACATTCCTAAACAATATACCCCAAAGCTTAGCCAGCTAAACCGCACCAGATAGCTTTGTCCGCACGGTCTTGCCTTTTAAAGGTACGACAGGGGTTTCTCTGAGGCCGGACAGCTTTGCACTTACAGGCTCTAGCGCGATCGACTGCGCCAACATGCGGCGATACAGGTTGCTAAGCTGAATGCCGACACCGTTCCAACTAAATCGCTGGCTGACGTTAGCAGAAGCTTGTCTTCTCAGCTTTCTTGCCCATACCTCATCACCCAAAATCCTTTGGATTGCACGAGCAAACCCTGCTACATCCTTCGGCGGCACCAGTAAGCCAGTTTCTTCAGGTAACACCGTAAACTTTAGCCCTCCGACGTTAGAAGCTACCACAGGAGTACCGCATGCCATCGCCTCGATCGCCACTAAACCAAACGGCTCGTAATGGCTGGGAATTACACAGGCATCGGCAGCAGAGTAGTAGAGAGGTAGGAGATCGTGACCGATTTGACCGGCAAATACAACCTGCTCTGATATGCCTTCTTCCCGCACGATTTGCTCGATTCTAGCTCTCTCTATGCCATCGGTGCGATCGTGGGAACTTCCGCCTACGATAACCAGCTTGAACTTCTCAGATCTGAATGCATCAAGCTCGGGTTGCATTTTGGCAAACGCTCTTACAGCAGTTTCAATTCCCTTACGAGGATCGAATCTACCGACATAGAGAACGATCTTGTCATGTGGATCGAAACCTAAGCGATCGCGAGCTTCAGACTTTGGCATCAAATAGAAGTTACTGGTATCGGTACCGCAAGGGATGACCTCGATATTGCCCAATGTCGAGACCAGATCGCGCATGTTTTCGTGCTCCTGCGGGCTGGTTGCCACGACACAATCTGCCTGTTCGAGAATCTGCTTTTCTACGCTGAGGCGAACATCTGCGATCGCGGGCAGATCGTTCACAGAGCGATACTTTACGGCTCCAAGCGAGTGATAAGTATGCACTAGTTGTATCTGGCTGTGCTTGCGCAGTTCTAAGCCTATCCATGCCGATAACCAGTAGTTAGTATGAACGAGAGGATAGTTAATCGATTGCTTTGCTTGCCAAGCTCGAAAAGATTGCACGAACTCAGGCATGTAATCGAACAACTTATCTCTAGGGATAAATTCTAAGGGGCCAGCTTTCAATCTAATCGTGCGGCAGTGGGGTGCATGTTCGACGATATCCGCATCTTCGGGATTAGATTTGCGTGTAAACATATCCACTTGCCAGCCCAAAGCTGCCAGTTTCTCGCCAACTTGGCGCACGTAGACGTTTTGTCCACCTGCTTCTTCTGCACCAATATTGGCAGCAGGATCGGCATGGTCGGAAATTAGCGCAATGGGCTGCCTGTTTAAATTCAACATACCCTATAACCTCAAATATAATTAATTGTGTGATGGAGCTAGCGAAGGCGATTGCGCCTTCCTGTTGGAGCTAAGGATGCCTCTTGAAGAACTCTTAGGCAAGAGTAATAAGGATATCCAAAGCGATCGCAATACCGCTGTAGCAATATTGCTTGTTACGAACTGTTATGACTGCCCGCGCAGTCAGAGAAACCGAGCGATCGAAAGTCAAGAACGAACTGATTCCAAGTTATCCGGACTATATAGAATCACCAAAGGCATCGGATACTTATTGGCAATCTCAGCTCGATTTCAGCTAATAAAGCTAATAAATCTTTTTTGGATAACACCTATGGCAGAATTTTTTGTAGATCTGATGTCATAGGTTGATGGCGGGACTCTTTCCCACAAGGACTCGATCTGGGCAATCCACATACAAACCTCCCTGAATTGTTAGTTAAGGTAGTTGGTAAGGTTAGACTCAGAATTAATTAACATAATGAGCGTAATAAACACTAAAGTGACTCAGTCACTTATTCACTAATCAATTAAGCGCCTGTGAAGAACTTTAATCATTTGTTTATAGTTTTGTCAACTCAACCCTGGTATAGATATGGGCAAATAGCGATCTAAGCACAAGAAATGCTGGCCGCGCAAATGCTTGCCAGTTAACGATCTCACCGTGTATTTGTAATAGTTGATAAAATTAGTTAAGTTTTTCCTGTCCCTCGATCTTGGCTTAATAAAAAGCATAAAAAACGATTGTGAATTGCCCTATCTAGTTGCTATAGAGGCTGAATGGCAGTGTATTGCTGTAAATTTATAGACTATTTCAGGAACTATAAATAATTAAATTCATCAAGTATTACTACTTGTAAATAAGTTGCGATCTGGCATTTTATCGCTCTAAATCTATCTAAAGACTTATTTTTAGTAACTATTTTCCCGATCGAATCTACTACTTAAGATAGATATATTTGCGAAATACAAAGAGAAGCGATCGGGATGTGCAAATTTACGATATGCAAGAATCTCAATGCATTAGATTTTATCTATGCATACGATAATCAAATCAAATGTTTGTCGATCTGAGCGATCGCACTTTGCCAGAGTTCCTGGCGCAGTTGTTTATCTCGCTTGCGATCGCTTTTAATTTCAATTACTTGGGTACCAGTTTGAGTTAGAGATCTCAATACCAACTGCTTAAAATGCTGCCAATCCTCAACTAGCGTATATCCGCAGCCATAGGCAGTGACGATAGGGGCAAAATCCAGACCATGCGGTGTTGCAAAGTATTGCTCGAACGGCGGCTCGAAATTAGAGATCGGTAACAGTTCAAAAATGCCGCCGCCATTGTTATCGATCAGAATAATCGTCAAGTTAATCTGGAATTGCTTTGTCGCCATCAAACCATTGAGGTCGTGATAAAACGCTAGATCGCCGCAGATTAAGATCGCAGGTTGTGCGTGTCGCCATGCTGCACCCAAAGCACTGGAAACCGTACCATCTATGCCGTTCGCCCCGCGATTTGCCAGAACGGACAAGCGTTGTTGGGGCTGTAAAAAAGTATCGAGATCGCGAATAGGCATACTGCTGCCAATGTAAATACAAACATCATCGGGCAGCCATTTTGCCAACTCGGCGTATACCTTGCCCTCAAATAAAACATCCACAGATGCCAAAAAAAGATCGATCGCATCGGCAGCGATCGCTTCCGCCTGCTCAAAGACAGATCGCCACTGCTTATCTTGCCAACCTGGCAATGCATGCAAGTTCAGGTAGTCGGAAACCTGTTCGCAAAAAATCGTAGTATCGGCATGAACGAACTGCACTAAGCCATGTGTAGGATCGGTATTGTCGCCATTACCCACTATGATTTGATGGCATTGAATATGCTGTTCCAACCACAGCAAATAGGCTTTAGAAGTTGGCATCGCACCGAAGCGAATTATCAATTCAGGAGCGTATTGACTGGCAAATTTTCGCGATCGCAGAAAACTGTCATACCTGCCGATCGCTCCACGGCGATCGCATCCAGTCGCCTCTACCAGTAGGGGATAGCCAGTCACTTCAGCCAATCTTTTTACGGCATCGTTAAAACCTGACGGAGCATCGTAAACTCCCACTACAATTACACCCTTGGGATTATTCGTGATTCGAGCGGCAATGGCGGCGATCTCCTCTGTCCCCAGCACGGTCTTACCAGAAATTACGCGATTGTACGCGCCTGAATCTGTACGTGCATCCCTGCCATACCAGGCTAAAGGACTGGATATTGCTAGATCTGCGGGCACGTCATTTGGTAAGGGTATGGGGGCGAGCGGATCGGCAAAGGCAAAATTTAGATGGACTGGCCCCGCAGGTAATTTGGTCGCACCAATTGCTACCGCGACGGCATGGCTGACGAGCGATCGCAAATGTCGCAGTTGAAACTCCGACACCCCCGGTACGCCAACCTCAAAAAAGAAGCGGGTGTAGTTGCCATAAAGCTCGATCTGGTCGATGGTTTGACCCGCACCACAACTTCTCAAGGCAGGTGGGCGATCGGCGGTGAGAATCACTAAGGGAATTCCACTATAAAATGCTTCGATCGCAGCGGGGTAATAATTTGCCGCCGCAGTGCCGGAGGTACATAGTAACGCTACAGGCACCGCATTTTGTTTGGCGTGACCGAGGGCGAAAAAACTGCCGGAACGCTCGTCAATATGCACGAGCACTTCAAGGTGAGGGTGCGCCGCAAAGGCAGTAATTAACGGGGCAGAGCGCGAACCAGGTGAGGCGCAGATCGTACGTACTCCAGAGCGATACAACTCTTCCGCGACAATTGTCGCCCACAGGTTATTTCGGTTAACTACACCCATGCATTTATGCTGTAAACTGCTGCGATCGAATCATAAGGTTAAACAAGCACTCCACCGTCAGCCGTCAGCTTTTCGGTGGCTGATGGTGAAGGGGATGTTAATAGCCATTAGCCTGGATTCCTGCTTCTAGAACCTGCATCGCAGTTAGAGTAAGTTCTGGAAAGACTTGCGAGACAATGCGATCGCTGCCAAAAAATTCAGCAACCTCATAGAAGCCATCCACCAGAGACAGGATAGAAACTTTGTGTTGAAAAACATCCACAATCCAATATTCTTGAATGCCAAGAGCGGCATATTCCGAGCGTTTATAGCGATAGTCATTTTCGGGATTACCCGAGCTAACTACCTCTACAACTAATAATGGAGCTGACTCCAGTACGGAAGATACATCACGAATTGACTGGTTTTGCTCTTTAGTTATGACCACAACGTCAGGAAATCTCGATCGCTTAGAAGTAGTGCGAACACCTGTATTTCCGACTTTGGGAACTAAATCTAACCCCAGCCGCAAGATCTCCTGATAAAAAGCTAAAAATACAAAATGAACGATGTCCTCATGTTTTCCAGTGGGCGGGGGCATCAGTACGAGTTCCCCGTCCACGAATTCATAACGGTTGTCTGTACCATCATCGTAGGTTAAATATTCGGCAAAAGTAATTTTTTTAGCAGTTATAGCAATCATAGGTCAGACGCTAGCTAGCGCGAAGCAAATATGTGCCTTATAGCGGTTTTCACTTGAGAACAGGTTTTATTTTTGGGGTGAAGGGGTAGAACCCCCTTCTTGGGGGCAACGCCCCCAAACCCCCTACTCTTTCCGATCTGACAAGCGCTATAACAACTATTATGTAACGACTTTGAGAAATTATAGCCATAGACAGATCTGTTAGGACAGGGGGTGTGGGGGCTGCGCCCCCACGCAGGGGTGGAACCCCTGCACCCCGTCCTCAGCCTGTTGGCTATAGCTATAATTAAGTGCGATCGCAGCCCTGTCCCTCTCCAGTTCGCATGGCACCCAATAGAGTCGATACCACAACGCACACGCGGGGGCTATTTGGTTCGTTTTCAGTGCCATTGAGGGCGAAAGTCACGCGGCGTTGATCGTTAAGACCGCGTTCGGGAAATCCATCTTTATCAAACTGAACCGTGTAGATCGTCCCTGCACCTGCTACCGTTTTAGTCAGCATAGTCGTGCAGCTTTTAGGGACAGGCGATGCGGGACAAGTATTGGATGTTCTAATGGAAACGCTATTTTCTAAGACAATCCAGGGTAATCCATTGATATCAGAAGCAGAGGGAGTATTGGATAGAGGTCTATGAATAGCTAATTGGAGCGTACCATCAAAGGCATTGCGGAGGCTGGTTTGCCATACGAGTTTATCGCGCTTGGCATTACTTTGAGCGGTGCGAAAAGCCGTAAACGTACGATTTTGAACGGCACTTAACTTTTGTCTATTGATAAATCCCAACCACCCCGGAGCTGCGATCGCGCTCAAAATCCCAATAATTGCAATAACGACTAAAATCTCAATCAGGGTAAATCCATCTGTCAACAGCAAATGCTTACCTAGCTTTGCCTCTAGGTTTGTCCTCCCTAACTTCCTAGCGATTTGCTTTAGCAATGCAATACCCAAAACATCTACCAATTATTCTGCATCCGTTTGCAAAATTTGTCCAGTAGATGGGCTTAGATATGTCTGACCGCTAGCTTGCACAAATCATTTTGGATTGCAATATAATATTATGTACGTGGTTCAGGTACATGTTTATGCTAGCATTTCAGACTGCTACTCCCACCGAGGCAAGAAAACAGTTTTTTGAATTATTGGAAAAGGTGACCGACCTGCCTGCGGAATATAGTTGTGATTAACCGTAAGGGTAAGGAAAATGTTGTTCTTCTTGCTGAGTCCGATTTGTCCAGCTTAATGGAAACTGCTTATCTGCTGAAGTCCCCCCCAATGCTCAACACCTTTTAGCGGCGATCGATCGCTCTAAAGCAAGAGATGGGAAGCGATCTCAATCATCGGCTGTTACTCCTTGAGGCGCGATCGGCTAAATGTATCAATCTATACTATTTTATCGGGATCGATGCCAAGCGATCGCAGGTAAGCTTCCAGCCTATCAACTCGTTGCCGTTCTGCTAGCTTGTCTTGTCGCTCTAGTTGTGCGGTTTGCTCTGCTAACAGTCTGGCTTGTTCTGCTTCTTTGTGCGATCGCAACAGTTCGCCAGAAATTGGGTCGTAGAAACGTAAGCCTTTGTCTGGATATAACCGTAATTCTAAATTGAGGGTTTGGCTAAATAGGCATAAAGAGCCATCTGGCAAAGTAGAGGGAGTGATATCCCAATATTTTCCTTGTTTGAGACTTTTGCCCTGCAAAAAGTCATTTTTTAGGTATTTACCAGTTGGATCGTACTGAAAGTATTCCTTTACGCCTAATTTTTGGTATAGCTTGGGTTTATCACGCCTATCTCTTGCAGCAGTTGCAGCTGAAGTGATTTCCAGAACAAATGCGGGGATGGTGTTGTTTTCTTCCCAGACTTTGTAGCTACCGCGATCGCGATTATCTACGCCAAATACTACAAACGTGTCTGGGGCAACACACGCATCCTTATTGCCTTTTTCGTAGTAGATTAATAAATTACCTGATACGTAGACATCTTGACGAGCTTGAAAGAAAATCCGCAATACTATAGTGGCATAGCTGAGATACTCGCGCTGGGCATCGCCTTCTGCCATTGGTAGATCGTCCTCTTCGGGATATTCAATTGTATTTAGGGGGTCTAGTATGTCAGTTGAGATCGTCATGGTGGTTATGTTGCGATCGCATTACTAGAGCTAACTTAGCATAACTGTTGATAGGCTGTCATACTGAGCCTGCTTGTAAAATCGAGAGTGTTCAGATTTTTGTGTAAATTGAGTCCTGAAGTACGTATTTACGCTGTTTCAGAGGCTCGATACACAAAATTCCGATCGCACCCTAAAATCTGGGCGACAGAAAGTTTTAACTGGGGGAAGGTGCGGGACAGAATGAGATCTTCACCTCTGTAAACTTTCTCGTCATAGCGATCGCCATCTTGAGTATCGACATTACTAATCAACGTCAAGATGGAAATCTGAGCTAGTTGTGGATCGATAATCCAATATTCAGGAATTTGCATGTCCTGATATTCTATTTTTTTCTTGAGATAGTCGCGCTCTCGACTTTCTTCACCAGGACTAACCACCTCAATTACTAATATCATCGGGGTTTCCAGTACAGCAGACGATCGATTGCCGAGCGATCTCCATACTGCACCTTCGACAATGGCGATATCGGGAATTCGGGCATAAGTCAGTTTGGTGCGAATCCCCACATCACCGTAAAAAATCTCCCAATCTATATTCAGTCTTTGGATTTCCCGATCGAGGAGCCGGAAAAGATATCTGGTAACTTTAACGTGTGTATTTATCCATATTACTGCGAGATCGTCATGGTGGTTATGTGGCGATCGCGCTCCTAGCTCTCATTCAACCAGCGATCGAGGTCGGTAATATCATTGAAATCTAACAACGCTTCACTGAGAGATTCCATTTGTGCGAGAGTAAGATTATTAATTTGGGTTTGGTGGCGATCGCTTAGCATGCCAAGCTTTTTTGATAGTTGGCGTAATAAAAGCGATCGCGCCTCATTTTGTCTGCCTTGCTGCATACCTTGCTGCATGCCTTGCTGCATGCCTTGCTGCATACCTTGCTGCATACCCTCTTGCTTGGCATCCTGATAGACCCGAGTCTGCCGCAGGTCGTCTAATGTAAACATCGCTTGAATCTCCTCCCGGCTTAACTGAGGGAACTTATATACTAGGACAGTCTCCATAAATTCTACTACAGTCGCCTTTAGCTCTGGCAAACATCTCTGCTCCACCTCTGCCTTGAGGTTCTCGACAAATTCAGGAGTTGTCGCCGATGGTGTCACGATTAACTGCACGATCTTAATTGCCCAGGAATCAGTTTCGCGCTCCTGCCAATCATCCAGGTAAACCCGCCGAATCCGATTACTGGCAAATAGTTCGCGAAAATGCTCGGCTTCACCAGGGTCGTAGCTGCGACGGGCAAAGATGGCCACCGCTTGCCAATTTTGTTCTGGCTCGTACTGGCTGAGGTACATGCAAATCTCCGCCATGAACGCGCTGTAGAAATTGTTTTTGCGCTGGGACTGCACCTCGGTAAAGACGATCGGTTTATCGCCAGTTTTGGGTAAGAAAACGCCATCAAATCGAAACGCTTTTTCTTTTACTTCGACAGAAACAAACTCATAATCGTCTACACTGGGAATTGGCTGCTCGGTTAGCTCAAACAGGAGCGATTGAAAGGTTTTCAGCAACTGATAGAACAGGGTGTCAGTTCTCACGTCTATCGATCGCTATAGAGAGCAATTTGTATCAACTGAGCCAAGTAATGTCCGAATAGTTACGCATTGCTCTTGTCCGATCAAATTGTGCTTTAGCTTGATTTGAATAGGTATCAGGTTGTCTTTGGAACGCGTATTGGGAGTAAATGTAGTATCCAATTTATATGGAGTGCCTTTTTCATCGAATAGAATTGTTGCTTGGTTACTAGAGATAATCGAAACGGTTGGATTATCTCTCGTTATGCTAGTTATCTTAACTGTACTATCAAGCGATTCCTGGGCATTGGGAGATGTAATCGTACCATTGGCTACATCGATCGTAACTGTTTTAGGACGATTTTCCTTCTTAGCCTGACTTTGTGCACTTTTCAGAGCAGTAAATACCTTATTAGTGGCGGAGTTGAGTTTTTGTCTGTTGTTAAATGCTAACCAGTTAGGGCCAGCGATCGCTGCCAACACACCAATAATAATTACCACAACTAGTATCTCTATCATGGTAAAACCAGATGCTTTAGATTTACTATTAGCAGCTACGTGCTTTAGAAGTTGCGATCGCAATATATTATTCATTTATCACACTACCTCCCAAATACCTGTTTAATGCTATTGGAATTTGACTAATCTAATTTCCATACGATAATTTTTGAATCTCGACTGCCGCTCACCGCCCGCTTACCGTCTGGACTAATTGCTACAGACCATACAATGTTGTCATGCCACTTAAAATCTTTAATTAGATCGCCAGTATTGAAATTCCTAACTGTAACTGTAGGAAGAGTATTCCCAGCAACCAGTCTTTGCCCATCACGAGTAATCGCTACAGACTTAACATTATTTACCTCTGAAATTGTTTTTAAAAGCTCCCCAGAGTTGAGATCCCAAATTCTAATTGTGGCATCATCGCTACCGCTCGCTATTTTTCTGCCATCAGGAGTGAGAGCCAATGATAGCACCAGATTGCTATGCCCTTTTAGCGTTTTTTGGAGCTGACCAGTTTTGGTATCCCAAATCTTAATCTCTGGATTACTACCACTAACAATTCTGCTACCGTCGGAACTAAAAATCACAGCAGGAACGATATCAGTATGACCTGTCAGCGTATTTATCAAATTACCACTGTCTAGATCCCAAATTTTGACAGTTTTATCCCAACCGCCGCTCGCTAGGGTTTTGCCATCCGGGCTAATCGCCAAATCTATAACCGTATCTGTATGCCCAGTTAGAGTACGCAGTAATTCTCCTGTTTGGGTATTCCAGATTTTGATCGTTTTATCCTTGCTTCCGCTTGCAAGTAGTTTGCCATTTGGGCTAATTGCCAACCCATAAACCCAGTCGGTATGCCCCTCTAGTTTGCGCCATTGAATACCTAAGTACGGATCCCAAACCCGAATTGTATTATCCCGTGCCGAACTGTAAAGTGTTTTGCCATCAGGGCTGAAAATGACATAACGCACGTCTCCCTGATGTCCGGTCAGAATTCTGGCTATATCTGGATTTTTGCAATAATCGCTCAGGCTACAGGGGAACTGGATGTAGGTGACTGCTACTATGGCAACAGCTAGGAGAATAGCACCGACGATCGCTATCCACCATCTATTTTTAGTCTTCCTTTGACCATTTTTTTTAGGAGGCTTTGCCGTTGGTGATTTTGACTTTGCCATAGCAGTTTTGTTAAGTATGGGAGATGAGCGATCGCCAGTTTCTCAAAATATTTCTCCTTATCCTGTAATCGTAACCAAATATTAAACCGCCGATCGGACTCTAGTTAGGAACTAATTGGGCACGACGACGCTGCGGCCAAATATCAGGGTATTAGCTGTGGGAATAAACGTATTGTTGTTGGCATTGCCTAACGGACGGAAACTCTTGTCATCAAACAAACGCGCCAGCGCATTGCCTCGAATAAATACCCTTGCCACGGGGCGATCTAGCCTGGAATTTACACAAGCATAAAAGCTAGTTAAGCCTGTGGGATTAATAGTTGCAGATCCAAAGTCTGCGGGTACGCGCACAGAACCGCCACCCGTACCACCTTTACTATCGGCTGCGTTGCTTTCGCAGTCCAAATTGGCATTATTAGTCGAATTCAAAGCCGTCGCATTGGAACGAATAGGGATGTTCAATATCCCGCTCCCACTACCGTCATCCTGGTTAGAGGCATGTGGCGTGTCGTCAATATAGTCTACTAGGGTTTGAGCACTATAGGAATTAAATGCAACTGCCGCAGTCTCTTTCCATAGGTTCATTTTGCCTGATAGGGTAGTAGCTTGGGCACTCAGATCGAACCTTACAAAACCATTATCTGGTTTGACATAGTAATAATTTGTATCAACGGTTTGATATCCATCGCTGCGCCTTGCACCAGTAGTACAAGTAGCATCCGTAGACGCACAGTTAGGATTGACAATGCCATCTTTGACCTCCCATCTTTCGATGCGAGCAGCTTTTGACCAGGTTGCACTAGGGGTAGCGTCTTTCACCAGGTAATAAGCAACTAGCGAATAGACAAATTGATCGGTGCCGTAACAATTAGAGCCATCAGCCGCAGGAGTTGCTACTCCAAGACATTTAACTAACCTCTTTGTCCCATCAATGGCTAAAGTGACTTCAGAGTCTCGCTCTAAAAGTGTCCGCTTCCAAAACACTAAAACAGGGGTTTTGTCAGTGCCTGTTGGCAACTTATTTGCACTATTGGTACCTGAAGTAATTGCGGCTATACCATCGGCATCATAGATATAAACGGCTTCTTGCATGTCATCGGCAATGTAGTCGAGCGCTGCCTGAATCTCTTCTTGGGTGGCAACTTTAGCCTGCTCTTTGCGATCTGTTTCCAAAATGCTAGTGGCAAAGGTAATCAGCGTTGTTACCATAATTACCGCCATAATGGCAGAAACCAGCAGCTCTAGTAACGTGAAACCACTTGTTCCTCTAGAAACTCTGGCAGTTCTTAGTAATAGTCGCTGTAAAAAGATCCTTTTCATATGTTCGGTTTCATTATGAAAGCATAGTGTGAAAGCAGAAGTAACAGCAAAATAATCACAAAATCTATTTATTGTCCGAGAAGGCGACTTTGGCAACTGGCAGCAATAGTAGCATCAGCATCGTTAGGATTGCAGTTGGCGTAATCGCTCATGTTAGTTGTAGAGTCGATCGCATTCGCAGAGGCTACTATTAGAGGTGCCGTCCGCGACCCCAGAGTGCCGGTAAAGGGGGAAGCAGTGGCGCTAGAAGTAGGTGAGTTTTTCTGCAACGTACTAATTGCAGTTCCAGAAGAATTAAAAGCATCAGCACGATAGACCCTGACTACTAGATCGAATCCGCGTTTTCTGACATCAGCCTCTGTAACCGTAGTACTGACCGTCTGCCCGTTACGAATTGGCTGAATGACCAGATCGTTAGGATCGTCGAATGAAAATCCATTACCATTGGTATCTACCCTGGTCGAACTATCTGTAGGTGCAGTAGTTGGAGCAGCAGCGTTGTACAAATTGATGGCGGTCGTGGTGGCAGTCACGCCGCTGGGGACAGCGGGAACGGTAATCGAGCCTGCCCTCACGCCATTCATGTAAGCTCTGGCTGCCTGAGTAGCTAGATCGACTCTGCGAGCTTGCACCCGCGCAGCAACGGTTAAAGCAAGCATGGGCGCGATGCCCACCAATAAAGTACTGACCACAACCATAGCGATTAGGGATTCCAGCAGCGTAAATCCCGATTGTTTAGGTACCTCAGACGATGCAACGATGTGCATTCGGATCGATCTCCCAATCTCGTGCTTGAGTTTTTGCCCTCGCGCTTGGGTGGCTAAGTCGCTTTTCCGATTAATCATCAACATAATCGATCTCCGTACTACGGGTTGTATGTGGGAGTTGGGCAGGTAACAGCACCAGGTAGGGCACGTACAGTATAGTCGGCAATTTCGGCATCGGTTCCTATACCTTTTCTAGCACTATCGGTAACTGTGGTAGTGGCATTAGCAGGTTGCAAAGCACACAACAGATTTTGGATATACGGATCGTCTTTCCCTACTTCGCGGAAGAACTCGTTGGGATCGGGCGAAGCTTTGGAGAACCTGAGCGCAAACAGGTCAGAAGGCTGTGTTAGTAACCCAACATCATAACCCCATTGTCTTTGAGGTGGACGGTAGAAAGGCAACGCCTGGTTTGTCAGAGATTGATAGTATTTCCGGGTAATGCCATCAGAAGCAGCACCAAACAAGCTGGTAATCGCACTACTGTTACCACTAGCATTATCCTGAGCAGTGGCGAGGTTAGTATAAGGAGCAGTGGATGAGAAGGGTGCCGTCGCAAATACACTACGACGAGATTGGATAAAACCACCGGAAATCCGGGAGTTAGTATTTCTCCAACTCTGCATATAACGAATGAAGTTGTGCAACCCACCGCCTGTTTCTGCAGTGAACCCAGCGGGGTTGGTTGAAGCTGAGTACGTGACAAAGGCGCGGGATGGTGTATTGCCAGCGACAAAGTAGGCATTTACTTCTGTATCGGTGGCAACTTCTACCCACCTGGCATCCTCGTCGTTGGTTGCACCTTCATCCTGTGCTAGGGTTGTCGTGCCAGCCGCAGAGATCGCAACTTCTGGTGCGTGTACCTGAAGCACAGGCAAAACTAGCGGTTCGGCATCGCTGGTCATAGCGACGATCGCAGCATTAGGATCGCCGTTTGGATCTTGATAGGGCTTACTACCAGCAGGGCTGCCAGTTTTCGGAGTAGTTGTATCCTCTTGATAAACTACTACTGGCGCGTTGCTAAACCCAAGGAAGCGTCCGTTTCTAATTTCAACGTTATTTTCGATCGTAGGCGCTGCACCATCACCGATAAAGTTACCCATCAAAACCGTACGGTGTATGGCATTGCCACTAGCATCATCTTTCTTAGAGGTGTTTTCCAGGGTGAGCGTAGCCGAACTACTGGTACCCACTACCCAGAAAATGTTGTTCGGACTGACCCCATTTAGCTTCATCTTGAAGCCATAGGCAGCGGAAGTACCAGCGGTTGAGGGATTTGGGTCTGCTTTCCCAATGGTCGTGCTGTTGGGTAACTTCAGAACAAACATGGTGTCTTTGGGCTTGGTGGTTCTAGTATCCTTCAGCGTTAATGTCACGTCGCTCGTGGTGGCAATAGTGGCTGGCATGTTAACTACTACTACCGATACATTTGGGTAGCCATCAGTTTCATCAAGACCTATTTCTTCAGTCGCAATGCTTGTTTTGGTAATAACTCTAGTAGTTTTCAGTGCTTGCAAGCCAGTGCCTTCGCTAGAAATGTTTCTCAAGCCACCCAGGAAAGTTGTAGCCTGAGTCAAGCCACTGCAAGAGCCGCTACCTGCAATATCTGCGGTTTTTCTGGCTCTGTTCAGATAGGAACCCGCGCCCGTCGTACAAATTGCATAGTCCGATGCCGATAGTGCAGTGGTGGCATTGAGACTGTAGGTACCGGAGGTACTTACTTCACCAATGTTACTAGCAACATTAAAGTTCAATGTATCGGGAAGTAATATCTTGGGAGCTGCACTCTTGGAAAGACTATTTCCAGCCCCAGGTGCAGCCGTGTAGATATACAGCGGGCGATTGGTGGTGCTAGAGTCGTAGCGCACCTTAGTAGGATCGCCCAAGGCATCAGAAGATCCACTGAGAATGTCGTCATTGGGGTCGCCTACCACTCTATACCACAGCGCTCTAGCAACCGTAGAAGGCGTGGTTTTACCGAAGAAGGAATTGGTGCCAGTGGTCATACCTAGATATTCCTTGGCTGGAGCCGATCGCGCATCTTTAGCAGCGCTAGTACCATCCAATTTGGGTCCTGTATACAGGGCTGCCAGAGGATTGGTTAAATCCATGTTGACGCGAGGGAGCATGGCCGCAATTGGCAGCCTGGGCATGGTGCCGCCGCTGGCGATCGCTAAGCTAGGTTTGCTTACTGCTGCGATCGTCAGAGGTCTCAACATAGCTCCTGCCCTAGACCGCGAGCTGGCAACCGAGCTAGAGATCGAGCTTGCCAGCGAAGAACTGGCAGACGAGGTGCTGGCAGAAGCAACACTACGCGAAGACGAACTGGCAGACGAGGCGCTCAGCGAGGACGAACTCAGCGAAGACGAACTGGCGGACGAGGCGCTACGCGAGGACGAACTGGCTGAAGATGCACTAGCTGAAGCTACGCTAGCTGAGGAAGCGCTGCTGCGGGAGGCGTTGCTAGCCGAAGCACTGGCAGCCGAAGCACTGCTGACCGAAGCACTGCTAGCCGAAACACTGGCAGCCGAAGCACTGCTACGCGAGGCGCTACTGGCAGAGGAAGCACTCAGCGAAGCCCTACTGGCAGAGGAGGCACTGCTGGCCGAAGCACTGCTGGCAGAGGAAGCGCTGCTGACCGAAGCATTGCTGGCAGAGGAAGCACTGCTGACCGAAGCACTGCTAGCTGAAGCACTACGAGAGAGAGAGCTGGCTGAGAGACTAGATGCAGCGGAAGCACTGCTAAGTGAGGCACTGCTGGCAGCAGAGGCAACACTACGTGAAGCACTAGCAGAGACAGAACTGCGCGAGAGGGAGCTGGCTGAGAGACTAGATGCAGCGGAAGCACTGCTACGCGAAGCACTGCTACGCGAGGCGCTGCTAGCAGAAGAGGCACTACTAATTGAGGCGCTACTAGCTGCTGAGGTACTGCTACGCGAAGCACTAGCAGAGATAAGACTAGCGGCAGAGGCACTACTGGCAGAGGCGCTGCTGGCCGAGACGCTGGAAGCTCTGGAGGAGGCACTGCTCGCCGAGGCATTACTGGCAGAGGCGCTTGCAGCAGAAAGACTGCTGCGCGAAGCACTGCTGGCCGAAGAAACACTGGCAGAAGCAGAACTCGCAGAAGATCGGCTGGCCGAAGAAACACTGGCAGAGTTTTCGCTAGCGGTGGAGGCGCTAGCTGATACATAGACAGAGGAGGCACTGCTAGCAGACGCAGAACTGACAGAGGCGACGCTCGCCGAGGAAACGCTCGCAGACTCGGAACTGGCAGATTCGGAACTGGCAGAAGCGGAGCTTGCTGCCGCATCGCAAGCTGTGGCTGTATTGAGATAGCCATAGGTCGTGCCGCCAGATGCGGCATTGCCGTTGGTTACTCCAATTGGAATTGGGTAACTAGCTTGAGCCGTATCGCAAGTACTGGTCATGACCAGCGCTTTGCTGCCATCGTCAAACAAGTCGCTACTGCGCATAAAGTGAACGCGACGCGGGAAGCGCAGATCGTCCGGGTGAATGTAGCGCAAAGAGCTGCTGGGCGTAGCATTAGATCCGGTACCCCAGGGTTCGGTGGCGGTGGGAGTGCCATCCAGGGTAGGCATGACGGTCGTTCCAGCGCCAACACCCGTCCAGTCATTAGGCCCGCACTCCGATGCAGGCAGCTTCCGGCAAATTTCCATACTGTACTCGTAGGAATTACCGCGCCGTTGTACGGGGGTGGTACCGTTGGCAAGGTAAGTGGTTTTGCGATCGCCAGGGAACACATCGGCATACAGTTCCGGGCTACCACCCGTACCGATGTTATTACTGTTGAGATAGTCAGTATTGGCAACAAAGTTATTGTTCCACAGACCCATTCTGAGGCGGCTTTGGGCGACAGTACTGCTAACCGATGAGGTGTCGGCATTATTCCTCAGATCGAAGTCGCCATCAATGCGATAACCATCAACGGAGTTGGCAGATAGAACCGTAGGCGCGTCGGCAATGATGGTGGCAGCCCGCCATTCGTCACCAGTCGAACAACCAGTCTTGGGAGAATTGGGACGACAGGCAAAGTTATTATTGAGATCGTTGCGATCGTAGAAGTTATCCCAGTCAGCAGCTAGAGGTGTTGAAAACTCTTGCTGGGTGTGCTGGTTAAAGTTTCCTTTGATATACACTGGCAGATTAGTGGCAAGCACCAAGCCCTTTTCGCCCCTGGTAGCTTGCGACCAAGGGGGTTGCGAGGTACCAGTACCGCGCCACAGTCTGGAACCATTAATCAGTCTGATCGAACTGGGGCGACGGGTGGGATCGAGAAGAAAGTCGGTGGGACTGAGTTGTTCCCTCGAATCGAGCGTAGTCGAGCTGTCGCTGAGATCTTCGAGAGCATCATCGCGAGATGCGTAGATTATGCCGCTGTAGGGCAATAAATATTCGGTGGGAATGCCATTCGTACTGTCATTATTAATCGCTCCCGCCACGGTGCTACTGCGCAAGAGATTGAAGTCAATATCTGTAGCGCGAATTTCTATGGGTTGGCGCTGCTCGATTTCGAGGTCGTAGAGACTGGGATCGCTACCGCTGAGAGATTCATCTTGATTGAGCGATTTTACCTCTCTACCGTCGAGGAAAGTAGATTCTTTGAAAGTACCGTGCGGTACGTTCACTCCACTAGTGGGTGTTGTGCTGACCGTGAGCGTACCATCCAAAATTTGCAGGGCGCACAGACTGGAGTCCACGGCTGCTTGTTCTGACAAGGAAAGTTGACCGGCGGCAATGCTGCCGCTACCAGTGGTAGCAGCTTTGTACAATGCGGAGCGCAACTGCGGGTTGACAAATCTGCCATTGGGATAGACCAGGTTTGCCTGATAAACCAGTCGTGCAGCTAGGTTCCCAGTCGTGCCAACGGGGTTTGGTTCTCCATAACTGCTGCCATTTTTAAAGAACCCTTGGTAAGTACCAGAGCTTTCATAGCCAATACCGCTAGTGATGTTAACAGCGGTTTGACCGACTGCATAGGTAATGCCATTGTTAGATCGCCCCTTGTCATCGTAGTTATATGGCAGGCTAGTAACGCCGTATTTGCCATTTTTAGCTGTGTCCGTTGTGGAGGGATCGTAGTAGCTGCTGACGCAGGCAACTGGGGTTTGATACGTACCAGGCGTGAGGGGATCGTAGACGCTGGTTTTGTAGTGGTAAACGGCAGTAGCCCGCATTTGCAGGTCGCCTTTTTTTGCCACCCCAGTGCTATCGAGCGGATTGCTGTAGTCCGTGTTGCTACCACCTGTGGTAGTCCAGGCACTGCCATCCCAACGCTGGTAGGCACTGCCACTCCATTTCACAGCACCTGTCATGGGCATGGAGTCGGGCCACACCACAAAACCAGCCTTCAATGTCGCATCGGTGGAAGTTGAATCGGCGTTGAGCTTGGATTCGTCTATCGCAATTCCAGCAACCACATCGATTTTAGTATTGGTAGCGCTGGTCAAACTGGGTGGTGCGGGTAGAAAAGACTGCGATGTCTGACGGCTGAAAATCCCCGCGCCAGTGATCGCGCGCAAGCCGCCGCGCACAGGTGAAATCTCGTTACAACCGCCAGTAGTAGAGCAAGTGCGATTAGCGACATCGATATTACTAGGATCGTCAGCAGATGTAGGTGAAGCGGCTGCTTGCTTTTCCCAATAACCTCCTCGGCTTGGATCGCCCAGATCGGCGAGAGTATCTACCCTTGTGTTAATTGTACGTGGTAAACCTGTATCGCTCCAGTTCTTGTTATCACCGAGCTTGTAGTCGATGGTTCTGTCCGCAAATTTGTTCGCCTCGTCGGACTTGTACCACAGTGCTGGCAAGTTATTGCCGACTAAAACGCGATCGCCCAAACGATCTTGCTTGTCAAAATTAGCCTTCCTTGTATTTGGATCGGTTGCTGGGAGGTTACCAGTGGCAAAAGTTAAGTTGGCAGTATCATCTGGAAAACTAACACCCTGCCCGATGGCATAACCTCCAGGAGCAGCATTATATGGTGGGATTACCCACTTTTCCGGTGGCACGAATTCAATTTTGCCTCCACCGACATCTACTACGCCATTACCGCTGTTAACCGAACTGCCGGAATATGTCCCGCCTGTTCCACTGAGGAAACTAGCAATACTATTAGAACCTGTTGAATTCCAGCCACCCAAAATAACAGAGTCACTACTGCCGAAGGATACTTCCTTAAATGGCACTTTTCGCAAGCGATTTTTAAAATAGGTTCTGAGCGCGTCAGCTTCCAAGACCCCGTTGGTATCGATGTCATCTTGTACTGAGTCGGGGTATTTAGGCGTTACAGTGCGGGCTTGGGCAGCTTGCACCAGGGCATCGAGGCGTCTGGTGTAAGCAAAGTCATTGGATGCCGCTTCCGGCCCAGTATTATTAACGGTGCGCGTACTAGTATTAATTTTAGTGTCAGCAGTATTGCTAGTGGGTGGAGTACTTTCACCTTGGAAGAGGTCAAAGTCAACTGGATTAATTGTGCTGGTATCGATAGTCATGGCATCGCCAAAGACCACATTGCCTGCTACCAACACTTGCGAATTTTCTTCTTTGTATTGACAAGAAAAAGGACTGCTAATCTGGTAGAACTGTGCGGAGTCGCCCGGACGCGCGCTGATCATCAGGTTGGCGTTAGTAAACACCTTGCCATTCAGTCGAAAAGCGGGTGCTTGCGAAAGCTCCAGATCGTTCTCAAACCACACTGACGTATTGTTGAGACCTTCGCGAGCGCGGTCTTGCTGCAACTCTAAGGCGCTAAATCCCTGGTTGCCCTTGTAAATTTCGTATCTACTAACATCGGCGGTTGCACCGGGCATGGGTAGCTGTGTAATCGGTACGGTAGCGGCATAGACAAAAAATGATTTTTTGAGCTTGCCACCGCGATTGAACCAACCCGATGCTTGACCGCCACCGGAAGCAAATTGACACTCACCCGTAAGATTGTTTTCATCCATGGGTGGCGTGCGAGCTTCTGTCACAGCTACACCTCTTGATGTAGCCGTGAGAGGCCGCGCCCTGAACTGGATGCTGTAAACAGCCATGGAGTCAAACAGACCATTGTTATCCGTGTCGATGGGGTACTTCCAAGCCGTGTTGGAAACCTTATAGGCATCAGTCGAAGCTACATCGGAAAGGTCAACTGGCGACTCGCTCAGGAGTTGGAGGCGGATCTCATCGTTAAATGTATATCTTTCGCTGGACTTAATCGTGTCGTAAAGCGTTTCATCAGGGGGAGCGCCTCTACCGAGCGATGGCTCGCTCAGTAAAGCATCGAGCTTAATTCTGGCGCGGTCAACCGCTGGGGTGGTAGCTAACCTGACTGCCTGTTCGACTCTAGCGTTTGATGCAGTTCTGGCGCGCTCTGAGGATCTGGCTACCATCAGCACCACCAGCAGGGTGACGACGGTTGTCACCATTACCACTGTGGGCAAAACAAAACCCATTTGCGTACCGCGTTTAGCTTTGCCCGTGCCTCTGGTTTGGTTAAACAAACTGCGGACAAAGCGCCGACTAATCCTGAAGGGGCTGCCAATTTTAATCAGCCATTTCCTGATTTTGGCGATCAAATTTGCAAAGAATTGGTTAATTTGCCTTTGATTTCGATTAGACATAATTACCCCTAATGACCCCTAGAGAAAAGCCCAAAGATTTAAAAGTTACAAATGAAAAATAACTGCCTAAAACTAAGCTCCCAGATAGTACCCGACTATGTTGAAGAAATTAACACCAGTTTGCAAGCTTAACAAAAGTTAAAATTTTGGCTTAATTAATTTAGAAATTAGGTGTCTGATGGGTCTGGTGCCGCTGATTGGCTGCTTTCTTGGGGTTCAGTTAGAACTAAGACGGGTTGAGGTTCGCATTTAACGCAGCGCAATTGCCACAGCGGGAAAATCATGCGCTTTTGAAATTCAAAATCGTCAATGGGTTTGTAATAGGTGAGGGGACTAAAGAAACTGTAGGATAAAAAGATAAAGACAACCGCTACGGACATAAATATGGTCTTGGGTGTGTCACCCACGTCCCACTTGAATAGTTTCTTAATTTCTACCAATGACATGCCAAACAGTAAAAAGCTAAATATCAGCGGTGGAAAATAGTGATACAGGTACATGACGCGCCCAATTTGAGTCATCACGAGCATATACGCCAAGTACATGGACATGAATATCCCCATAATCAAACTATTTTGTAACGGCACGCCCAGAAACATAGAACCGAGCAGTAAAGAGCCGGAACAAATCAGACCCAATAAACCAAATGCCCAAATTACTGGATTAACCTGTAGGTAAAGGTAGCGGTAGGTATTGCCATCGGGGGTTTCCCAACGATAGTTGATGGCGCGCGCGCCTAACGGCCAAAAGAACGACGGGCTACCCCCTTCATCTTTGTGGCATAGATCCAGTTTGGGAACGTAGCTGTTGTAGATGCGCGTAAAGTTGAACGAGTCGCGCAGCATGACCGGAAAAGATAGCAACGAACTAGTGCGTCCCTCATCAAGAATTTGTTTGTAGGCGGGCGAAGCGTCGTAGTAGCCCTCGTGGGAGAGGGGTGGATTGATGTGCGAGGCAATGGAGAAATGCAACTGCCATACCGTGACAAACACGATCGCAAAGCCAGCAAAACTAATACCCAGGTAACGCAGTGCTTGCCGCCAGTCCGGCCACAGCCTGGTTGGGACAATTGGCAATAGGAGTAGGGCAATATACCCAGTGACCTTGGTGGTGACTAATAAGCCGAGGGCAATACCAAAGCAGGCAGCACCAATAAATAGTTGCTTGGGGCGATCGCGCCATTTCACGCTCAAAAGGCAAAACAGTATGGTTAATAACAAGAAAAAGAGCAAAATGCCCTCTAGCATTGCACCGCGTAGATGCACGATCAAAGCGTTATCAAATAGGTAGAAACTGCTGAGGAGGAGGGCAAAAAAATGATTCTCAGTTAGTAGTAGAAACACCCAAAACAGTAAAGGGGCAGCCAGCCAGGATAGCAGGACGGGGAAAAAGCGGTAACCGGCGAAGGAAAAACCTGCTGGTAAGTCCTTAGCGAAGTCCGTACCGATAAAGTCATTATTCGTAGGGTTAGCGTGGAAGATTTTTTCGCCTAGAGCTAGCAGCATCTTACCCAACGGTGGGTGCGGCTCCATAAAGAAAATGCCGTTTAAATATTTCTGAGCGCTGGCAATGTGGTAACTCTCATCCCAATAACCTGCTGGTGGATAGGCGTAGTTGTGAAAATAAGTAAAGTATGAAATCGCAAGGACGAGAATCGTAAACCCGATGGAGAGCCGTTTAGGATTTAACGTCAAGTTAATCGATATTTTAGTTGGTTCGATGGAGTTCATACTTTAGCCTGAGAATGTGGGATTAAGCATGGTAATGCATATAAATGCACGCACGGTGCCAGACGAGATGACAGAGTCTTAAAATTTAAAACTTTATCCGGGCGGCAGGTATCGATAAGTAAAGATACCGTAAATAAATCCGATCGCTAAACTGGCGATCGCCAGTGCGGTAAATAGCTGCCATGCCTGTTTGCGGGTCAGCGCTGAGGATTTAATCTGGGCACCGATGACTGTAACTGCGCCAGCGATTATACCCACGATCGCGCCAGACATAATATCTGAAGTAAATCTAAATACCGCTGCTGCCAAACCTAAGGGTGCGATCGCAGTCACGACTAAGGCAAGCCATTCTTGCCAGGTAATGCGCCGATCTGCATCTTTTTCCGTATCGGTTTCCTGAAAACCCAGCCAGATCGTCGCAGCAGCTACAACGAGGGCAATTAAGCCTGTATTCGTCCCCTCAGTGGCAAAAGTATAGACTATGGCAACCACAGCCCCGATTATTCCCCCAAACCCAATTGGCAAAGACCATATGCCAGCGATCGCCATTATGATTAGCATTAGAGTAAATCTAGTCGGCGAGTCCTGGTTAATATAATTAACATAAACAACGCGCCAGTAGCGTCCCAAGAAGCTATAGCCTAAGCATATGGCCAGCATGGGTAGCCAGAAATAAATAGTCCTGGGTAAAGATTGTACGAGCTTGGAGGAGGATTGCATTGGTATCGCAGATGAAGCTAAGCGTCATTGTACCGTGCTATAACGAAGCTAAAACGATTTCTACGGTCGTAAAAGCGATTAAGGCATCACCTGTAGAAAACTGCGAAATTATCATAGTGGATGACGGTTCTACCGATGGCACCAGGGAAATATTAGCAGACCAGATCGTGCCAATCGTAGATAAGGTGATTTTCCATGACAAAAATATGGGTAAGGGGGCAGCACTCAAGACGGGATTTGCCTTGGCAACGGGGGATATAGCGATCGTGCAGGATGCGGATCTGGAGTACAATCCGCAGGAGTATCCCGTGCTGATGCAACCAATCGTCGATGGTAAAGCCGATGTGGTATTTGGGTCGCGTTTTGTCGGCAGTCAGCCGCACCGCGTGGTCTACTACTGGCACATGGTGGGCAATCAGTTTTTAACTACGCTTTCCAACATGTTTACAAATATCAACCTTACAGACATGGAAACGTGCTACAAAGCCTTTCGCCGCGAAGTCATTCAAGCAATTGAGATTGAGGAAAAGCGGTTTGGCTTTGAACCGGAGATTACAGCTAAAGTAGCCAAAATGGACTGCCGCATTTATGAAGTGGGGATTTCATACTACGGGCGCACGTATCAGGAGGGCAAGAAGATTGGCTGGAAAGACGGGTTCAGGGCAATTTATTGCATCTTGAAATACAACCTTTGGGCGCGCAAACCTCTGCAAGCGCAAACACTTCTGGCTAATACTATTACGAATACAGAAGTGAAAACGCCAGATAGTTGATGTCGGTGCAGGTTTTGTCGGAACTCTATCCATAAAAAGCGACAACTTTTAGCTAAACCTGGCCATAATGCTCGTAAATAAAGCACATCAACTAAATCGTGCGATCCCGATCGCTAATCTTAACAATTGTGGAATTATTGAGATTGATAGGAAGAACTACGCGAACATGGAAACAAAATTAGACTCTGCATTGCGATCGCCGAGCCATCCCAACGATCCAAATAAGCCGAACTGGGCTAAGATTAGCTCTAAAGTAGTAGTTCAAGCTAGTTTGTGGGCATTAGCCATTACCTTGCTGCAAATAGCCGTTGCGTGCTGGTTATCAGGCAGGAGTTCGCTGGCTAAGTCGTATCTCACATTATTTGAATGGGACAGCCTCTGGTACGCCAATATCATTAATAACGGATATTTCACTACGATTCCACCGGACATGAGCGAGTGGGGGAAGTATTCTAATGTTTCTTTTTTTCCTGGCTATCCAGCATTAGCTTTCCTGGTTCAACAAATTCTCAAACTATCTACAGAACACTCCTTATTGCTAACAGCTCAGCTTGCAGGCTGGGGATTCTGGACGTATTTACTATTGTTATTCGATCGCCTGCAAATTCCCAAGCAGCTCGTCGTGGGTAGCATTGTGGCGATTCTAGTACATCCAGGCTCGTTTTACTTAGTTGCCGCCTATTCCGAGCCTTTATTCCTGGTCAGTTTAATGGGACTGATTTATTGGACAGATGCACCCCAAAAGTCAGCCTGGGTATGGGCAGCAATTAGTGGATTTATGATGTCGGCCACTCGACTGGTTGGCTTGCCACTGGCTCTCTTCCCTTTGATTGCCTTAATTAACCGACCCAAGCCCCAGTGGAGCCTCTCAGGTCTGCGCGTCTGGGTGAAAGATAATCTCAAGTATTTTGCGATCGCTGCTATTTCAATGCTGGGTGGTTTGCTGTTCTTTGTCTTTTGTCAATGGCGATTTGGCTATTGGGATCTTTACATGCAAAGCACTCGCAATGGCTGGTGGGTCATTCCCGACTACTTTGTGTTATCCAGACCGTGGTTTTTTCAATGGATGGCAAAATTATTTTCGCGGGGGCTAGATCCAGACCTGAAACTAGCAGAGTTTGGTGGCTTGCACTTTCCCTACAGCGATGAATTCAGTCGTCTAACTATCCCATTTAGTCTGGGTGTTTTCCTCATTTGCCTGCTCGTTGAGATCGCGATCGCCACCCTTAAAAAAGACCAGACCTGGAAACAGCGCTTGGGTCTATATTTTTGTAGCTGGACGATCTTTTATATCTCAGCCACAGGCATGGCAAATCGGGCTTTGGGCAGCATGATCCGCCACTCTTTCCCTACCTATGTTTTACTCGTCTTAGCGATCGCCTATCTCTTGACAGTTATACCTTTCCCACAGATGTTTAAGCAAAAGCGGGTGACTATACCAATTGCATTCTTGTTAATACTTCTCAGTCTGCTCTCTTTAGCCGTGCAGGGATTGCTAGAACATAGGTTTACTCATGGGCTTTGGGTTTCATGAAAGCATGTAGGAGATTTCTCGTAATTGCTAGAGGTTTAGGGCAGGCACAAGACACTGCCCCAGGGAATTGGTATTACATCTTTGTGCCCACGGCATAAAGAGACAGGCCTGTGGGAACTGGCAATACGTTTTCCACGCCCTGAAACATCGGCACCAGTTTGTTAAATAAACCGACTTGCTCTGTGCCTGGGGTCGTGCGACCCAGTACTTTACCATTGAACCACCAGCCTGGAATGCCAGCCATATTGAAATACCAAATGCTGGGATTAGCAAACCCGGCGGAGTTAAATGTTTCGCTGAGCCTGGCTTTACTATAACGCCGATAGTGACCGATCTCTCGATCCATAGGACTATAAAGCCACTCCAGGGCTGGTACCTTGACAACCAATTTGCCGCCCGGTTGCAGGTAGTCGGAAAGCGATCGCAGCAAATCCACGTCATCTTCAATATGCTCCAGTACGTCCAACATCACTACAGAGTCAAACTTAGAGTCGAATTGCGATCGCCAGTGGGTCTGAGTGATATCAGCTTGTATGACATTGACATTTGGCTTATGAGCCAGGCGAGATTTTGCGCGGGCGACATAGCTGGTGTCCATATCTACGGCGATCGCGCGATCGCAATGCTCGGCTAGTAAAACTGTGAAGTTCCCGTTGCCACAACCAACTTCCATCACGGAGTTACCTAAGTGAGGCAATATCTGCGCAAAGATCCAATTATTGTAGTTATCTGCTAGTTTGAGATTTTCCAGCCAGAAAGTTTGGGCGTTAGACATGGCAATATGTAAATCAGGACTGCAAATCAAGAGCCAACTGGGTTGACTGTTCTTCGGGTCGGTAGCGAGTACGCAAAATTAAACCTGAGATTCCAGCCAATAGGAACGTACGGCTAATAATTGACAGCGTATAAACAACTGTCCAAATTTTGCCCTTTTCTCTGGCAAATAGAGCGCCAAGTCCCTTCATTTCTTCGATCGCGTAGGCAAACGAGATGGGAAAGACAATCACGTTAATCAAATCTACTACCAGATAAAGCCACAGAAACCACCGCCATCTTTTATCAGTTTCCTGTGCTATCACAAACATTAAAAATGGATAGAACCAGAGATGAAACTGTGGCGAGTAGATGCGATTAAAAAAGATAGAGGCAATGCATATCAGTACCCCTTTATACTCAAGTTTTAATTCGGGTCTGAGTACGATCGCTAGAGTCATGAGAATGACCGTGCTGTTGTTTGCCAGACCTTCCAAGGGGGGATTCCCAAACCACAGTACCCCCAAGCCCAGTAGCGTATCCCAAGAGAACGGTCGCGAGGTGTGAAATGTGTAAGTAGTGAGCCAGTTGTTCAAATTACCGTTTTTGCTCCAGCAGGCTAGCATGAAGGGAAGGTTTAGTAAAACCGCTATAGCTGTGAAGGTAATTATAGTTTGCAGCCATTGACTGCGTTTTTTGTCGATCCAGAAAGCTTTAACTTCGGCAGCTATGATAAAGAAGAAGGTATACCACTTGAGCCAGCATCCTAACGACCAGAAAAACGTAGCCCAGAATGGCTTGTCTTTGAGATGAAACCAATAGCCAATCAGGGCAAAGGTCACTACGGCTGATTCATAACGAACAGGGGCAAGAAACAGGCTGGTTAGGGATGCCGCAAATAAAATTGCCAGAAGCCTGGCGCGTTTGGGGTTAATCTCTTTCAAAATTAAGTAGATTAACCCAGCGTTAATTACATCCAGCAGCGACATGAACGCGCCATGCGTAAATAGAATCGACTTCCACCTACCCTCAGTCAGGTCGATAAAATTCCCCAAGAACCAGTAGAGCAGACCTGAAAGTGGTGGGTAGACATAATCAAAATCTACATAGGGGACTAAGCCTTTTTGTGTCTTTTGCCAGAAACCAACCCAATACCACATGTCAGCGATCGTATGACCGAGAATAGGTTGCGCCCACGCAAAGTCAAACAGAGCATTGGCAAACCCTAGAAATATGAGTTTGAGGTTGAACGTAAACAGCAGAACTTGCTGTAAGCGCGAGTCTTTCGCTATCTGTAATGCCTTATTTAGCTGTAACTTTAGCTGTACCACGAGTAATGAACCCCTAATAATATGCTCGATCGCACTACCTAAACTTGATTATGTTAAATGTTTAGCAGTGACTTTACCCACTTTCTCAAAAATAGATGCATCTTCTCCCGTAAACCTCATTAGATAAAGATCTCAATCAGGCAGCGATCGCGCCATTTAGGGTGAGGTATAAACTTGCCACCCTGGCAACTTAATCTCCGTTGACTCAACTGGCGACTTAGACACATCGGGCAAATATTTACGGACTGCTTTCATTACCCCAGTTTCTTCGACATTGCCAATGTGGGAAGGAATAGCAGCGGGATAAACCAGGAATTTCATATCCTTCGGAATGCCCGCGCGAAATGCTTGCTCGCTGACCTCACCTCCAGAGAGGATCCTGTCCGTAACTCCATAGTCGAAGTGATATAGCTTTCCTTCTCCCATGACATTAGCTAAAGGTACCCAAGGGAAAAACGCCTTGCCGGGATTTGCTTTAGCGTATCGATAGAAATATTCCTGGGGATTGGTAGCTAAAATAGCTTTCTGATTGGGCAAGGTGTTGAAAGTATTAACAGTTAAGGGGACATGAATTAGTAACAGGCATACGGACAAACACAGAACCACAGTTTGCACGGAACGCTGCAATTCCGGCATAGAAGCTGCTTTGACGATCGCCAGAATTGCTGCGATCGCAATAAAGTAGACCGTAAAAGAGAGATTGTTAAAATTGCCGCCTATTCTAGTGCGAGCTAATAAGGCACTTGGGATCGCGAACAAGGCGACGATTAAAAACATTGCCCAACGGTTGTAAATCAGCCACGATAGCAGCCGATCTTCTCTCACTGGTGGATTTAAGTGGGGTGCGAGAAAAGCTACGATCGTCACGAATAGAATTGACTGCTGCACGATTTCCCTAAAAGCATTGAACAAGACTTCCTTAGGTTCGCCAGTTAAAGGTAAATTACTGGGAAATGTAAAAGCATTAAGAATCAACTGCTTTGGATCGAAAACGAGCAGTAATACGGTAGATATACTGACAGCCGCTACTCCCAGGCAAGCTAAATAACGCCAGAAACAACGCCTGCCATCTGCCAAATACACGTAGGTACTCAGACCAAAAATTAACGGCAAAGCTTGTTGTTTTGTCCAAAATGCCGCGATCGCTACAGTTGCTGAAATTGCCAGCGCTCGAAAGTTATTTTTCTCATCGCGGAAATAGAGAGCCGCTCCGGCTAAAGCGCTAATTCCTAGGGCAGGAGCATCGGCATGGAGGCGCAAGACACCTGCTAGAGACTCGAAATAGTATGTAAATAAGCAAAAAAGTGCGAACCCCCAAATTCCAAAGATTACTGCTCTGCATTTTTCTAGCAAAAGCTTGGAATTCAGCCATAGTAAAGGTGCAGAAAAATAACAAATCGCACTAAAAATCGAAGCTAGCCCTCCCCCACTAATCTCATAGATTAAGTAAATAAGAAACCAAAAGCCCACAAAGCTTGCCAGGGCAATCCCCTTCTTACGATATGTATCCAGATACTCTCCCAGCAATAACCAGGCCACGGGCAGAAAATAGAAAGCCATAGCGATTGATATACCAATCAAGATTGCCACAGTGGGAGATGAAGCGATCGCGGCTGGTAAATAGACTAAATAATTCAAAGGCGTGTATACAGTGCCGAGTATAGGCCCCGGATCGATACCGTAATAAAGCTTATAGCCATGTACTAAACCAATCGTGGGAGCGAGGCGCGCTCCATTCCACATTTCCCAAGACGAGCCGAGAATATCGTTGAATATCCAACCAGTGACGATTAGCAAGGGAACTGGCAATATTGCAACTAGTAGCTTCTCAGTTAATCGATCCAGAATGTCCCATTTAGCAACTAATTTAAAAACAAATACGCACAGGGCTGTGGCTATCAAAAAACCTGCGAATAAAAAAGTTAAATTAAAAGCAGTCATAACTTAACTCCATGTTAAGAAACTCAAGCACAGAGAGGGCTACGGTGTAACGATCCCCAACTTAAATCGACCGATGGATAAACGCTATGATTTTATTACTGATAATCTAAGCGCAAAACCTCTATAAAAATTGGCACGAGCGTACATTGCTTTTAGCATTGCCCGTATAAACTGTCAAATAACTGTACTTACAATGTTCTAATTTGGGAAAACTTTACAGAGTACTCTTTAATAAATGGGCTAGGTTTCAGCACATTATTAATTATGGCTATTGATTTTACCCTGCGCCTGGATGCTGCCCCTAATACAAATAACCTCACAGTTTTAGAAATTGCGATTAATGAATGACACTAGCGCTAGATCGGAACTGAAAACAAATTACAAACCACATTACATTGTTGTTGCATCGGCGATCGCGATTGTTGCCCTGCTCGCGATCGCGCCCATGCTTTTGCGCAACTACCCGATCGGGCACTCGACTAAATTTAACCTCAGTTGGGCATTTCAGTATCAGCAGCAGTTTTTGGGCGGGCAGTTCTATCCCCGTTGGCTGGAGTCATCGAATTTTGGCTTTGGTAATGCCACGTTTGCCTTTTATCCACCCATCTGCATGGTGATGACTTTACCGTTTCGGGTGTTGGGGTTTAACCTGCTCGGTTCTTTAATTGCCAGCATGTGGCTGGCTGCTGTCATTTTGGGCTTGGGTTTATATCTTTACAGTCGTCGCTTTTTCCCAGTGTGGCTGTCTGTAGTCGTTAGCGGTTTGGGGATGATGTCACCCTATCTGGCGGTGGATATGTACCATCGCGCCGCGATCGCGGAGGTATGGGGTATTGTGTTTATCCCTTGGGTACTGTGGGCAACACAGCGCGCGCTTGACTTGCCAGAGCGCCGCTATCCGCTGCTGGCTTTAATTATCAGTTATGGCTTGATGGCGCTGTCTCATCTGCCCACGCTGGTGATATTTACGATTGTGTGGGTCTTTTATCCCTGGGTAATGAGCGATCGCACTTCCCCGAGCGCTTCTTTGGGAGTTAATGTCAGGCGCTGTTACAGCGGAGCCATACTGGCATTTGGTTGTACGGCGTTTTTCCTGCTACCCGTTCTACTGGATCAAAGCTTTGTTTACATCGAATTCGTGACGGAAGATCCCGAGTATCGCCCGCAAAATCGCCTGATTGTGGATGGCGTTCTATCCTTACATCCCAAATTTTCCGATCACTGGTTCGATCCCGTCCTCTTACCCGTGTGGTGGAGTGCAATCGCCGCGATCGCTCTGGCGAGTGGCTGGTGGTTATATCGCGTTTGGCGCGATCGCGATCGCATCACTGAATCTATTACCAGTACGTCAAATCAATCCGATCCCGCAATCGATCCCATTTTAGAGGCAGGTTTTCGCTTCTGGTTGCCGAGCAGTATTTTGGCAATTCTGATGATGACGGACGTGTTGGGCTGGCTCTATCCATTATCCCATTTATTACTAGAGCGCATCCAATTTTCGTGGCGCTGGTTTGCCATTACAGTCGTGACGGTGCCCCTGCTATGCGGTTATCTCCTATACAAACTCCAAATCGCGATCGCAAAAGGGAATTGGCAACCCAAACTCAAGCAGGTAGCGATCGTCACAGTCATCGCTCTACTTTCAATCCTACAGTTTAGGATTACCAATCAACTCGCAAATCGGGCTTGGTATGATGGAGCATTCCTCAATAAATTTGAGGCGGCAATTATGCAGAAACGGTTCCCGATCGAGCCAAATACCGACGGTAGCAGCCAGCCTTTCTTCGATTGGCACAGGTTATATGCGGACGGTGTTGCCCTGGGCGATGTCCCAGAATATCGCACTGATATCTCTAGAAGTTTTCCCATCCCGCCTCCACGCAATCAACCATTAGTTTCTGTCGCATCAGGTAGCGTAGCCGATGTCCAAATTTTGCAGTGGGGATATGGATTTCGACGGTTTGCAGTTAACGCTCCAGCGACTGCGGAGTTGTTATTGCGGATGCTTTATTATCCTGCCTGGTTTGTCCAAATTGATGGCAAATTTGTGCCCCTAGAGGTGACGCAAATGGGACAGCTAAAGGTGACCGTGCCAGCCGGGAAACATCTGGTGGAGGTGAGTTACCTGGGCACGCTCTCTGACTGGATCGGTAGTGGCATTACAGTCATAGCATTAGTCATAACTGCCATTGGGTGGCGCCGCAATTTCGCCTTTTTGGCTCTGCCCAAACAGGTATCGCGATCGTTCATCCCAGAGGCTAAAGTAGAAGAGATAGATAGTTCGACGCGATCGACATAACAGTATGCCGCCCGTAGGATACAAAACCCAGTCAGCCGATACCAGCGTCGAAGCCGAGCTAGTGCTGTTTGACCTGCTGCGGCATAAAACAATGACCGAACGCGGACAACTCGTTCAAAGAGCCAACTGGAAATGCCACCAATATGCTTTACTTGGCATTCAGCACGACTTCCCCCATGCGAACGGTCGCACAATCCGTCAGCATTACATCAGGCGCAGAGCATGGCAAGAAAGAGTTAATCATATGACTGACACTAACTATGATGGAGAACTAATGCTAGAAGATGCTCTGTGGCTGGCAGCAAAGATCGCTCGAATTTTCGATAGATTGGCTATTCCCTACTATGTAGGCGGTTCGGTTGCTAGTTCGTTACAGGGAGAGATAAGAGCAACGGAAGATCTAGATCTAGTAGCGGATCTGACGCGATCGCAAGCCGATTTATTAATTAATGAGATGTCGGGAGAGTTTTATATCAGCGATGTAGCAGTTGATGACGCTCTATCAGGTAGAACTTCTTCTTTTAATACTATTCATCAAGCCACAATCGAAAAAGCCGATATCTTTATTCTGAGAAATGATGCTTTCTCCCGCTCTAAGATGTCACGTCGTTTACTCTATAAGTCTCAAGATAAAACAGATGCTGCTTTCTATCTTTGTTCGGCTGAGGACATTATTCTGCAAAAGCTAGTTTGGCTTAAGATGACCAGAAACGAGTCGCAAAAGCAATGGCGCGATATTTTAGGGGTGATGAAGTTGCAGGGTGAAAGCCTGGATTTTAGTTATCTGTGGGGGTGGGCAAATACCATAGGCGTAACAGAGCCTTTGCAGCAGGCTCTAACCGAATCCGGGCTGTTTTAATAGCTGACTGTCACGCGGAATCATCATCTCTTTTAACCTGTATGTGCCTTTACACATAAAGGTCGCAGGGACGCAGTCCCCACTCTGGTTATCCCTCTCCCTAGTTTCAGGGCGATCGGGCGATCGTTTCTCCAACCTTCCCAGGTCTGAAATTGACTGCCGACCAAGTGTTGAGGGCTGGTGGATGAAACTGCCGCGATCTAGATCGCGGCTCGCACGAAAAGATATAGCGGTTTTCAGATCAGAAAGAGTAGGGGGTTTGGGGGCGTTGCCCCCAAGAAGGGGTTCCACCCCTTCACCCCAAAAATAAAACCCGTTCTCAAGTGAAAACCGCTATAGCGGGAAAAGTTCGGGATAGCTGACCGCTGAGATGCCGATCGCTGACTCGTCGGAATGTTGGCAGGGATGTTATGATAGCGCCGTTGTTGCTTATTATCCTTTGGGAACATGGCATTACAGACATCGCTGCGATCGCAACGCCATCTGAGGCAAAGAACGCTTCTGGTCGGGCTTATCCTCTTACTGGCAGCGATCGGTCTGATTGTGCGCTTAGTGTACCTGCAAGTATGGACATCGGCAGAACTGCTAGAAAAAGCCAAATGGCAGCAGATGTTCCAACTCCGACCATTCATTCCCAGACGCACGATTACCGATCGCAATGATGAGGTGATGGCTATTGACAAGCCAGCCTACACTCTGTTTGCTCACCCCAAACTTTACAAGCTCAAGCCTGAAGAAATTGCCGAAAAACTGGCTCCGGTTTTAAACAAACCTGCGGCTAAACTGCTGCCCCTCTTATCTCAGCCCTCCAGTACCACTAAGATCGACAGTTGGCTCACTGAAGACGTTGCCGATAATATTTTTAATTTAAGAATTGATGGGCTCGATCTGGCACCGCAACGGCATCGGCTCTATCCCCACAAAGATCTAGCAGCCGAGGTGTTGGGCTATGTCAATATCGACCATCACGGACAAGCAGGTGTAGAATTCAGTCAGGAAAAACTACTGGAGCGCACCGATCAAGCATCCGATGTAGTTCAAGATGGCAGAGGCAGACTAATTCCCAGCAGCTTACCTGCTGGTGTATTGCGCGTCGATCGCACGCGGCTGCAGTTGACGATCGATGCCAGAACTCAGCGCGTGGCACGTCAGGAACTGCGATCGCAGATGAAAAAATTTAATGCCAAGCGCGGTGCCGTCCTGGTGATGGATGCAAAAAATGGCGAACTGCGGACATTAGTGACCGAACCTACCTACGATCCCAATCAGTTCGATCGAGTACCTAAGGAAAAATACGAAGTATTTAAAAACTGGGCGGTATCGGATTTGTACGAACCGGGTTCTACATTCAAACCTATTAACGTGGCGATCGCCCTGGAAGCAGGCGCAATTCAAAGCGACACGGTTTTTAATGATGAAGGCGCGCTGACAGTCGGCGGTTGGCCCGTCGCTAATTTTGACTTTGAATCAAGAGGTGCCGTAGGGCCATTAAGTATCAGTCAAATCCTGCAGCGCTCCAGCAATGTTGGCATGGTGCATATTATTCAGCAAATGAAACCCTCGGTATACTACGGCTGGCTAGAACGAGTTGGTTTGGGTGACATATCCGGTATCGATTTACCTGCTGAAACCCCGAGCACGCTCAAACCCCAGGAGCAGTTCACCACCTACGTCATTGAACCCGCTACCGCTGCTTTTGGTCAGGGCTTTTCACTTACACCCGTGCAGTTACTGCAAATGCACGGTATCCTTGCCAGTGGTGGCAAGCTATTAACGCCACATGTTGTCAAAGGGGTGGTTAATGAAGAAGGAGAAGAAGCCTACCAGCCCAAACTAAATCCACCGCGTCAAATATTTTCTCCCGCTACGACGACTAAGGTGCTGGAAATGATGGTGGCAGTTGTAGAGGAGGGTACTGGTAAACCCGCTCGCATTCCAGGCTATCGCCTTGGGGGCAAGACTGGTACTGCCCAGAAAGCCAATCCCAATAATGGCGGATATACCAGCGGCAAAATTACTAGCTTTGTTGGCATTTTTCCCGCCGTAGAACCACGATATGTAGCGCTTGCAGTCATTGACGAACCCGTAGGTGCCGATGCGTTTGGTTCTACGGTGGCGGCTCCGATCGTTAAAGCTGTGATTGAAGATATTATCGTTGCGGATAAGATTCCCCCTAGCCACCTGCAAGAGCTAAACTCAGATGCTTTACTCACCAAGCCCAGCCCATCTGCTGACAATCCTGCTGCTACGACATCGACCTCAACTAACCCTGCACCAGATGCCAACTCGCACTAGTGTTGCAAATCATAAATTTTGCAACATGGGGGAATGGGGGCAGAGCCCCCAGAAGGGGATTTCACCCCCTCCACCCCCTCCAAAACTTTTGTTTTGGTGTACTAGTCGAGTTAGTAAGGGAGGGACTTTGATAAGATTAAGATAAATTAATTTTTGTATAGTTGTTAGCACCATATGGCAAAAGTAGAGATTTACACCTGGCGCTTCTGTCCGTTTTGCATTCGCGCTAAACATTTATTAGATAAAAAAGGAGTGCAATATATTGAATACGCGATCGACGGCGATGAAGCTGCTCGGGATGCCATGGTAGAAAGAGGATCTGATGGCAGGCGCTCCGTACCGCAAATATTTATCAACGATCGCCACATAGGTGGCTGCGATTCCCTATACGATCTCGATGCCGAGGGCAAACTAGACCAATTACTAGCTTGACCCATTAATATTGTTAGCAGGGATTAACACAATTGCAGTAAAAACTATGCGAAGTGTAAAAAAAGAACTGAACGATAAACTGCAAGAACTGGCTGAAGATCTACAGCCCGTTAAGATTTCTGTTACTTTATCAGGTGAAGAGTATGCCATACTACAGCGTTTAGCTTCCAAACAGGGAATAAAAGCTGCTGATGCCTTGCGCAAAGCGATAGTAACGGAAGATTTTATTAAAAGTCAGATTAGGGCAGGCAAGAAAATCATGATTAAGAATACAGATAGTTCTATTCAGGAAGTTATTTTTTTTTAGGTGATGCAAGAGTTTCCCAGTCAAACAAAGGGTGACACTGTCGATCTTGATGAAAGTAGCCAAAATCAAGCCCCCGATGTGCAACTAACTCCTGAAACTGTCGATCTTGATGAAGGTAGACAAAATGAAGTCATTGAAAATAAACGTCCCCCTTTTGTATTAGAAGAGTCCCAAGAAAAGACAAGAGCTAGATTAGCAATGGGATTGCTATTACTGCTTGGCGGTAGCCTTATAGGAATAGCAGTATATATTGCCCTCAATAAAGATGATGTTACAAATAGAGAACTTATAACTTTAGTTTGGACTTCACTGGTGACCCTAGCAAGCAGTGCCCTCGGTTTTTACTTTGGGAGTAAGGGAAATTAATATGTTTCCTCAGTCTCTCAAAACTCTGGTGTAAAATTCATCAATCTGTAAGCATGAAATTAGCCTTTATCATCGATCCGATCGCTAAACTCGACCCCACGCACGATACCAGCGTGGCGTTAATGGAAGCAGCTTGTCGCTTTGGTCATGAGGTCTGGATTGCAGAGATGACAGCGTTGAGTATTATTAATAGTAAGGCTTGGGGTTGGTTGCAGCCTGCGATCGTGCATCCCGTCAAACTGGTAGATGGGAAGTGGCAAGCTCCTAATCCCTGGTACGAACTGCGGAACAGCGAGTTGCAACCGCTAGAAAATATGCAGGTGGTGTGGATGCGACCCGATCCACCCGTCACGACGGAATATCTCTACACTACATATATTCTCGACTATATCGATCCGCAGCGCACGCTTGTAGTTAACTCCCCCGCAGGGATTCGCAATGCCAATGAGAAGTTATACGGTCTGAGATTTGGCGCTGCCATGCCAGAGACTATCGTTTCCAGCGATAAAGAACTTATTCGTAGATTTGTCATTGACAAGGGTAAGGCGGTGCTTAAGCCCCTGGGCGGTAAGGGTGGTGAGGGGATTTTGTTTCTGGAGCCGAGCGATCGCAATTTCAACTCTATGATCGAAATTAGCACGAATTTCGGTAAAACCCCCGTGATGGTGCAGGTTTACCTGCCCGACGCTCAAGCAGGAGATAAACGCATCATTCTGCTGGATGGCGAACCGATTGGAGCTGTCAATCGCATTCCCAGTGGTGGGGAGTTTCGCGGTAATATGGCAGCGGGTGGCAGCGTTGCTCAAACCGAAATTACGGAAAGAGAACGTCAGATTTGCACTCAATTAGCTCCCACATTACAGCGAGACGGCTTGATGTTTGTGGGAATTGATGTCATTGGTGGCTATCTTACGGAAGTGAATGTCACCAGTCCCACTGGTGTCCGCGAGATCGATCGCCTGCATGGATTGAATTTAGGAGAGATAGTAATTAAGTGGCTAGAAGCAAAGGTTAGGTAGTAGTGCTACTAGGATTCGATCCCGGCAAAGATAAGTGTGGTGTAGCGGTAATTGGACTCGATCGCCAACGGCAGTTTCTGGCCGTCGTGCCCAGTAGCGAGGCGATCGCTCAAATTCAAGATCTGCTCGGCAAGTATCCCATCTCGCTTTTGGTGATGGGCAATCTAACTACTTCTAAGCAATGGCAAGCCAAACTGAAAGAGAATTTTCCCAATCTATTGGTAGTTACAGTAGATGAGAGCCATAGCAGTCAGGAAGCTCGCCAGCGTTATTGGGAGCTTTACCCACCCAAGGGGATTATGAAGCTAGTACCTTTGGGCATGCGATCTCCCAGCCGCCCTGTTGACGATATTGTCGCCATTATTTTAGTCGAACGCTATCTCAATCGTTTAGTGAGCTAGCGAGCTACAGCTTATACTAGCAGGGTATAATGAAGAGATAGAGATCGAAATTACTCCAGATGGGGAGGTGTTTTGATGAGTCAGGTTGATTATGCTGCTATGTCAGATCTAGAGCTAAAGCGGTATTTCCTCAATCATCGGAATGATGAAGACGCATTACAGGCATATTTAGAGCGACGCAGACGACGCACTTCTGGAATCATTACTAAAGTAGGAGATCCTGACTTCGATGCGAAAATCCAGGCTGCTATTCTTCAGAAACTGCATCAGGCGAAAAGTTAACTACTAAATCAAAGAATTAACAGCAGTAAATTCATGAATGACGATTGACGCTAATGCGTTCGTCAAACACAAAGCATTCGCCTTGCCAGAGACTCTCTGAGGGAGGAATCTCTTCGAGATATTTGAGAATCCCGCCTTTGAGGTGGTAAACCTCCTTAAAGCCTTGTTCGAGCATGTAAGCGCTGGCTTTCTCGCAGCGAATCCCGCCCGTGCAGAACATCGCCACTTTTTGATGTTTGTCGGGGTGAAGATTCTGTTGCACGAAATTGGGAAATTCGCCAAAGGCATCAAGATGGGGATCGATCGCGCGATCGAACGTACCTATCTCAACTTCGTATTGGTTGCGCGTATCAATTACAACTACGCTCGGATCGGAAATGAGCGCGTTCCAGTCCTTTGGCTCGACGTACTTGCCAACGGTTTGAGTCGGATCGATGCCTGCAACCCCAAGCGTGACGATTTCTTTTTTTAACCTTACTTTCAGGCGCTGAAAAGGCATCCGATCGCAGTAGGATTCTTTATGCTCTAAGGTTTGCAGGCGCGGGTCAGAACGCAGATGGGCAAGCAAGGCATCAATGCCGGAACGACTGCCAGCGATTGTAGAATTAATGCCTTCACTCGCCAGCAGAATTGTCCCTTTGAGGTGGTGCGACTGACAGAAAGATTTCAGAGGCGATCGCATGTCTTGATAGTCAGGTAGAGACGTAAAGTGATAGAAAGCTGCTACCACAATTTGCTCTGTATCTTCTCGCTTGCTTTCAGTTTGAGCGTGTTGAAGTTCTTGACTATCCATCCGCGTTACCTGCAAAAACTATCCCAATATAGCTTACTGGGTAACCAATACATTTTGCGGCGGCAGTGGTGACTGTAAGGTAATTGGCTGCCCGAGCCGCCAGGCAGGTCTTTTTTGCATAACATGTAGAAAGAGAGTGCTGCTTTCATGCCACGTTAACCATGCCTGGAGATGCTTGTAGGTTGTGCTGTAGAACCATTCCAGATCGACATGGGCAAACTGTCGCACAAATGGGAATATTGCCACGTCAGCCATAGTCATGAGATCGCTTATCAAAAATTGATGCGATCGCAACAGATCGTCCAAATTTTGCAAGTAGATTTCCGCCTGTCCTCGATACACTTCCTGCGGTTGTTCGGGAAAGCGTACGGCATATTTGTAGCGATCGAGGTAGGGCTTAAACAAGCGATCGTTGGCCGTAATAAGGTTCTGACCTAGCTCTGAGTTTAATCCCGATTGTCCCTGCCAGCCTGCTGGATCGTGTTGCTCTATCGCCCAGTACATAATATCCAGGCTTTCTTCCAAGACCTGACCGTCTAACAGTTGCAGCACGGGTGTCGTCCCTTTGGGGGAAATGGCGAGCATCTCTGCGGGCTTATTTCTCAAAGCCACTTCCCGCAGCTCGCAGGTAATTCCAGCATAGGCAAGTGCCATGCGGGCGCGAATCGCATAGGGGCAACGGTTAAAGGAATAGAGAATGGGAAAATTCATCGGATGGGGTTCGATCGCCAGTTCACCGAGCGATTGGCGGATAGCTGAGAGGATGACTCCAGGGTTCTAATCGTCAAGGCCTGGGGTGGTGTAGCATCAGGAGGGTAGAGAAAACTCACGCCTACCAAGCGGCGATCGCCAGGTGGCATATTCAATGTCATCAATGGTTGCCCCTGCTCCCCTTGGCGCTGTACTAAATGAAAATAACGTTTTTGGGGTACGCCGCGATCGTCTTTGAAACTCACCTGCACCGTGCCTCGAAAAAACACCTGTCCGGGCGGCTCGTAAAACCACAAGACATTCTTACCTCTTTCGTGTTTGAGCGGAGTTTGGATAGCTAGAATAACTGTCTGCGCCTGCTTCGTATTGTTCTCTAAAGGTATGGTGAGGTTGTAGCGCACGCCGTAATTGCCATGAGCGCGATAGGCTGTATCTGGGTAGCGCACCACCATCGGCGCGCTCTGCACCTGCCCGGTGTTGAGCGTTCCCAATATCACCGAACTGAGCGGATAGCTAAGCGCTTGACCTCGTTGTGGAATTGTCAGACTTTTTCCATTGGGCGGATCGGTAATTTCTCCCTGCCATTCTGAACCTTGAGCAACCCCTGCGACTCGACCGTATATTTTCCGCAGGCGCGCTTTCAGCGTTGCTTCAATTTTGTCTGGTTCTGTAGGTATGCGATCGCGGGGTGTAGCCAATCTACCAATTCTCAGTAACTCTTCCCATTGTGCCAATTCGGGTAAGCGGCCTGAAGGGGGTTGCATGGCTAAATTCGCCATATAAACGGGGCGATCGCTATGCAGGCGCATATAAGTAGACCGTGCCGTGCCGTTGGCGATCGGTAAGTTCAACAACATACGGCTCTGATTGGGGGGAATCAAAATTTGAGAGGGGAAGCCAAGTTGATTCACGCCGCGCAATATATCTTGAGTAAGGCGCGAACCGGGGCCTGAGTACACCCTACCGTATGGATTTTCCACCTGAGGCGGTAGATCGATAAAAGGAGCATCAGGATTCGTGAGGTAGCTTACGGCTTGCAAAACATCAAGTTTGACAGTCTCTGAATTGGGATTGTAGACAATTACGCCCTGATATATGGTGCGCCCGTCGATCGGCCTGGCGATGTGATGGGTGAATAGATCGAAGCGCTTGGAAAAAGACCGATCGAGATGTGCCGAGGCATATAACTTGCCGGAGGGCGGGAATGTCGAAAGTAAGATCCCATCTGACTGGACTACTTCAGGACTATTACTATTGAATACCAATACCTCATTTAGTTTGCCTGGCAGCTCCCTAATCTCGTGGGTTTGCTGTATGTACCCCTTTGGCAAAAGTGGTGTTGGTGTTGTTAATGTTGAGGGTAAAGGAGTTGTTGCCGGTGCTATTTGGGCAATGGGGGTGGGCAGCAGAGGAAACATAGGTTAGTGAACTAAAAACTGGACTAAGGTAAGCTAAAACAGTTAAATCCCAATATACAAATCTTAACAAATTGGGGTATACATGCAAAGCTTTTATTTCTACATATAGCTATAGTCAACGGGCTTGGACGGGGTGCAGGGGTTCCACCCCTGCGTGGGGGCGCAGCCCCCACACCCCTGTCCCAACAGATCTGTCAACGGCTATAACTTATGCAACTAGACAGTGCGAAGTTCTCCTTCTGATGGCAGGTAGAGGATTAAAAAAGGACATTCCAGTCCCAAAGCGGGCGGAATGTCAGAAACTGGCTGAAATACACGTAATCAGCTTCTAAACGCTTTATGTCTAATGTTATAGCGCTTTTCAATTGAGAACGGATTTTATCGATCGGGGTGAAGGGGTTCCACACGGCAGTGGCTCTAGCGGGGAACCCCCAAGACCGCCCTGCCTCCCCTTCTTGGGGGCAACGCCCCCAAACCCCCTACCTCTTCTGATCTGAAAACCGCTATATATAGCAATCTGAAATGATTTGTGAAAGTTAGCGATCGGCGGTCAGCGTTCAGCGAAGAAATTTCATAAGCTCAACTGGCTCCGAAATTTGCTAATGGCGATCGCCATTAGCACTACGGCAAATGCTAATAGTGCCAGCACGTGCATCCACAATACTTCCAACCCAACTCCTTTGAGCAAAATACCGCGCACGATTGTGATGTAATGGCGTAATGGATTCAACAGGGATAGAATTTGGAAAAAGGTTGGCATGGTTTCGATGGGAGCGATCGCGCCAGAAGTTTGCACCATAGGTAGGTTGATAAAGAAAGCCGTCAGCACCACTTGTTGCTGAGATTGGGAAACCGTCGCCAGCATAATGCCAAGGCCGATCCCGACAAATAAATATAGGCTCGACAGACCTACAAACAGCAGAAAACTGCCCCGGAATGGCAACCCGAAGACAACCGTTCCCAAGATCAGAGCCAACATGACATCCCCCATCAGCAGAAAAAATAGAGGCACGATCTTTGCCAGCAGAATTTCCCAAGCTTCGGCTGGAGTCATTAACAACTGCTCTAGGGTGCCCGTATCTTTCTCTCGCACCACGGTGACAGCTGAGACCAACGTGCCGATCAGCGTGAGTACCAATCCCATTACGCCTGGCACGAAAAACCAACTGCTATTCAGACCGGGATTATAGAGAAAGACAACCTGAGCAGTAACGGCGGGCGTTATCTGACCACCTGAGAGTTGGCGATTATATCGATTTACGATTTGGGAAATATAACCATTGGCAATTCCAGCCGTGTTGGCATCGACTCCATCGATAAAGATTTGGATGTCCGCCGATTTTCCCGCATTAATCTTGCGGTTGAAGTCTGATGGAATTATCATTCCCGCCGCGATCGCACCAGTTTCCACCATTTGTGAGAGTTGCTTCTCATTGGCTGGATAAGTGTCAACTACAAACAGTTTGTTTTCAGTTAAGGCCGAAACCAACTCCCGACTGGCTGAAACCTGAGCATAATCCACCACTCCCAATTTTATGTTGTGAACGTCCGGATTGAGAGCAAAGCCATACAGCAAGAGTTGAACTGTCGGCGGCACAATTAGCAAAATCAGCAGTTGCTTATTGCGTAAAATTTGGCCGATCTCCTTTTGTACCAGCGCCCAGAAACGGCTGTCGAAGAAATTGATTAGGAAGATAAATAATGGTTTCATTGGGGGTTGGTTGGGGATTAGGGTTTGGGGATTGGAGTTGGAGGTTAATCGGGTAGTTGCATTCGGCTGAGGGCGTGGCGGGCAACGTTAAATAAAATCAACCCGATAACTATCAATATCAATTCGTCAAACCAGACGCTGCTCCAACCAATTCCTCGCACAAAGGCATCTCGACTGATGATGATGTAATATCGAGCAGGGATGATATTGGGCACGAGGGATAGGGGAAATGGAATATTGCTGAGAGGATAGATAAATCCCGAGAGCAGTAGGGCTGTAATAAAGCCAACCAAAGAGACCCCCTGCACGGCAGCATTTTGATTGCTGGTGCGGATACCTAGCAGCAGTCCAAACAGCACTGCATCTGCAAGAAAGAGAGTGGTGCCGATCGCAAAAGGCGTAGGGTCGCCCGCGAAGCCAACCCAAAATGTTAAGCTTCCCAAGCCGATGACGACGAGAGCTTCGCAAAGCCCAACTACCAGATAAGCCAGGGCTTTACCCAGGATTAACTCCGCCGCAGTAAGACTGGAGGCGTAAACTTGCAAAATCGTTCCTTTTTCTTTTTCGCGCACCATGGCGATCGCCGCCAGCAAAGAGGGAAAAATCCACAACACCACGGCATACACGCCTGGCACGATGTAGAACGACTCCTGGCGACCTGGATTGAACCACAGGCGCACGTGGGCAGCGACGAGATTATTTGTCTGGATACCAGTGTCGGTATCATTGGACAGAAAGAATCTGGTTGTGGCTTGAATGCTATTTTTAATCACGCGGGCATTATTGACATCCGTGCCATCCACCAAAGTTTGAACGGTGCTGGGCTTGCGGGATTTGATGTTGCGACTGAAGTTGGGTGGAATAATTACCACAGCTTTGGCAATTCCCTCGTCAATGAATCGCTCTGGAGATTGTTCTGCCCTGCTATCCGTCCAGGGAATGGGAACGAACTGATTGGTTGCAAACAGTCGGTCGATATAGGTCTGACTTAAATTGCTGCGATCGAAATCCTGGACGTAGAGAGGAATATTTTTCGCCTCTAAACGAATGGCAAATCCAAAGATAAACAGGGTCAGCAGGGGCAAGATAAAGGCCAATCCCAAAGTCAGGCGATCGCGCCGAAATTGCACCAGTTCCTTTATACATTGAGCCAGAATTCGTTTCACGATCGCTCCTTAAAATTGCTCCTTATACCAATTTAAATTGTTGTGGTTACAGATGGGGGGTGGGGGCGTTGCCCCCACGAAGGGGTAGAACCCCTTCACCCCGTTCGATCTGTCGTGTTTACCGTTCAAATTGCTATTAAATTGTCCCTAAATTGCTCTCAAAGTTGCGTCTGGGCGCGCTGCACCGTACCGATAAATGCATCTTCCAGGGAATATGGAATCGGTCGCAGGGACTGGATGGCAATCCCCACAGGTTCCAACAAATCGTGCAGCTTAGGGATATCGGTCTGCGGATCGTCAACGACTACGTGCAGGCGATCGGCAAAGATGGAAACTCGCCAGGGTTCCAAAGCTTGCTTCAGCAGGTCGGAGGCCGCCTGGTTGCGATCGGGAACGACTTCGATCAAGCGACCGGGTTGGGCAGCTTTAATTTGACGGGGCGACCCTTCCAGGACTGTTTCGCCCGCAACCATAAAACACATGCGATTGCATTGTTCGGCTTCCTCCAGATAGTGGGTAGTGACCAGAATCGCGGTACCCTGACGGGCGAATTCATTAATCAGTTTCCAAAACTGCCGTCTGGCTAAGGGGTCTACGCCTGAGGTGGGTTCGTCTAAAAATAGAATCTCTGGTTCGTGCATCACCGAAGCCCCAAACGCAACGCGCTGTTTCCAGCCGCCGGGCAACTGGCCGGTAATCAGAGTCTCTTGTCCTTCCAGGCCGCAGGTAGCAATTACCCACTCGATCTTTTCCGATCGCCAGCGTTTGGGAATGCCATAGACACCTGCATAAAATTCCAGATTTTGCAGGATGGTCAAGTCGTCATAGAGGGTAAATTTCTGGCTCATATAACCGAGCCGTCGCCGCAAATCCTGACTGCGCAGATTGCCCGTTTCACCGCCAAGAGAGATTTCTCCAGAACTGGCTTCCAGTAAGCCGCAAAGCATTTTGATCGTTGTGGTTTTCCCAGCACCATTGGCTCCCAACAGACCAAAAATTTCGCCATAATGCACTTCCACATTCACGTTTTTGACTGCCTGGAAAGTGCCAAATACCCGGTTGAGTCGCCTGGCATAAATCGCGGGTCGGTTAGAAGCATCTGGCTGGAATCTATCTCTACGCGATCGCGGAAATGGGATAAAGGGAGGTTCGGAACCTTGCTGGCGCAGGCGCGTTACAAACACGTTCTCTAGAGTCGGTTGGGAAGGATCGATACCGTCAAGCATTAAATTGTGACGATCGAGCAGATCGCAAACCTCTTTCTCCCCAATGCGATCGTCTCTCACGAGTACGTCCAGGCGATCGCCAAAGGTTTGCACGTCAACAATCTGAGAATCTCTATTTCCAGCAGCAACAGAGGATTGTTGCAATACCTGCTCGGCCTGTTCTAATCGACCGAGCCGCACTTCTAAACGATGCAACCCCAGGCTGGCTTTTAGTTCTGCGGGGGTGCCGATTTGCTGAATCTGTCCGCCATACATCAGGGCAACCCGATTGCAGCGCTCGGCCTCGTCCAGATAAGGTGTTGCCACCACAATCGTGACTCCTTCACTGGCAAGAGCGGCCAGCACGTCCCAAAACTCCCGCCGCGAAACCGGATCGACTCCGGTGGTGGGTTCGTCCAGCAACAACACCTCTGGTTTATACATCAGAGAACAGCACAGCGCCAGCTTTTGTTTCATTCCCCCCGAAAGCTGCCCGGCGAGGCGATCGCCAAATTCCACCAAATTCATCAACCGCAGGTATTTAGCCCGACGTTCGGCAAAGAGGCGATCGGGAACCTTGCGCAGTCCGGCAATGTAGCGCAGATTCTGGTCGATACTGAGATCGAGATAGAGGGAAAACTGTTGCGTGAGATAACCGATATCCAAACGGGCAACCCGAGGTAGCTTGCCCAGCACCCGCACCGTTCCATGACTGGACTCCATAATACCGCCCAGAATGTGGAACGTCGTCGTCTTGCCAGCCCCGTCGGGGCCGATCAAGCCAAACACTTCTCCAGGAGCAACGGAGAAATCGATACCCTTAACGGCGGTAAATTTGCCATAGCGCTTGTACAACCCTTGCACCTGGATGATGTCGGGGCGATCGCTGGCATAGTCCAACTGACTTGAACTACCTGATGGGGGATTGAATTGAGAAATCGCCATGGGAGCTTCTTCCTTCTCCTACCTGTAGTTCGATCCGTAAATCTCCGATCGTTATCAATTCAACTGAATCTCCGCATCTGCAGGCATTCCGGGCTTGGCAAATCCACCTGGATTGTCGATTGTAATTTTGATGCCAAACACCTGTTTGACGCGATCCTTTTGGAAATAGATGTTTTCAGGCGTGAATGAAGCTTCTGCATCGATCGCTGCCACTTTAGCCGCCAGGGGACGCTGTGGATCGGAGTCGAGAAATACCCGCGCGGTCTGTCCAACGCGAACGCGACCGATATCCCCTTGCGGAACGTAGGCGCGCAAATAAACTGAATTGAGATCGACCAGGGTCAATACCGTTTGTCCGTTGGTAACGACTGCTCCCGGCTCGCGGGTACGGGCAGTCACCACACCATCAATGGGACTGGCGATCGTCAGGTAAGCAATTTGAGCCTCGATTAGCTGTTGGTTAGCCAGGGCATTTTTGACGTTGGACTGAGCAGCTTTTAGTTGGGCGTTGACCTGCTTTTGCTGGCTGAGCAAAGCATCCAATTGCGCGCTTTGAATCGAGGGATTGTACTGCGACGATTCTGCCAGAGTTAGCGCTCCCTTGGCAGCATTCACCTGTTTCTGATTGGCTGCAACGGTGGCTAGGGCCGATTCATAGGTCGTCTGCGCCTGGTCGAACCTCTGGCTGGTAACGGCTCCTTCTTTGACTAATTGGGCGTAGCGATCGCGGTCTTGTTTTGCCAGCTTGAGCTGCGCTAGGGACTGCTGCAATTGAGCTTCGGTAGCTGCCACATTGGCCTGAGCCTGCAAAGATCGTCCTTGCGCGTCTTGTTGAGATTGACTGACATTAAGCTGAGAAGCCCGTATTTGATTTTCAATCGTATTAATTTGCCAGAACACTTGCTGGACTGAATCCTGAGCGGAAGCAACCTGGGCTTTTGCGCCCCTGAGTTGCGCCTGTACCTCCGAATCATCAATGCGAACCAATACCTGTCCCTGCTTGACCTTATCCCCTTCCCGTACCGCAATAAAACTAATCCGTCCCCCCGTCTTGGCTGCGACATCGGTTTCATAACCTTCGAGCCGCCCGCTCGCATGCAACCCACGATCTGCGGGCGGCTTTAACAAAGACCAGGCGGCAAATCCTGCGCCAGCGATCGCTAGAATCCCCAGAGGGATGAGCAATCGAGGTGGTGACTTGCGCTGGGAGGGGATCTCCAATCCTGAATCCAGATCGGGAGAAGGCGCTGGCTTAGTTGCTGTTTCCAAAGGACCAGGTGACATAGTATCGAGGGACATGACTAGATCCGGTGACAGAATTTTATACGAATCATACTATACAGTCTAGTATGATAAAATTGCAAACGTGTAAAGATTAAAAATTGTTTACCCACCTGCCATGCTGAACGCCTCTCCCTTAAATTCTCTGGAGCCACCTCTAGGAAATTTCGATTTAGAAAGACCCATCGCCATACCCCACCAAAAGCAGGAGCAAATTCTGCGCGGGGCAATGCAAGTTTTCCTAGAGATCGGCTATGCCGAAACCAGTATGGATCGGGTGGCGGCAGTGGCAGGAGTCTCCAAACAGACAATTTACAGTCATTTTGGCGATAAGGAAGGCTTATTTAAAGCCTTGATGGAGCGAGTGACCATTAACCGTTTCCGTCCTTTTTTTTGCAATGATGAGAAACTGAACGGAGAGCCAGCGATCGTTCTGCGTCAGGTAGCAGAAACATTTTTGACCTTAAAATCCGATCCGGAGTATCTTTCGCTCCTGCGAATCATCATTTCCGAATCAAAACGCTTTCCAGAATTCGCCAAACTCTACACCCAAACCGTGATCGAGCGCGGACGCGAACTGCTCTGCCGATATTTTGACGCACATCCCGAACTAAACTTTACAGACTCAGAAGCCATCGCCCAAATTTTCCTCGGCTCTCTCGTTTCCTACGTGTTGGCACAAGAGATTTTGTATGGCAAAGAAAGCATTCCCTTAGAGTCCGAGCGAATCGTTAATAGTCTTGTGAGTTTGATTGTCAGCGATCGCTCAAACCAGAATTAGTCTTATAGCGATTCATAAGCTGTGGTTAGAGATCGCCTCAGTCAATCCTTCCAATGTATACTCTCCTGCTTCAATATCTACTCTTCCCAAAAGTTCGATGCAGGTTGCCGAAGTTTGAGGTCCAATGGAGGCAATCTTTACATTTGCGATCCAGGTTTGCCAAATCTCGGGTGCGATCGCGCCCGAAAGTAATTGATGGAAGTGTTTAACAGTTTTAGAACTAGCAAAAGTAATAACATCTATTTGCTGCGCTTGGATGGCTTCTAATGCCACAGGATCGATTTGTTCCGGGCAACCCGATTCGTAGGCGGGAACCGCATCTACAATCGCACCTTGCTGCGCGAGTCGATCGACCAGTACCTCTCTGCCACCAGACTGCACGCGCGGGAAGAGAATCTTCAGGTCTTTAGCTGGCGGGAAATTCTCCACGAGAGCATCGGCGATGAAATCTGGTGGAATTAAATCGGGAATAATATTATATTTCGCGAGTAAATCGGCGGTTTTGCGACCTACCACCGCGATTTTGAGTTGGGCTAGGGCGCGGACATCTCGACCGCGATCTCGCAACCTCTGGAAGAAGCTCTCCACCGCATTGGCAGAAGTGAGAATCAGCCAGTCATAGGTATCGATCGCCGCGATCGCGGCATCTAATTTCTCCCAACTAGTGGGTGGTAAGATTGCGAGCGTTGGCATCTCGATTACCTGCGCTCCCTGCCCTACCAGCAATTCAGCGAACTGCCCCGATTGCCCAGCAGCTCTGGTGACGAGAATTCTCTTACCATCTAGAGGTTTAGCAGGTTTTGTTCGATCTGTATCTATATTTGCATCCATATCTGTAACTGACAATTTATACCAATGCATCCAGGCATGATGTTTTACCACTGCCCCGATCGCAATTACCGCAGGCGATAGCGATCGATCGGGCAGTTTGATGTGGATATCCGATAGCGTTCCCGTCCAGATCTGTTGCCGCGTTCGCCCGCACCACTGAATAACCGCAATATCAGTGTTTGGCGGCTTGCGGAATTGCAATTTGGCAATTATACCTGAGAGATTAGCCGTACCCATCAAAATTACTAGTGTGGGAATGCTCGCGAGTGCATCCCAGGGCAGAATTTCCAGATCGTGTCCGGTAAAAACCGCAAAGCAGGAGCTAACCTCAGCATCGGTGAGGGGAATACCAGCAAATAAGGGGGCAGCGATCGCGCTGGAGATCCCAGGAACTAGTTCAAACTCGCAACGCGCTTGCACCAGAGCTTGCAGTTCGGAAACGGCACGCCCAAAAATTAGCGGATCGCCGCTCTTGAGGCGTACTACCTGTTTGCCATCCAAGCATTGTCGAACGAGTAGAGCGTCAATTTGTGGCTGCGGTATAGCGGCTTTCCCACCTCGCTTTCCCACATATATGCGATCGCATGTTTCCGGCACCAAATCTAATAAAGCTTCATCGGCAAGCGCATCGTAGATAACTGTTTCAGCGCGGCTTAGCAAGGCTTGCGCTCTCAGGGTCAGATATTCAATGCCACCCACTCCCGCACCGACGATGTAAACCTTACCACTCATATTTATTGATGTAGCTGTAAACAGATCCGTTAGTACAGGGGGTGTGGGGGCTGCGCCCCCACGCAGGGGAGGCAGGGCGGTCTTGGGGGTTCCCCGCTAGAGCCACTGCCGTGTAGAACCCCTGCACCCCGACCTAAGCCTGTTGATTATAGCTATAAATATTAGATTTCCTGCCAGTCGTCGCCTTGCCATTCAGTTTCAGTGAGGTCGGCAAACGTCACCTCGATTTGGCGCTTCAGTTCTAAAGTCCGCGCTTTCGCTTCCTGGATTTTAGTTTGGTAGTAATGCCCCAGATCGGGATGGGCTTTGAGATCGGTTTTCTCCCACAGATCGCGCCAATAGCGATATTTCTTGTCGCTCATGACTACCTGAATTCTGGCGATCGCAGCTTTGATCACCATCGCCGGACGCAGGAGCGCCACATGGGCATTCTCATCCAACCACAATAGATGTCCCAATTGTTTCGCCAGGTCTGGCATTTCGGCACAAATGGTCTGTAACTGCTGCATTAAGTGCTGCGGGGCTGGTTCGGTTTCGTCTAGGGAGGTTTTACCCTCCTCCAACATATCCAGAATCATTTGCCACAGTTGGCGGTGATGCGACAGGCTGAAGCCAATATCCTCAGCTTCTAGCTGTTCCCACACCATGCGCCGATGTTCGGGGAAGTGCAGGTAAATCTGGAGCAACTGAGTTTCAGCAATTTGCAGAGCTGAAGTGGGCGTAGCGGGGACAGAGGAATGTTTGTGACCGTACCAACGGGTGTTGCGCAGTTGCTTGCGCAGATCCTGTTCCAAGCGCAGGGCTAAGTGGGAGTTCCCCTGGGCCAGGCGCTGGGCGCTGGTATGGATGTAGTGGGTGCGAATAAATGTATCGGGTAAGTTATTCAGCAGTTGGGTAATTGCCTGACTGCACTTTTGAAATTGGTCGGCCTGGTTGAGGTTTTGTCCAGCCAGAATTTGCTCGATCTGCCAGTCCAGAAATAGCGGCGCTGCCTCCGCAAGTTCAATGTAGTCCTGGGCGCTGTGCTGCTTGAGAAATTCATCGGCATCCTTGCCATCCGGCATTGTCAGGACGCGCAACTGCGCCGCCCCGCTAAAGACGAGATCCTTAAACCCTGCGATCGCTTTTTCCGCTGCCGTAATTCCGGCTTTATCGGCATCAAAGTTCAAGATTACCCTTTTAGACTCGGTGTAGCGCAACAATTGCCGCATTTGCTCGCCATTCAAGGCTACACCCATAGTCGCTACGGTTTCGGGGATGCCTGCCTGATGCAGAGCGATCGCATCAAAGTAACCCTCTACTACAATTGAGCGATCGCTTCGACTAATGGCATCCCTGGCTTTGTCCATGCCGTACAACACCAATCCCTTTTTGAATAGCTCCGTTTCGGGCGAGTTGATGTATTTCGGCTCAGAGTTGTCGAGGGCGCGACCGCCAAAAGCAATTACCTGTCCCTTAGCATCTTGAATGGGAATAATCAGGCGATCTCGAAAGCGATCGTAATAACCGCCACCAGTTTTGCGCGGCACGATCAAGCCTGCCTGCTCCACCAAAGCCGCAGGTTGATGTTTGCGATCGACTAGATAACCGTAGAGCGTATCCCAACCGGGTGGCGCATAACCAAGCTGAAATGTCTGGGCAGTTTCCTTGCTAAACTGGCGTTTTTCGAGCAAGTATTCATAGGCTTGTCTACCTTGTGGGGCATGGAGCGCATGTTCGTAGAAACTCGCCGCCAGACTCATAATTTCGTGCAGTTTCTCGCGATGCGATAGCTGCCGCTGCAATTCCTGTGTCTTTTCCGGCGATTGGGTACGTACGGGAATGCCGTACTTTTGAGCCAGATCGATTACCACGTCTTGAAACGAGCGGTTACCGATCTCCATCAAAAACTTAATCGCGTTGCCGCTGGCCTGACAGTTAAAGCAGTAATAAGTTTGCTTGCCGGGGTTAACCGTCATCGCCGTTGGGTTACTGCCCTTGTGGAACGGACAAGCACCCCGAAAGGTTGCCCCACTTTTACGCAGAACTACATGCTCGGATACGACATCTACCAGGTCAACTCTTTGGTTAACCTCGGCGATCGTGTCTGGATGTAGACGATGACCTGACATAGGTATAAAAACTATTGCCGTGCTTGAAATCTAAACCCGAGGCCAGCAATCGTGGGTACCTAATATTATGTCAAATGTCCGCTCTATGTAAATTTTTCGGCGATCGCTCCATGGACGAGCGCGTAAGTGCAGGCAGAGCTAGACATTACAGGGAATATCTCAATATCGCGAGTATTTCTGCGATCGCTTAGTGCAATTACGGCAATGGCAAAGGCTGCGATAGGAAAGTGCTGGCATCGATCGCGCTCGCTGAAACGTCATTCAGTACCATCAATTCGGCGCGATCTAAATTGCGCCTGATAATTGTATTCGAGCCACTCTGCTCAATTGCAACATCGCTAAATTGCAAGCCATCCACAAGCTCTAACAAGTCTTCGCCCGCAGTAAAATCCAAAACCGTATCGGTACCCCTGCTGGCCTGGATGGCAAATCGATCGGAGCCGCTGCCCCCAGTTAAGACATCGATGCCAAAATCGCCGCTGAGAAAGTCGTTGCCGTTGCCACCTGAAAGCGCGTCGTTGCCCCTACCTCCATAAATGCTGTCTGCACCGCGATCGCCGGATAGCAAATCGTCATTTCTACCGCCCAGTAACAGGTCATTATTCTGACTGCCAAACAACGAGTCATTACCAACTCCACCAAAAACGCTGTCATCGCCCTGCGAAGCCAGCGCCAGATTATTCAGATCGTCGCCCACCAGAAAATTCGGCCTGAGCGGACTCAAAGTTGTCTGAGCGAGATTTGTGAGGCCAAAGAAGGAGAACCCGTCTGATGTGCGCGTCCGTTCTAAAGCCCCTCTCGTACTCGATGCTGCCAGTAGTAGCGGGTCGGCAACAGCTAAGGCAAGGCTGAATTCTCTAAAGTTAGAATCAGTCGTAAAGGTGAAAGCAGGACTGTTCAACTGCTCGACTGGAATTTCCGCCTGACTGAACCCAACGGGAGGATTCGAGAGCAGGTCGCGCCGCGTGTGTTTATCCCGTGCCGCGATCGGATCGCCAGGCAGCACGAGGGTCGGATCGATCTTGGGATCGGTGAATGACTGTAAAATTACCTTGCCGGGCAGGAAAGCTTCCCCTGCCAAACTAACAATGTCGCCATTCACCACATAGTGAGTAACGCGATCGCTACCTCCACCATTGCGCAGGAAAGCATCGACATTAGCGCGACTGGTGCCAGCGGAATTAAAGGTAACTAGCTCGCCAACCAGAGATGTTAGCTGCGCCCCTGTGAGTTGAACGAGTGCCCCACCGAGGCTGTGTCCGATCGCATCTGGTAGGAGGCGATCGGGATTTGATGCATCCTGGACAATTCGGGTCAGCCAGTCCGAGATTGCCGCTCTATTTGCCTCAAATTGATTGAAGCCAATCGCGCGCCGATCGCCCAGAGCCGGATCGTCCGCCAAACCATCAGTGCCGCGAAATACCAAAACTGGCGGCTTATCGGGCGTAGTCGATACCAATCCCACAGCATGAAATCCCGTAGTCGGATCGTCAAAGCTGCGATCGATGCGATAACCAGCGGAATTCAAAAATGCCGCCACCTGGGTTTGAAATGCGGGATTGTTATCGACGTAGGCGATCAGTTTGGCAAGGGATTCGTAAACGGCAGGCGATGCACTCATAATAAATTGCGCTATAAATCGGGTTGGCAATGCGTAGGTTCTAATAATTCTAGATACAGTTACCTATTATTCAGCAGTTGCTTTAGAATTTGTCTTAGTGTACTTGTACATAATTGGCGCAGAGAGCAAGCTTATGGAGGATGAGTTATTACTGGCTCTAGAGTTAGCTTCAGATGAGGAACTGGGCTATCTCGCAGATATTTTATTCAGGCGCAAGTTTAATCCGCTGGACTACATTGCTACGCCTGATGTGGTTGAGGTGCAAAGCTTGGATCGCGATGCTTTAGTACAGGCGATCGCCGAGCGATTCCGGTTTCTGGCCGCCGATGGTTTCACCGTCCTGCGCCGCCAGAGCGATCGACTGACGTATCGTCAAGTTTTAGAGCGGGTTTGTCAATACCTAAAAATCAAATATTCTCAAACCCAATCCGTCGCCGATATCGAGTCTGAGTTATTCCTGCACCTGCTCAGTCGCTCCTGGCAGAAAATGTCAGCACGGGAGCGCAAGCAACTCAACACCGACCTGCAATCAGCCCTTACAGAGGCTGACCTGCACAAATCGCTACCACCCGATGCCCAGCGCAATCCCCTGGGGTTAGTTATTAAAGGTGGTGGAGCGCTCGCTATGAGTACCGTGATTCAACCAGCGGTCATGGCCTTACTGGCAAAGCAGCTAGCTTGGCATTTGGCCACATATCAGGCAGGGAAGGAGGTGCTAAAAGCTGGGGGAACGGCGATCGCCACCAGAGTGCAGGCCTACTTTTCTACCTATTTAGCGCGGCATGGCGTTGCCGTCGCTGCCGCCCGCTATGGTACAGTGCGCACCGTATTTTCGGTGATTACTCCAGCTTTATGGGGCGTATTCTTTGCAGATTTAGGCTGGCGAGCTATTTCTACCAACTACGCTCGCATAATTCCTGTAATCTTTCTCCTGGCGCAGATTCGTCTATTAAGAGATTTTTAGCTTACCGGGTGGGAAGCCCCGCGCTTTCCCGATAGGGGAGCGTCGGGAGTATGTTTCATGGTGGGTTATGGGGGGTGAGTTATGAGGGTTGGGGGTTAGTGAGGAGAAATATAATATTTTTAATGTTTATGCGATTGCAAAACTCATATTCCTAAATCTACCTCATCAAAAACCAAGAGCTAAAGCTCATTCCCCAACCCCTACCCCCCAAAACCTATGAAAAAACTATTAATCCTGTTTTTATTTGCAGTTGGTTTGTGGTTGGCGCTTGCGAGTTTTGGCGGTCTGGCTACGCAGGGTAAGTATGACTCACTGGTAATCGATCTGCGTGAAGATAGAGTTAGCTCAGAATTGAACGGCCAGACAGAACCTGGATTAGAGCGCGATCTAGAGAGGCAATTGCAAGCGATCGCAGGGCAATACAATCTCAAGCCGCGTCTTAACAGCAAATTCTCGCGATCTGACCATATATTCATTGTTGACGGGGATGCCGCTCTGCTGGCAAGACTCAGACAGTCGGAACTGGGTAAACTGTCTGAATATATTGAGCCAAATTATGTATACTCCACGAGTTTTGTACCCAACGATCCCTTGTACAGCAAGCAGTGGAATCTACGTAATATCAATGTGGAAGCGGCTTGGGAAACTAGCAAAGGTCAGGGAGTAACCGTTGCGGTAATCGATACTGGCATCAGCCCGGTTGAGGATCTGAAAAATACCAAGTTTGTTAAAGGTTATGACTTTGTCAACGATCGCGAGCAGGCTTTGGACGATAACGGTCACGGTACCCATGTCGCTGGCACGATCGCCGAATCGACCAACAATCAGTTTGGCGTAGCTGGGATCGCTTATGAAGCCAGTCTCATGCCGCTCAAGGTTTTGTCTTCCTTTGGAGGCGGCACGGTTGCGGATATTGCGGAGGCGATTCGATTTGCGGCTGACAATGGCGCTAATGTCATTAACATGAGCCTGGGTGGTGGCGGCGAAAGCAGCATCATGAAAGAGGCGATTAATTATGCCAACCAAAAGGGTGCAGTCATAATTGCTGCTGCGGGCAACTCCGGTAGTAATGCTGCTGCCTACCCCGCTCGCTATCCCCATGTCATCGGCGTATCCGCCACCGCCCCAAGCAATGCCAAAGCTCCCTATTCCAACTATGGTGCTGGTGTCGATATAGCCGCTCCAGGTGGGGCGATCGCTGGTGAAGATAGATCCGGCGGTATCTTGCAGAATACGATCGATCCGAGAACAAACCAATCGGTATTTTCATCCTTCCAAGGTACTAGCATGGCCGCTCCCCACGTCGCTGGCGTAGCAGCGCTGATCGAAGCCGCTGGGATTAAAAAGCCAGATGAAGTCCTGAGCATCTTGCAACAATCGGCCCGCAAGGTGGAAGATGACGGACTGAACTACTTTGGGGCGGGCAATTTAGATGCGGCGGAGGCAGTGAAATTAGCCAGTCAGGGACAGATTGGCTTTAAGGACTTTTTCCGCTGGCTGCGCGATAACGGCTATCTCAACCCCCGCTTTTGGATCGATGGGGGTGTAGTTGCTTTGATCCCAAAACTCCTGATGATTATAGCTTCGTACCTTTTCGCCTGGCTACTACGCCGATGGTTCCCCTTCCGTTGGAACTGGTCATTTACGGGTGGCTTGCTCCTGGGCAGCGTGGGCTTATTTTTCCTCAGAGGCTTCTATGTGTTTGATCTGCCCCAATGGCCGTTTCGCCTGATGGGTAGCTCGCTACCAGAACTGGGCGGCGCGATCGCGGGCAGTCAGGTACTCAACCCCTTTTTTGCCAGCGTTTTATTACCCCTAATCTTAGTTCTATGCTTGTTAGGACATAAAGATGGCAAATGGTTTGCCATAGGAACCGCGATCGGGGTAGCTGGCTGTTTGGGCGTAAGTACTGTCCTGGCTCCCGCCCTTACATGGCTGGGCGATGGTTTCGCAGCACGCAGCTTTTTAGCAATTAACGCGCTTCTGTGTGTCAAACTCGCCCAGTTAGCAATTAAGACAGAGGTCGCTCCCACCTAATGTCGCAACCCCAATCCCCAACTGCCGCTTGAACCCACCATAGGTTTAGGGCAGAAGGCGCTGCCCCTACAAAACCAACAACATTCCACCCCTATCACCGAACCCCCACCCCTATGAATCAAGAAATTAAGCTCGCAGGCACGATTAGATATATCGACTTAGGAATGGGCATCTGGGCACTGGTCGCATCTAGCGGCGAACAATACGAATTGTTACAGCCCGCTCCACAGGATCTACTACGAGAAGGAATGACAGTAACCATTACGGGTGAAATTCGAGATGATGTGATGACGATCGCGGCGATCGGCCCTGTGCTTGCGGTACAACAATTTCAAGCGATTTAGAAGCAGTGCCTCTGTGCCTGCCCTAAACCAATCTGGGCGATCTTATAGCTGTAGACCGATTCGGTTATTACAGGGGGTGTGGGGTCTGCGCTCCCACGCAGGGGGGCCACCCCTGCACCCCGTCCTGAGCCTATTGGCTATAGCTTAAGACAATTTTTCCTAGAAGCTATCCGTGCTTTTTGGGTGGAATCACCCCACACAAATCTTTAGGAAAAATAAAAATATTAAAAAAGGTTGCCAGATGTGATAGGGTGCGCTACGCTATTCATTCAAATCGCTTAGCGATCCCCGCTGTTAGCGATCTCCATTGCTTAGCGATCCCCATCAGTTAAACCCAGGTTTAATGAGTTACCCATTTTCCACTTTTACTATTGAGAGTCCTGTTGAAAGCACTCAAGAGGCACTGGAGGGCTATTTGCTAGAGTCGGCTTTGGTCGATCTAGAACAGTTAACTCTGGCTAAAAAAATCCAGGCAAGACAAGAGGGACCACTGTTGATGGTTTTGTTGCAGTTGAGTTTTATTGACTTGCAACAGTTTAATCGCCTATTGGACTGGAATGTAAGTTCCAAGTTTTTGGCAGCTAACCAAAGCGAGCAAACAGCAGATCGCTACGCGCAAGCTGCGGAATGGCGAGAGTGGCCGGAAGCAGCGATCGGCTGATTATTTATTGTTTTAGCTTTTTCAACTCTTCTTGTAGCTGCTGCACCTTATCTTTTAGCTTTTGCACGTCATCTGGATCGGCTGCAGGAGGTATGTCGTCGTCGTTGAGAATTTCGATCGAGCGGGGTGCCTGCGCGGACTTATCGTCAATTTTTTCTTGCCCGATCGGTTGTTGGGCCTTCTCGATCAGGTCATCGACAAACTTACGAGCTTCTTCCGAGGTCATTTCGCCCCGTTCCACCAGATCTTCAGCGAGTTTTGTGGCCTGATTGCGGATTTCCGTTAGGGTTGAGCCTGCCTTCTCACCAGCTAAAGAGGCTAATCCTAACCCCAAGTAAAATGCTTTCTGGACAATGCCACCAAAGTGGTTCATCGTTGCTTCTCCTTAACAATCGTCCTGAATCAAATATAGCAAGCGATCGGTAGTTAGCGAGCGGTCAGCGGTTCTAAATTTCAGACCAGGTGGCTCGCCAGGTTTGCTCGGCTTCAGCGATCGCTTGATTTTGCCGTTGTTGGGCTAGCTCATCCTGTAGCTGCAATAAACGCTTGTGCAGCGATCGCCACTCATTGTGTTTGGTCATAAGCTCTTGATGTGTAAACTCTAGCTCTGCGGGAGTTAAGCTCACTAACGCATCATTTTCCTCAACGGGTGTTTTGAGTATATGGGTCTTGACTAAAAGCTGGTTCGCCGCATCGGTGGCGTCCTCTAAAATCTTGGCCAAGAGAGTGTCAAGCTCTGCTTGACCTGACCGATCCTGGCTCGGTGGATTATTGGCGTTGTCGCTGCCAAGATTGTCTAGAGTTTTCCTGGCATCGTCCGCCATTGCCCGCGCCAAAATTTGTACGTCGTGCTGTAGCTCTTGACGCGCCGACATACTCAAGGCGAGAAACCGATCTGGATAATCCTGCGTGCAAACGCGATATACACTCAGGATCGACTCTTGCTGTAAAGCCTGACTAAATACCTGGACGTACTCATGATAGATAGACGCTTGTTTTGCTTTGGTAGCAGCGATCGCCTGTTCGATTTTCTCAATTTCCTGCTCGATGCGTCTGAGCATACCTTACTAATAGCTAGCAAAGAGAGTTTTGAGAGATAGAAATACCCTTGGGGCAGGGGCAGGTTTTGCAGTTAGTCTAAGGCTAGAGCCATTGAGTTTTAGCTAAAACTGCCCCTACAGGAATTTGATGTACTAGAAATAGCCTTTCAGGTTATTTCTTTTTCTTTTTGCCACCTTTAGGTGCGGACTTGGAGGCGTTTGGCTTTGCCGCTGGCGGGGCTGCTGGCGGAGCTTCTGCTGGCGGAGTTTCTGCTGGAGCTTCCGCTTTGGGACCTTCAGCAGGTGCTTCTGGCTGAGGTGCTTCTGGTTGAGGTGCTTCTGGCTGAGGTGCTTCCTGTTGTGGTACAGAGGTAGATGGTACTTCTTCCTCCGTGCCTTCGCCAACTACAAACCGCACGAAGCGGCGTACTTTAATGTTCTCGCTGAGCTTAGCCGCAGTCGTTTTAACTAGTTCGTCAACGGTAATGGATTGATCCTTAATGTAAGGCTGATCGAGTAGAGCCATTTCCTTAAGTCGCTTCTCGATCCGACCTTGCACGATCTTGTCGCGAATTGCCTCTGGCTTATTGGCTAAATCGTCCTTACCAGCTTCTATTTCGCGTTCTTTATCGGCGATCGCGGCTGGAATATCTGCCGTGCTGACATATTCCACATTAGGGCAAGCAGCAATTTGCTTTGCCACATTATCTGCTAGTTCTTTGAGTTCTTCGCGGCGAGCCACAAAGTCAGTTTCACAGTTCACTTCAACGAGAACGCCGATGCGAGCGCCAAAGTGGATGTAGCTGTGTACGATACCTTCAGTCGCCACGCGACTTGCTTTTTTCACTGCCGAAGCCAAGCCTTTTTGACGCAAATACTCAGCAGCTTTGGTGGCATCACCATTGGTTTCCTGGAGAGCCTTCTTACAGTCTTTGATACCTGCTCCGGTTCTGGCACGGAGCTCTTGAACCTGCTGGGTGGTGATTTCTGCCATGATGATTATTTGTCCACAAACGATCTAGATTAACAATCTTAACGATCTAATATAGCCATGGACAGATCTGTTAGGACAGGGGGTGTGGGGCTGCGCCCCCACGCAGGGGTGAAACCCCTGCACCCCGTCCTAAGCCTGTTGGCTATAGCTATAATTACGAGAGATGGGCGTTTTTATATCTTACGCGGAAGATATTGCGATCCTCACTCCCTATGCCCTTTGCCACAGGGTACGAAATCTGCTTCTAATGAGCTTGGGGTATTCAGCCCCCTAAATCCCCCATCTCTGGGGAATTTATATCTAGATCCCCCCAGGTAGGGGGGGCTAGGGGGGCCAAATTTAGAGTACTTACGGAGTAACCAGAGAAGAGCAATGTATTAGTTAGACAGCAGAATCTTCTTCTTCTATGTCTAAGTCCTCAGCCGTCACATCCTCGTCAGCAACATCTTCATATACTTCATCCTCGAAGTCATCGGCGCTTTCGTAGTCAACTTCATCAATTTGACCGTGACGACCCTCATAAATCGCATCGGCTAGTTTGCCAATCACCAACTTAATCGAGCGGATCGCGTCATCGTTGGCAGGAATTGCAATGTCTACGGTATCGGGGTCGCAGTTAGTATCGAGCATCGACACGATGGGCAGTTTTAGCTTTTGGCATTCCTGTACAGCGTTATATTCGCGCTTTTGATCTACGATCACGACGATGTCGGGCGGCTTGCGCATGCTTTTAATACCGCCCAGATACTTCAGCAACTTCTCCATTTCTCGGCGCAGTACCGATGCCTCTTTTTTGGGTAGGCGATCTAGAGCACCACTTTCTTCACGGCGTTCTAGCTCTTTGAGGCGCTCGATGCGGGTCTTAATCGTCGCCCAGTTGGTCAACATACCGCCCAACCAACGTTGGTTGACGTAGTAGCTGCCGCAGCGCGATGCTTCTTGGGCAACAATTCCAGCAGCCTGGCGCTTAGTACCCACAAACAATACTTTCTTACCTTGCTCCGATGCTTGGCGCATGTATTCGTAGGCTTCTTCCATATACTGAGCGGTTTGCACCAGGTCGATGATGTGCACGCCATTGCGCTCGGTAAATATGTAGGGTTCCATCTTGGGATTCCAACGACGAGTTTGGTGCCCAAAGTGAACCCCAGACTCTAGCAACTGGTCTAGAGAAACAACTGGCATAAATTAACTTATCTCCTTGCGTTCGGGTTAATCCTTCCGCCTGGGCGTATCTCGATCTACGCGTCACTAGAAAAACTAGCGAGCCGTTATTCAAAACACCCGAAGCCCCAAGCGTGTGAATTTTTACAACTTTTCTAGCTTATCATTATTTCCTACCAAGTGACATCCTCCCCGCCGCAAGCGGACGGGGCATCCTAACCTCACGATTAGACATTTCTGCCCAACGCCACTGATCTAGAGCCGCCTCATGACGTACTCCCCGACAGACCGACTTGACAGACTGTTTCCCTTCCCCAGAGTCCCTGGGTACAATACAATTCCCGAACTTTGGAGGTCCCGGCAATGCCTGACTTTCACTCTCAATCGGTGGGCTGCGAACCACAACAATTTTATCACGCCCCAAGGGGCAGGGAATTCGACCCTTAGCGATTAAAGCATTCGATCGCTAGAATCGTGAATCGTGAAGGCAGCAATTCTATTTGTGAGAGTAGCTCTCGTTTTTTGGTCAATTGCTGGGGCTGAAATGCCTATTCGCTCGTTCGCTCGGTGTCGAATCAAGAGGCTTTAAGACCAAAAAACAGTACAAATGCCCCAAAATGAGAATTGCTGTCATAATGGTGTGAATATATTACAGGATGAGGGGAAATAAAGTTGCACTTCAGTGCTAAACTGGCAAGCATAAATGACTTAGGATATATCAACTGGCATACCACTTAGAATTCTGAAGAAATCTACAATAATTCTATTTCGAATGCCCACAATACTAGGCAAGCTTTCATTAGACTTCTTAAATCTATAAGTGTGCTTAGCTATATTAGCGGTTAAATTATTAAAATACCGCTCAAGATTTTTATAATGGTCAGCAAAATGCCCATTATAGCGCTTTTGTCCTAGGTTACTTTCTATTGTTGTAAAATTGTTATTATCGATAAGCGACTTAATAATAAGTTTTACTTCATCAAGCTGCTTATCCATGTCTTTACTGTTTTCAATAATATAGCTATTAATAATTAATATTAAATGGCACGCAACTCTAAATATATTCCCAAAGTCTGCGAACTGAGTTAGCCTGTGAATATAAAGACCACGCAGTAAAGAGTCAGGGTTACCATCATTTTCAAAAATTCTTGAGAGACATATTTTGTGATTACTATTGTTATCTCCATCTTTTGTGCCCCCATCCATTGCAATAACTGAGGAACAATAAAACTTTCTCATAGCTGATTTCACATTGATTAAAATTTGTTGGTCATTTTCAACTTCTTCACAAACTTCTAGCAACCCCATTGCAAATAAAATTATACTAGAGTGAGGTCCAAATAGATAAATTGACTTATCTCTGTTTTTTTGATTGATATGTTTTAATATTGAAAAATCGAGATACAAAACCTGTTTTTTACGATCATAAAACTCCATCAATTCATCTGTATGCTGCAATTCCTGTATTACAGGAAGACCTTTGATTTGAAAAGAATCAGAATCAAAAGTCTCATATGTAAGCAATACCTGTTCTTCAGCCAAACTGGCTATATCAATTTTCCCACTATTATTCTTAATATCTTGATAACACTTTTTGCCAAGCCTTGAATAGCAAAGCTTAGCATGATCGACTAATCTCTTTGCCCAGTTTATATATTCTAACTTTCTCTCATCACCATTCTCCAAAGAAAACGCTAATCTGAGATAACACCAACTCTGATAAGCAGAATTACAAGAATAAATATCAGAATTTCCATCCCTAGCTGCATATATTCTAGCTTTTTCAAATAATTGAATTGGCTTTAAAAATAATTTATCATTATCTTCATCCTTATTGGGATCACTTGGCATATATGAACCAAAAAACATATAAAGCTTTGCACGATGTTCATATATTCTAGATAAAATGAAGAAAAAAGGATTAAAATTACTTTGCTCAACTTGATCGATACAGTACAACTTTTCAACACGAGTTCTCAAACATTTCTCAGCATCATTCAAATAACTTAAAGCTGCACGAACTGCTTTATTACGATCACTGAATTCGCGGTCATCTTCATTTAGATCGTATAAATAACAGTATCTAAACCGACACAGATAGTATCTTGCAAGCATTAAATCACTAATTATAGAACTACCATAGGTTTCAATATGCGATATCATTACCTCTAGATATTTTTTAGCTACCCTATATAAACCCTCTTTGAGGTAAGCCTCAGTAATTTCTAAATGAGCAGCATAAGCAACCATGCTCCATGGCTTATTTAAGTCATCTTTAAAATATATATTATCCTTTGATTTAACTATAGATCTATAATTAATATTTAGAAGATAATCATTAATTGCTCCTTCCATAGCTATTAGTGAAAATGGATAATAATTGATTAAATTTTTACTAATATTAATTGCATTCTCTTCCTCTACTCTATTACAAATATGTTGCAAATATTCCCTTGGATTAATTCCTGTTTTTTTAATTGCCCTGAGCCTTGCATATAATGCTGATTTCGTAGCCACTTCTACTAAGTCGAAACCGCAATATTCACCATACGCTAATCCAATACTTCTGGCTAGTTGACTATATGGTTGGTTAGATTTTATCGATTTCTCAATATCTTCATTTTTGCAGAGTTCAACTAGTGTATGACTCCAGACCAAATTGCTATTACTGCCACCTGTTAATTCAACTGAGTTGATTTTCTCGTGGACAATGTAAAAGTATTCTTTTAATACAGGAATGTCTCGCAGTAAAACTCTATTGATTGCCGCAACTACTAGTGATATTGGACTACCAATTCCGGTAATTTCTTCAATGAACTCAAGCCTTCTTTCATTATTTACTAATGTATTTATCTCCGTACATTTTAATTTAGGTTGATAATCATCATATAATTTAATATAAAAATGCACTTTGGCTTTATAGACAAATTGCCTTTCAAGACCACTAATGCTTTCCAGATCTTCATCTTCTTCTAAAAGATCAGGATTCAATAAACCATTTTTTTGGTATTCATTCTTTACGTATAAAGGAAGAGGGCTTATCTTTTCAATATTATAATACTTTAAATAAATTGGAAAATCATCATTTATAATTTGATTATCAAGCACTAAGAATGTCAATCTTTGTATAAATTCAGGCGACAGATATTTATTATATTTTCTCTCAAGATCGGGCTTCAATTGGTTATTATAAATAATCTCAATCTGTTTTAGTCCAGACTGAAACTCTATCCGACTAATTTCCCTTTTTACTCTAGTTAAATAATCTTCAATCTTGGAACTCTGGATTTCCTTTTCATGGGTTTGATACAAATTTCTAAAATACTCTATAATAGTATATTTAATCAGATCATCATTTAATAACTTCTCTTGATCTTGCTTAAATTCTTTGTTGGCTTCTTTGTTCGCAGTAAGCTCTTGACGAAGAAACTGTTCGTATATATTGTTTATTTCTTTAATACCAAGACCTTTAACTGGATCTGTGGCAATTTCCAACATTTGCTGTATTAATGCTTCTCCCGGATGTTCTGCCAGACCAATTTCTTTTCTTTCTTCTGGTATTAATTGTGTAAATAGATTTAGAGCGTGATATTTCTTCTCTCTAGAGATAATATAATTATCCATTCGGTCATTGTCGGATGATGATAATTGTGAATTCCAATAGCTCTGTAGAGAGGAAATAATTTTTATTAATCTACCAAGCGTTAACCCTGGTAAGGGGGGCCTTTCATTTTTTTCTTCGGGATACAGTTCAGGAAAAACTGAACGTAAAACACGACGGATAAAAATTCTATTATCTCCCCATTGCTCAGCAATTTTTGATTCGTTAGGTTTCTCCAGTAGTTTGGATGTTGCAAGATTGGGATCAGTTAGATAGAGCAGATATTTATATACTGAACGTGTTCTTTCACGATCACCAGAAATGTCCAATGCTGACTCAGGCATACTTTTTATGTACAATCATTTAATCTATTAGAGCATAGCTTAAGCGTACCTTATGTTCAATAAGCACTTTTTGGGCTCTTAATAGTATAACTCTTATTTTAAAAGGCTTTCAGCCTTTGTAATTAAAAAATTTTCTATTGTTATAAAAGGTGTAACCTTCTAAATTCTTGAAGAAATAGCATTTCAGACCATCTAATCAAAAATAGTATGCACATAATAGTGTGCAATTTGTACAGTATTATTTATATTAAACGCAATAATTTATGTACAATTTGCACTATTTGTATTGAATGCTACATATTCTATTGGCTCATATTGTTACGCTACGCAATAGTTAAAGCGCTTAAGCTGGAGATCCGAGCTATGTTAATCTCGCCATTTTTTGAGAGGGGTCTTGAGATCCTTTTTTTCTTTGTTTCCCATTTCATTAAACTAATTAAGCTAGAGCCAAAGAGTGGAGTAGATCTGCCTGAGGCTCCAACTGAATTAAGGCTAAGTTGGAAAGATGTCTCTCATGGTGTAGGACGTTTACGCGAAAGTCTAGTATGTGCTCCCTGTGAGATTTTAGTAGGGCTATCGCCACAGGCAGGAATTTTGGCGAACTGGCTGCAGCCCTCTATAAAGCACCAGCTTTGCACAGTCTCAACTTGCTATCGATTTTCCTTGAAGTCTAGTGAGCCAATTTACGACTCAGAGTATAGAGTAGTTCCTCTACTAAGTGGAGATGCTTTACTAGTTACTGGAGTTTAGACTAAAAAGTGGTAAAAAGCAGCCAGCCATTGCAGACTGACCGCTTGATGATGGAAGCTGAAAAGACTATAAAATCAACAGCTTCATCATGATTAGTTTGGATAAACTTGAGCAATTTCGCAAGTACACGTACGAAATTATAGGGAACGGGAGAGATGCGCTGTTCGACTTGATGGATGCGGTACTGACGAGTCGGAGTGTTTCATCGTTTGTGGAACTTTCGTTAAGCCCATTATTTCGGAGGGAGTGGTCGAGTATCTATGAAGCACTGCAAGATAGTCATCCTCCACGTGAAGACTTGATGAAGCAATACATACAGCAAATGCCGGCAGCAGAGGTGACGATATTGGCGGGCGACCATACAGCCTGGTCGCGTCCCTATGCGGTGACATTACAAGAACGCACCTACGAACATCAACCTCAACCGGGAGTAGGAAGCAAACCTGTTACGGTGGGGCAAGGATACAGCACAATTGCCTGGATTCCAGAGTCAGAAGGGAGTTTTGCCTTACCGTTGCGGCATGAGCGGATCACCAGTTTCGAGAACCCGATTCAGAAAGCCGCTAGTCAGTTACGCTTGGTTTGTGCGGAAATTCCTGGGACTGTGCTTTTCCTGGGGGATGGCGAGTATGGGTGCGCACCATTTTTGCAGCAAACAGCAGACATCCCGTGTATCAAGCTGCTCAGGCTACGCCCCAACCGGGTTCTGTATCATGCCCCAAAGGATTACGAGGGGCATGGGCGACCCCATAAGCATGGAGAGAAATTTAGCCTCAAAGACTCTGACACTTGGTCTATTCCCCAAGCAGACATCACAATTGCAGAGCCTAAACTGGGACGATTGCAAATTCGTCGATGGCCAAACCTGCACTTAAAGCAAGCCGCAGACCATCCCTTTACACTCATTCTGGTCGAACGTCTTGATATGCCTGAATCGAAACCCCTGTGGTTGATTTGGGTCGCTAAAGACGAGCCAATCTTGAGTGAGGTATGGCAAAAATATCTGCGCAGATTTGCCATTGAGCATTGGTATCGCTTGGTGCGTCAACGTCTCCATTGGACAATCCCTCAGCTTTCTACCCCTGCTCAGATGGAGACTTGGTCGGACTTGATGCCTTTACTTACTTGGCAATTGTGGCTCGCTCGTGAACTTGTCCAAGACTCTCCTCTGCCTTGGCAGAAACCGATGACTAAATTGTCTCCTGGTCGAGTTGCAAATGCTTTTGCTTTAGTTTTGGTCAGGATTGGCTCTCCTTCCCCTGACCCTAAACCTCGCGGTAAGTCTCCAGGTTGGCCTCTTGGGAAAAAACGAACCCAACGGATTCGTTATCCTACTGTCAAAAAACGCTATGCCAAGCCCCTCAAAAAAGCTTCCGCTGCAACTGCTTAGCTCAACTTCTTCCCTTTTATCCTCTCTCTCGCTAGTTTCTATCTAGCGAGATGCTTCTTGTTGCCTTTTAGTCTAAACTCCAGTAGTTAGAGAAGCTATTTTCAGACTGCCCAAAAGTACGAAAATAACGTTGATCGATGATTTTCTCCGAACTGGTATAAGTGCTCATTGCCTAAAACAAGCCCTTGAAAGCGAGGGTTTTATCAATATCAACTATTTCGTTCTGGTTAGGTTAGAGTGCAATCACCATGACTCAGCTATTATTACTCCTCAAGCCATAGGAATCAGTTCAAGTAAAGCAGCGGTTGCTTTTCCTTGGAATTAGATTTATTGGCAATCGGAATGCTGCTAGGCAAAAACAGCACTGACAACACCCTAGAATTGGCGAAATCCAAGCTTTGGCTAACTTTCGCTAGTAGCCCGATCCTGAAACTCTAAACACAGGTTGATGCTTCTCTCTTAAATGTCGTAGCTACTACAGATTTGGTATTAGGGGACAAACACAAGTTTCCTGCTCCAGCCATTGCGATCCTACTTGATGCAGGGCTGCCATTACTGGCTGGATCTGGCGACCTTTAGGCGTGAGGGAATATTCGACGCGAGGTGGAATTTCGGCATAGACAAGGCGCTCGACCAGCCCTTGCGTTTCCAGTTCTCGCAGGCGTTGGGTTAGGGTTTTGGTACTGATGCCGGGGAGAGCGGCAAGCAATTCATGGGTGCGTCGAGTGCCGCCAAATAGTTCGCGGAGAACCAAAATCGACCACTTATTGTCTAACAAGTCCAGGACAAACTGAATCGGGCATTTAATTTCCGAACACTTAACCTCTGAAAACTGGATGACTTCTGACATAAACTCCCGTCACACTACATACCCCAAGGATAAACAACAGCGCGATACTAAGGGACTTGCATGAAAGCTAAGATACCTGTGACGTGTTACGGCTAACGCCTAACACATACTACGGTTGGGACTCCTTCGCACTACATAACCCCAAGGATAGATAGCGGCTTGATAGCAGCGCGATCTTTACTATCTCTAGATCTTAAGATGCTTAAAACTCGTTTTGATTCACCAGATCGGAATTTCAATATTTCTTTATAAATGGCTCTAGCCACCAATTCACCTCTATGCTTTACCTGCGGTAACTATAGGATGACTCTGGTAACTGACTTGTAGGCGATCGCAGATTCAAGCAAAGTGATTTACAGTCATCTATTCTGAACCATTTACTCTATGGTTAGTTCCGTAACAAAATCCGATACAGCCGAGCTACCAGCCGGTATTAAAGAACCCGTTCAAGAAACCCTTTTAACACCACGTTTTTACACTACCGATTTTGATGCCGTTGCCCAGATGGATCTGTCGGCACAACGGGAAGAGCTAGACGCAGTTTTGGCAGAATTGCGTACCGACTATAACCGCTATCATTTCGTCCGGGATGAGGAATTCAAGCAATGTTGGGATCGAGTGGATGGCGAAACGCGACGAGCGTTCATTGATTTCCTAGAGCGCTCCTGCACCTCAGAGTTTTCTGGCTTTTTATTGTTCAAAGAACTGTCTCGTAAGCTGAAAGACCGCAATCCGTTATTGTCGGAGGCATTTCAGCTCCTAGCAAGGGACGAAGCACGTCATGCCGGTTTTTTGAATAAAGCCATGGCAGATTTTGGCTTGTCACTGGATCTGGTCGAACTAACGAAGAAACGCACATATACCTTCTTCCCGCCCGAATGGGTGATCTACACGGTTTATCTGTCTGAAAAAATTGGGTACTGGCGATACATTCTAGTGCATCGTCACCTCAAACAGCATCCAGAACATCGCTTTTATCCCCTGTTCAATTACTTTGAGAATTGGTGCCAGGACGAAAATCGGCATGGGGATTTCTTTAAGGTGTTGTTGCGATCGCAGCCCAAACTCTGGAATACCTGGCAATCGAGGCTCTGGTCGCGCTTTTTCCTGCTGACAGTGTTTGCCACCCACACTTTGACAGTGTTGGAACGCGCAGACTTTTACGAATCAATTGGGATCGATCCCCATGAATACAATCAACAAGTGATTCAGCACACCAATGAAACGGCGAAAAGTGCGTTCCCCAGTATCTTAGACACTAATCATCCAGAATTTTTCCCACGTCTAGAGCAATGCTCGATCGCCAATCAGAAATTAACGGACATCTCTAGTCGCCAGAATCATCCCGCCATCAAATTCTGGCAAAAGATACCCTGGATCGCTGTAATTGTGTGGCAGTTGTTGCGGATTTATTTACTGCCTTCTGTTGACGCTGAAGCTTCTAGAAACTCAATTAATTAGGAGATATTAATATGATTAACCTATCGACGAGCCTTCGGGAAGGTACCCAGAAATCCCATACTGCCGCCGAAAATACAGCATTTATGAAATGCTTTATGAAAGGCATTGTGGAACAGGAACCCCTTCGCAAGTTATTTGCCGATCTGTATTTTGTCTACAATGCCCTGGAAACTGCTTTGCAACTACATGCCAATCATCCAATTTTAAGCGCTCTCTATTTCCCGGAGCTGAATCGCACTGAAAATCTCGGTCGCGATCTCGCATTCTATTACGGTGAAAATTGGCAGGAACAAATTGTGGCTTCGCCAGCGGGTCAGGTGTATCGCGATCGCATTCAACTGCTCTCAGCTACAGATCCTGTTCTGCTGATTGCCCATGCCTACACGCGCTACATGGGAGATTTATCCGGCGGACAAAGCCTGAAGAACGTAATTAGATCGGCTTTACCTTTGCCACCGGGTAAAGGCACTGAGTTTTACGAGTTCGATCGGATTTCAACCCCGGAAGCGAGGCGAACATTTAAGGAGCGCTACCGTCAAGCACTGGATGCTCTGCCTTTAGATAGCGCCACGGTAGATCGTATCGTTGCTGAAGCGAATTGTGCTTTTGGTCTCAATCGCGATGTCGTACACGAACTCGAAGCCGACGTAAAAGCGGCGATCGGAGAACATACATTCGATCTGCTTACGCGACAAGACCGCCCTGGCAGTACCGAACGTCACCATCATGGAGCCGAACGCGAATCGATTGCGATTTAGAACGGATTAATTTCTTGTCATCTGACGCGGGGAATTCCAAACCCTCACTCCTAAACCCTCTCCCAGAGGGAGAGAGGAATAGAACCAAAATGGGGGCTGTGCCCTTGCCCCCTCTCCAATTGGGTAGGATGCGTTACATCGATCGCTAACGCATCGCTGACAGCAACCTCCGTGCGTTACGCTGTCGCTATAAAAGCTATAGCGGTTTTCAATTGAGAACAGGTTGTTTGGGGTGAAGGGGTGGAACAAGGCAGTGGCTGTAGCGGGGCACCCCCAATAACTCCCCGTCTCCGCTTCTTGGGGGTGCTGCCCCCAACTTCTCTACTTTTTTCGATCTGAAAACCGCTATTATAATAAAGGATAAATTTTAATTAATGAGAAAGTTATCGCAAACGGTGGCATTTGATGCGGCATTGTTGCATAAATACAACCAGCCCTTACCTCGCTACACCAGTTACCCTCCCGCCACAGAATTAAAATCTGACTTCGACCGCGACGCATTTCAAACCGCGATCGCTGTCGGCAATCGCAAGCAAACTCCCTTATCTCTCTATTGCCACATCCCGTTTTGCGAAACACCTTGTTATTTCTGTGGCTGCAATACCATTATCACCCAGCGCAAAGAGGTGGCAGAGCCCTACTTAGGTTATCTCGCTCGCCAAATTCGGCAGGTTGCCAGTCTGGTGGATGCGAATCGGCGGGTACATCAGTTGCATTGGGGTGGAGGCACTCCGAATTATTTGGATCGAGCGCAGGTGGAGTTTCTCTGGAATCAATTTAATCGGTATTTTAGCTTCGATACTGCCGCAGAAATATCGATTGAAGTTAATCCTCGTTATGTCGATCGCGACTACATTCTGTTTCTGCGCCAATTAGGTTTTAACCGCATTAGCTTTGGCATTCAAGACTTCAATCCGCAAGTACAGGAGGCCATCAATCGCGTGCAACCTGAGGCGATGTTGTTTAACGTGATGGCCTGGATGCGGGAAGCCGGGTTTGAGAGCGTGAATGTGGATTTGATTTATGGATTACCCTTCCAGACAGACGCGACGTTTAAAGACACCGTGCAGAAGACCGTGCAATTAAATCCCGATCGCATTGCCGTATTTAATTTTGCCTACGTTCCCTGGATCAAACCAGTTCAGAAGCGGATGCCGACATCTGCAATGCCAGATGCTGCCGAAAAGCTGGAGATTCTGCAAAGCACGATCGCTCAATTAACCCAACATGGCTACGTATTTATTGGTATGGATCACTTTGCCAAGCCCGACGATGAACTAGCGATCGCGCAGCAGGCGGGTCAACTCCATCGTAATTTCCAGGGCTATACCACCAAACCCGAATCCGATTTGTTGGGCTTTGGCATCACTTCCATCAGCATGTTGCAAGATGTCTATTGCCAAAACCACAAAAAATTAAAGGACTTTTATCAAGCGATCGACGCGGGTGAATTGCCCATCGAAAAAGGCATTCAACTCAACCGAGACGATCTGATTCGACGCACTGCGATCGCGGAATTGATGTGTCAGTTCAAGTTATCAGCGCCCGATCTGGAAGAGAAATATCATCTTGGTTTCGATCTGGATTTTAACGATTATTTCGCCGAAGAACTTGTCAGATTAGATGCTCTAGAAACCGATCGCTTAATCGAGCGCCGGGGCGATGGGATTGAGGTGACTCCCCTCGGACGCTTGTTAATTCGCAATATTGCCTCTGTATTTGACACCTATCTCAAACCCGAAGCTATCCGAGGTTTTTCCAAGTCCGTATGAATTGTCCCAAAAGTTTTAGCCCTCACAAAACTCGGCGTTCATTTCTCCGAATGTATTCAAACTCCTGTCGGAGCAATACAACTTACAGCCCATTACCACCCCTGATGCCGATCTGGCAACTTGCCTGAACTGAATGGGAATTCTGGGTTTCACACCTATACCTGCGTTTTAAGAACTGGGAGTGCTGCCATGCGAATTTTGATGATTCAACCCAACTATCATTCTGGGGGTGCAGAAATTGCTGGGAATTGGCCCCCTAGCTGGGTACCATATGTAGGCGGAGCTTTGAAGGCTGCTGGCTTTACCGATATTCGGTTTGTCGATGCCATGACAAATTACATCCCGGATGATGCCCTAGCTCAAATCGTTGCCCAGCATCAACCAGACGTGGTGCTGGCAACAGCAATCACGCCCATGATTTATCAATCCCAAGCTACACTTAAAATCGTGAAGCAAGTCTGTCCCCAGGCTACTACAATTATGGGTGGCGTGCATCCCACCTACATGTATGAAGAAGTCCTCAAGGAAGCCCCCTGGGTGGATTACATCATTCGGGGAGAGGGAGAAGAGATTACAGTGAATTTAATGCGGGCGATCGCAAACGGTACCGACCGATGCGATCGGCGCGAAATTCTGGGATTATCATTCCTCGAAAATGGACAAATAGTTGCTACGCCGGATCATCCACCGATTAAAGATCTCAACACCCTCTGTCCCGATTGGAGCTTATTGGATTGGAAGACGTACATTTATACACCGCTCAATGTGCGGGTTGCCGTGCCCAACTTTGCCAGGGGTTGTCCGTTCCGATGCCGCTTCTGTTCCCAATGGAAATTCTGGCGCAAATATCGTTCCCGATCGCCGAAGCAGTTCGTGGATGAAATTGAAACGCTCGTCAAGCAATATAACGTTGGATTTTTTATTCTGGCGGATGAGGAACCCACGATTAACAAATCGCGGTTTATGGCCTTGTGCCATGAGTTGGTCGAGCGCAACCTAGGAGTGTACTGGGGCATTAACACCCGCGTCACTGACATTCTCCGCGATGAGAAAGAACTGCCGCTGTATCGTCAGGCGGGTCTGATCCACGTTTCTTTGGGAACTGAGGCAGCGGCACAGTTAAATCTCAATTTGTTCCGCAAGGAAACTACGATCGAAGATAACAAACGAGCGGTGCGATTATTGCGGGAAAATGGCATTGTGGCAGAAGTCCAATTTATTATGGGGTTGCCCAATGAAACGTTGGAAACGATAGAAGAAACCTATCGGATGGCGCGGGACTGGCAAGCCGATATGACTAATTGGAATATCTACACGCCCTGGCCGTTTTCGGAACTATTTGAAGAATTGGGAGACAAGGTGGAAGTACGGGATTATTCCCACTACAATTTTGTCACGCCAATTATGAAGCCCGATGCCATCACCCGCGAAGAACTTTTAAAAGGCATCCTGCGTAACTATGCCCGCTTCTATTCGCACAAAATGCTGGAATATTGGTTCGTTAAAGATCCATTCAAGCGCAAGTATCTGTTGGGATGCTTAAAAGCCTTCGTGCAGACCACGCTCAATAAGCGTTTCTACAATCTCAAACGACTGAAACAAAAAGGATGGCATACGGAAATCGAATTTGGCTTCGATCGCGATCGCATTCTCACCCCAGAACAGCTAGCCGCTCTCAAACAATCTTCCAAGGCAGCAGTTGCTGTCACGAGTGAAATGCCCACCTGGACGCCGAGCGTGGAGGGTACGTTAGCCAGTAGCATTTCTGCCTGCGGTGCTCCGAACGATTTACCGGAATACCATTGCGAGGCTTTGGGAGCAGAGGAACCACCAAAAGACACCGAGGCTGAACCCATAATGCATATTTAAACTAACCATGAACGATATCCAAACAATTCTAATTGAAACTAACGAACAGACTCGGGTAGCGCTGCGGGTAGCTTTGCGATCGCAGCCTGGAATCGAAGTGGCGAGCGAGGCCACAAATGGAACGACGGGCTTAGTGTTGCTGGAATCGATCGATGTCGATGTAGCGATCGTCGATGCTGATTTGCCCGATATGTCAATTGCAGAATTTACCCAACAAATGCGCGAACGCCAGGTAGATTCAGGGATAACTATCTCTAAATTATTAATTCTGCTCGATCTCGGCGATCCACAGAGACTCCTGGATGCATGGGCCGTGCGAGCGGAAGGTTACTGTCGCAAGAATGCATCCGTTGAAGAAATGGCTGAAGCGATTCGCCACATCTATGCGGGGAGTAAGTATATCGATTCGGCGATCGCTCAACGGCTTCCCATAAACACCGAGCAGCTCAATCCCAATGGTATTCACTTACAGTTCAACCAGATACAGTTCAACCAGATGGGCGCATTTATTTAACTAGTAACTGCGATTCCGGCTCTCTCGTAAGTTTAGTCCCCAAGTTTTCACGCTAGCAAGGTTTGCGTTGAAGTGCAGTCAGTAAGGCTGGTAGGGGCAGGTTTAGCCAGAAACTTTCGATTTCGATCGGCAGCAATCGTACAAAATCTACCCTTAACCAATGGATGTTTACAGAAACAATTTTTTATTTTGTGAGGTAATTTAATGACTGCTAAACAGTTGCAAACAACTCCGACTCGCTATCCGCTTGATTGGACAGCGGTATGCTTTTTCACGATCGTTCACGCCCTTGCACTTTTAGCTCCCTGGTTCTTCTCCTGGTCTGCGCTAATTGCGACTATCTTTTTGCACTGGTTATTTGGCAGTATTGGCATTTGTTTGGGCTATCACCGCCTATTGAGCCATCGCAGTTTTCAGGTGCCCAAATGGTTAGAGTACGCGATCGCCCTGATTGGTGCCCTAGCTTTACAAGGAGGGCCGATTTTCTGGGTGGCCGGTCATCGCCTCCACCACGCGCACACGGAAGATATCGAACAAGACCCCTACTCGGCCAAACGGGGATTCTGGTGGAGTCATATGTTGTGGATTTTCTATCCTAACTCTGAATTCTTCGATTATCAGAAGTACCAGCGGTTTGCTCCTGACCTCGCACGCGATCGATTTTATTGCTGGCTAAATCGCTACTTTTTGTTGCTGCAAATCCCGTTAGGACTGTTGCTGTACGTGTTGGGGGGATGGTCGTTCGTCATTTGGGGTATGTTCGTTCGCGCAGTTTTGCTCTGGCATAGCACCTGGTTTATTAACTCGGTCACGCACCTGTGGGGATACCGTACCTTTACCACAAATGACAACTCGCGCAATCTCTGGTGGGCAGCTATTCTCACCTATGGTGAAGGCTGGCACAATAACCATCACGCCTATCCTAACGTTGCCAAAGCAGGCTGGCGCTGGTGGGAGTACGATCCAACCTGGTGGGCGATCTGGCTGTTAAAGAAGCTGGGAGTTGCCCAAAAAGTGGTAATGCCGCCAACTTAGTCCTGTTTAGTTACCCCCTTTTACTTGAAGTCCGCCTTCGCGGACTTTGCTTGTCTAGGCGCAACTTTCAGTCGCCAGGCAATATGAGGGATAGTTAACGCGGATTTGGTCTTAGGGGTAAGGGTTCCAGGATCTTCCACGTAAGTTCAGTTATAATTAAAATTGTGATGCAGAATTCTCGATCGTCAATACCTGGAGGTTAATCTGAAGCGATGTCTACAGTCACTGCACCCTTCACCTCTGTTTACGGTCCAGTGCAATCCTGGCGGTTCGGGCGATCGCTAGGAATCGATCCGATTGGACCGATGTCTGCCTGCTCTTTCAACTGTGTATACTGCCAGTTGGGCAGGATCGAGCACCAGAGTAGCAATCGCCAGTTTTTTATATCCACCAAGAAAATCCATCAGGATCTCCAACTGTTCCCTCTCGGCAATGTGGACGCGATTACCCTCAGCGGTAGCGGCGAGCCAACTCTAGCTCAGAATTTAGGTGAAATTCTGACAGTAGTAAAGGAGATGACTGCGAAGCCCGTCGGCGTACTGACCAACGGTAGCTTGCTGAGCGATCCAGTTGTACGTGAAGAACTGGCGATCGCCGATTGGGTTGCTGTCAAAGTTGATGCCACTTCTGGCGATCTATTCCGTCGCATTAACCATCCCGTACCAGCCATCAACCTCCAGGAAATTTGGGCGGGATTACTGCAATTTCGCCAAATCTATACAGGACATCTGGCAGTTCAGACAATGCTGCTTGCGGTCTGGAGCGAGCGAGAGCAGGAAGAGTACATCCGGCAAATGCAAACATTACAGCCGGACGAAATTCAACTCAACACGCCAACCCGACCTCGCCCTCTCACGCATGAATTGGAAGCGCGAGGAAATAATCTTCCCCAAGCTTGCTCCTATCCTGCTAAGCAACTAAAGCAAGTCACGACCGAAGTGTTAAAGACGTTTAGCGATCGCATTACCAGGGTAACGGAAATCCCAGTGCGTTATCCATTACTGCAACATTCTTCGTGACGAATCCCGACGCTGATGCTACGCATACAGCGCGGGTCTTCCCGCCGACTTATAGCGGTTTTCACTTGAGAACGGGTTTTATTTTTGGGGTGAAGGGGTGGAACACGGCAGTGGCTCTAGGGGGGAACCCCCAAGACCGCCCTGCCTCCCCTTCTTGGGGGCAACGCCCCCAAACCCCCTACTCTTTCCGATCTGAAAACCGCTATAGCTAATTAGAGAGTTGGTTTAATAGCGCTTCGGCGCGCTCGTGACTGACGGGTTTGGAGAAGAAATAGCCTTGGGCTTCATCGCAGCCGAGTTTTTTGAGCCGATCTAATTGCTCGGCTGTTTCTACTCCTTCGGCGATCGCTTTAATGCCTAAGGAATGAGCCAGAATAATAATCGTATTCACAATTTCACAATTCTCTCCATTGGGATCGATAAGATTGATAAACGAACGATCGATCTTTAGGGCATCAATTGGGAAGCGGTGAAGATAACTAAGGGATGAGTAACCCGTGCCAAAGTCGTCAATACTGAGTTGGATGTTTTGGGCTTTTATTTTAGACAAAAGCTCAATTGTTCGCTCTCCTTTATCCATCAGCATACTTTCAGTTAGCTCCAACCTCAGACTTGAACCATTTAAGCCAGTGTCGTTAAGGATTTGAGTTAACTTATCCACAAAGTTTAATTGTTTAATTTGGCGGCTGGAAAGATTGACGCTAACATGTACAGATGCAGCGGAGGGAATTGTTTGTTGCCAGTTCCATAGCTGTTGGCAGGCTTCTTGTAAAACCCATTCACCAATTGTGACAATTAAACCTGTATCTTCGGCGATCGTGATAAAGTCTCCTGGATAAACTAATCCTTTCTCTGGATGTTGCCAGCGCAGCAATGCTTCAAAACCCGTCACTTTATCTGTAGAGAGCGAAACAATGGGTTGATAGTGAAGCAAAAATTCTTGACGCTCGATCGCATGGCGCAGATCGGTCTCGATTTGTGACAGATAGAGCGTCTGCGCGTACATTTCACGATCGAAGATCGCGTAACGTCCCCTACCTAAAGCCTTGGAACGGTACATGGCAATATCGGCATCGCGCAGCAATTCCGTCCCGTTTTGATAGTTAGCTGCCCCAAACACAATACCAATACTAGCACCAGTAAAGATCTTGCGATCGTCAAGGTAAACTGGAGCGGTAAGTTGCTCTAGCAATCGCTCCGCGATCGCGAGCGCAGTTTGACGATCCTGGATATCTTCGAGCAGAATAGCAAATTCATCTCCACTCAAACGGGCTACCGTATCTGTTTCGCGAGTACAGCCTTTAAGGATATGCGAAACAGCAACCAGAAGGCGATCGCCAACAGCATGTCCCAAACTATCGTTAATAACTTTGAAGCGATCTAGATCGATAAATAAAACAGCAAATAAATAACTTTTATTTCTTTGATAGCGATAAAGCGCTTTTTGCAAATGCTCCATCAGCAAGGTGCGATTGGGCAAACCAGTCAAAGCATCCTGTAAAGCCTGTTCGAGCAGAGCTTTTTGAGTCTTTTGGTGCTGGGCAACTTCTTGATTGAGTTGGCGAACGACCTCTTCTAATTCAGCAGTTCTTTGTTTGACTTTTTGTTCCAGTTGGCTATTTAGCTGCTCGATTTCTGCTCGTGCAACTTGTAGAGCTAATTGATGTTGGATCCGAACGATAATCTCTTCAATTTGGAAAGGCTTGGTAATATAGTCTGTTCCACCCACCTGAAAAGCTTTTACCTTGTCAAGTGCGTCATCTAGAGCGCTGAGAAAAATTACTGGAATATCGCGAGTGCGATCGTCAGATTTTAATTGCTGGCAGACTTCATAGCCATCCATACCTGGCATACTAATATCTAGCAGAATCAGGTTAGGAGGTAATTTTTGGGCTGTGATTAATGCCATCGCACCATTTTTAACACACCGCACTTGATAGCCTCTCTCGGTTAGCGATGCAGACAAAACTCGTAAATTGTCAGGATTATCATCTACGACTAAAATACTTCCACCCATAGAATTTGGTTGCGTATTATTCATAGGTTAGCCGCCTCTTGCGCGAGACTCATCAAGCGATCGAAATCGAAATTGTCAACCTCTTTCTGAATAGCTGTAGCTAAAGTTCGATGCGACTCCGGAATTTGTAATAACAACCGATTTATCATTTGCTCGTCAGTCAAAATAGCTGCTTCGGACAGATTTCTGAGCCATTGCTCGGGCATAATCGCTAGAGCCGAAGCTGTTAATCGCTCTACGCTTTCCGACTCAAGTTTATCCTCTGAGGGAATCGCTTCGTAGAGATAGCGTACGCCGAGGTACTGTGCCATTTTTTCAAAAATTATTTCTTCGCGAAAAGGCTTGCGGACAAAATCATCGCAGCCAGCCTCCAGAACTACTGCTTTTTCCTCTTCGAGCGTACTGGCAGTTAGTGCGATAATTACCGTCGCTTGTCCCTGTAGGTGAGATTTAATCTGTTGAGTTACTTCATAACCATTCATCACTGGCATGCGCATATCCATCCAAATCAGGTGCGGTTGCCAGGTTTGCCATATTTCCAGTGCTTCTTTGCCATTACAAGCTTCTCGGATGCTAAATCCTATTGGTTGTAGCAATTTCAATAATAATTGTCGATTTTCAATGCGATCGTCTACTACTAAAATACGATATTGTTGCTGGTTGGATTCGAGTCCAACTACTCTTCGATCTGGTTTTTGCCTCGAAATTTTATCGGCTCCACTTAATTGAACCTGGATATTAAATTTAAAAATACTTCCTTTCCCCAGTTGAGAGCTAACCGTTATTGCTCCTCCCATTAGTTCGACAAACTTTTTGGTAATCGGTAATCCTAGCCCTGTTCCTTGTTGAGATTGCTTGCCTGCTTCCGTTTGAGTAAAAGCTTCAAATAGACTATCCATCTCTTCTGGTGCAATGCCCGCGCCAGTATCCTCAACCTCAAAGTAGAGAGTATGGGGGTTGGGGGTTGGGGGTTGGGACGATCTAACACGTAGGGTTATCTTCCCAGTTTCGGTGAATTTGATGGCATTGCTAATTAGATTAATTAAAACTTGACGCAGTTTCTTCTCATCGGTATTGATGTATTGAGGGAGATCCTGGCTATAGGCGATCGCAAAGTGCAGCCCTTTAGCTTCTGCTCTTTGTGCTAGCATCTCTTCGATTAGATCCAGCAAGGCGTATAGGTCAAAATCCGTAGGATATAGAGTCATCCTGCCTGACTCGATTTTCGCTAAATCGAGTACGTCATTAATTAGTGATAGTAAATGCTCGCCACTACGATTGATAATCCCGATGTTTTCCAGTTGCTCTTTGGTTAGAGATGCTTCGCGATTCATTAGCTGGGAAAATCCAAGGATAGCATTAAGGGGAGTGCGTAATTCGTGACTCATGTTAGCTAAAAATTCGCTTTTAGCCTTGTTAGCTTGCTCTGCTAGCTCTTTAGCTTGTTGGAGTTCAGCGGTTCGCTGTTCTACTCTTGCTTCCAATTTTTGGTTGCTTTGTTCTAACTCCTGGTTGACCTTGTCTAGTTTTTGATTAGTAGAAGCTAAATTGGCAAATGATGCTTGTAGTTGCCGTGCCATTTCGTTGAAGGAGCGCGATAATACGCTCAGTTCGTTAATACCCTTGACTTCTACTTGTTGATCGAAATCTCCTTTGGCGATCGCGGAAGCGGATTTACCCAAACGCAAAATTGGTCGTGCAATCCACTGCGAGGTAATTAGTCCCAAGCCTATAGCTACGGCAAGAGCTAAGAGGCAGAGCAGAATAGTCGTGTAAGTATTGGCATTTATCTGTGCCATAAAGTCTGACTCGGGGACGGTAGTAACGACTAGCCAATCTAATCCAAATTTATCTTTCCAGGGAGTTACGCGCACAAACTGGCGATCGCCTTGCAACTGAAAATCTAGTTGTTGTTCGTCTTTTATGGCTTGGAAGTCGTTGTATTTTTGGAGTAGATAAGTAGCAGTAGACTGAGTGAGAGGATCCTTACTGTTTTGAACTTTAAGGCGCTTTGCTTCGCCATTAATCGTAGCAAAAGGTTTTTCTGGACTGGACGTAGCGACTAAAAATCCATTGCGCTCAATAATAAATATCTTGCCAGAAGGACTTATCTTAAGACTTTGGAGAAAGCTGCTGATGCCTGAAAGCCGCAGATCGTTTCCTATTACACCAATTAACTGGCGCGAATCATCATAAATTGGGTAGCTTGAGGAAATAGAGATAATATCTGGGCGATCGTCCCATTGATAGATATCGCTCCAGATGGGACGACCTGCCTTGACTGCATTTGCATACCAAGCTTCTGCTTGAATCGGAGCCTGGTCGGATAAGATTTTGGGCTTTTGTACGCGATTGCCCCGATCGTCCGTCGTGTAAACTGCCATCTCTTTGAGAGCGGACTTTAAGGTTTCATTGATAACCAGGCGATCGTCATCTTTACGCTCAACTCCAATAAACTCCCCTTGTGCATTAGCGTAATTAATGTAGTCAACATTAAACACGTGCATTTGCTTCCAAAAGTAACGACCTAGCTGTCTAAAGTCATTCAATTTCAGCGTTCCCAACTCGATCGCATCGATATTACTCTGATTGATTTGATTGGGTATAGTTAGATAAGTATCGAGATGTTGTTTAACTAAATCCCTATTTTTATCCATTAACTGGTGAGCAAGGTCGTTAACCACCTGCTGCCCGTTCCTAAAGGACAAATAACCCACCAGTCCTACTGCACCAACAACTTGTAGGACAAAAGGCAAAACTAAGACCAGGCGTAGGGGCAGTCCCCTAAATTTATCAGCTCTGGTAAGGTTTTGTTGTTTAGGGGGCTTAATCGGCTCAGATAATTTCATGTTAGTCTATGAGTCTGACCGGCATTTAGGCAATACGTTACTTAATGCTGCGTCGGGAGGTTACTTCCCATGCGCCTAGCTAGTGTACCCACTTAGTTAGTTTTAGTTGCTATACATGACTCTTTCTAAACCACCAATCTCGTCGCTGCCGTTGCTGGAAAATGGCGATCGCCTCACCCGCGCTGAATTTGAGCGCCGCTATAACGCCATGCCCCACTGCAAAAAAGCTGAATTAATTGAAGGAAGAGTTTACATGCCATCTCCTGTTCGAGCACAAAAACACAGTAAACCCCACGCCACAATCATTGGTTGGTTATTCAATTACTGTCAGGTCACGCCTGGTATTGAGTTGCTTGACAACCCTACAGTAATTCTGGATGAGGATAATGAGCCTCAGCCCGATGCCTGTTTGCGGCTTGAAGAAGCGGTAGGTGGACAATCGCGCATTACAGAGGACGATTACATTGAGGGCGCACCGGAGTTGATTGTGGAAATTGCTGCCAGCACTGTGTCCTACGATCTGCATGACAAAATGCAGGTGTATCGTCGCAGTGGGGTGCGGGAATATCTCGTGTGGCGGGTAGTGGATCGCGCCCTAGACTGGTTTATCTGGCAAGAGGGCACGTACGTCAAGCTGCCTGTAGATGACGATGGCACGATCCGCAGCCGACTGTTTCCTGGACTATGGTTAGCAGTAGAAGATTTATTGGGGGGAAACTTGGTAAACCTGGTGGCAGCGCTAAATCTGGGGTTGGCTTCCCCAGAATATCAGGATTGGCGACAATGGTTGGAGGCGAAATTGTCCGGCCACGAGCCATCAAAATAAATTTGTTATCTCAGAACGCGAATCCTGAGTTTCTAGACTCTCGAGGTCTGGATATTCAAGCACGTAGACGCTCTCTTGGCACATGGCCTTAAGTTTATCGACAAACAGGGAAGAGTCTGCTAGCAAGCCCATCTGCTGCATCGCCGTTTGATGAGTAGGAGAGAAAAGTTTTGGGGATTTAGTTTGGGTGGATTGGGTTGACTCAGTCTGCGATCGCCGATCCTGGGGGGTCGCGGTTCGGTTAGATGCGTAGGTTACTTTACGCGGTAAACTGGGCATCAATGGGGTAAAACCTCCACACACCAGGCGTTCAAACTCGCGGGTAAACAGACAATATGGTTCACCTCGACGCTGCCAAGATGCCAGAATTTGATCTACTGAAACAGCCTTGTACCTACCTCGATATAGAGCTTCGATAATTGCCAATCGCACCCAAGCAGGGTCGTATTTGCACCACAACTCGGTCAACTCTGCAATTGAATAATCGCCGAGATCGAACCCATAGTATTGCAAGAGGGCGAATACGATATCCATGTACGCTGGTTGAAGTTACTTACTTACATGTACCTAAGACAGCACCTATGCGATCGCTTTGACCGGAAATGTCCATGCTAATCGTAACATTATGCCACACTTCAGATTTGAGCTGAAATGTCAACATGCAATTGGTCTAATTACCAGGAACTGGCTTGAGCGTAAATAAGAAATCTAAGCGCGTAATGCGATTGTCAATTGTAGTGTTTGTTACGGCAATGCCACGAATAGCATTAAGTAGAGCTTTGGTCTGCGCATATCCCTCGCTGGTTTTTGCATCGGATGGCAGCAGTTTCTCTGCAATTGTGAGGGCATTTTCCATATTCAGATAGAAGTAGCCGCCGTTATTCTTGGGCAACCCGGCAGTCAAAACCTGAAAGTCACTGCTATCAGGTAGTTTCTTGCTTGGTGATGGAATTAAAGTTTCCGAAAGATCGCCCATTGCCCAAAATGCATGCGTGTCGTCGATAAAACCGTGAGAGGCAACCGTGGAAGTACCAATATTCCAAGTGACAATCTGCTTGCTGGCTAGCTGTTTGCTCTTAACTTCAACCCCTTGGGGGATCGCGCCACTTACCGATGATTCAGCTAGTCGATCGAGCTTAGTCAGCATTTTCGTAGTGGCATTGCGATCGCTAGTTTGCATCAGCACGACTAAACCAAAGCCAGGATTTGCCAATAACCCTCGATCGGCAGGAATTGCCGCGATCGCAAATTCTCCCGTCATCCACTTCAAGATATCTTTTTCGAGATCGAGTTGGGTGGCATCTTTGACAGCTTTGCGTATTTGTTGAGTTGCCTGTGCGGATGAGGGATTGCTTTTTGCCTGTGCGGTAATCTCTTGCCACGATCGCTGCAAATTATTGCCGGAAATCAGCAGAAATGTTTCCTGGGGCAATTTGCTCGTAACGCTACTGGTGCCATTCTGACTATCGTTGGCTTGTTGATTCAAATTAGAATCGTTTTTGGGATAGATGCTCAGCTCCATCCGTATACCTTCTTTTTGGGTTCCAACCGCCAGGGTAATAGCATCGATCTGCTTGCGCGACGCTTCCACCACTGGTTGGCTGAGGCTAACTTTAGCGTTAGAGCCAATAAACTCCAGGGCAATGGAGCCATCTAAATACATTTGCACCAGTGGATCGTTAATGTTACTGCGACGCTCGGCTCCAAATACATTGGTAAAGTTAGTCTTTTTGGCAAGAGATGGCTTCTCGCCTTTGTACGTGTCAAAGGTTTTTTTGATTAATTCGGGGCTGGTGGCGATCGCGATATACCGACCGCCAATATCAGCCGTAACTACAGTACGCCCCCGCTCCCGCGTGGGCGACTCAAAGTAGCGCAGATCCTTATATTCTTTGGGACTGAACTTTGCCCCTTGCTTAGTTAATGCATTGCGGTACTTGGCCAAAAATGCCTCCGATTGGCTGCTGTCATTGGTACTGGCAATTACCAGAGTCCCAGGCGGGCTATTCGGCTTTTGCGGATCGCTTACTAGTGCCATGACTGCTTCTCCGCCCAGCCAGGGCTGCACGTCTTTGCTAAAGTCAGTTTGACTCTGGCTGAGCAAAACACCAAGTGGAGACTGCTGCATTGAGTCTTTCAGCAACTTTTGCGATTCTGGCGTACCAAATTGATTGAGTTTTTGCCAGGGTTCCCGTTTCGTGTTGAAGGCGATCGCAACCTGAGCGTCCTGCGGAATAACTGTAGCGATGCCCGTGATGCTGTCGGTGTTTTGCGATCGCGTCAGGAAGAAATATCCCGCTACGCTACCCGCAGCCATTGCTGCTGCGCTTATCCCCCCAATTAGCAAAACTGGAGTCTTCTTCTTTCTCGGAGTTTTTTTCTTTTTGATGGCAGTAGGTTTAGAAGTAGGTCGATCGGACTTAGTCATAGTGAATTAATTGCGTGAGTTAGCGAGGGGAATTTTAAAGCTTAAATTTTAACCCCACAATCGCATAATTTCGGTAGTGTTTTAGATCTGTTGCTAGGCTCCAGCGATCGCCGATCCCCCTGCCAAGAGCGACTGCATCCGATCCGAACCTCCAAACAGACTTTTAACACTACAAATATGTTTCAGCGACTTAGCTAGCAATTGATATACAACTGCACGTAATGCCATCGCATCGCGCTCCATCAGTATGGATCTGGTAGTGAAAGAACTTCAGCAAGCATGGCAAAACAGAAGGAAGGGGTGCTGAACATAAAGATATTCAACACCCCAACCATATATTATCCAGGAGTTATACTGCCACAAAGGAGGCAAGAGTCGGAACAGCACCCTGCACCACTGCTACCAGGTCAGAGCCTAGATACAGTGCCTTGCCCGTGACACCCGTAGGCAAGGTGCCACCAATTGTTAAGACATCGCCGTTATGGGTTTGGATGACATCACCCACACCAAAGTCCGTTATGAGTGCGTAGTCTGTCGTTCCTCCTCCCAAATAATACGTTCTGGTTGAGTCGCCCAGGATAAAGCGATCGCTCCCCGTTCCCCCTGTCAGCTTATCGATTTCATTTGCTCCGAACCCAATGATGGCATCGACACCAACCAGCGTGTCATTGCCTACTCCACCATTGAGAGAATCATTGCCTGTTAATCCCGTTAACAGATCGTCCCCTCCTAAACCAGAAATAGTGTCGTTGCCAATCGTACCTGAGAGCGTATCGCCGCCAGCAGTACCGAGAATAAGATCGTCATTTTTAATCGTGCCAGCAGCATCGCCGGTAGCAACAATAGCTCCATTTGTAGGATTTGACAGCGTAACTGTAAAGTTCTCATCTAGTTCTGCGGTTGTGTCTCCTTTGACATTGACCGTGACGACTTTGCTGGTTTGACCTGCGGCAAAGCTGAGCGTACCTGTAGGCAGCGTGCCGCCAAAGTCAGTTGCATCAGATGGGTTAGTTCCGCTACCCGTCACTGCCCAGTTGACGTTGTTTGCAGCAGTGGTGTCGCCCGTGCGCGTTACCGTGAACGTAAAGGCTTTATTGCCTGAATTGCCCTCAGCTTGGTTGGCATTAGTCGCGGCGATCGCAAAGGTAGGAGCATTATCGTCATTGCGAATCGTACCTTTGGCAGTTGGCGTGGTGATGGTGGTGCCCGCCGTGGGATTGGAGATGGTAACGGTGAAGTCTTCGTCTGACTCCCGAGCGATGTCTCCTTTGACGTTGACCGTGACGACTTTGCTGGTCTGACCTGCAGTAAAACTCACCGTACCTGTGGGAAGAACTGTACCAAAGTCGGCAGCATTGGCAGGGTTAGTACCGCTACCCGTAACTGAATAGTTAACAGAGGTGCTGCCAGTGGTATCGCCGCCGCGAGTCACAGTGAATGTGAATGCTTTTGTGCCTGTGTTTCCTTCTGCTTGTACGGCATTGGTGGCAGAAATGGCCAGGGTTTTATCATCATTTTGAATTGTGCCAGTAGCACTTGCTGTGGTTATAGTGGCTCCACTGCTGGGATTGGATATGTTGACGGTAAAGTCTTCGTCTAGCTCGCCAACGGTGTCGCCGCTGACATTCACCGTTACTGTCTTGATAGATTCGCCCGCCGCAAAACTAACCGTGCCCGAAGGTAGCACACCGCCGAAGTCGGCAGCATTAGCAGCATTAGTACCGCTTCCTGCTACCGAATAGTCAAAGGTGGTATTACCGTTGATATTGCCACTGCGGGTGACTGAGAACGTGAAGGCTTTTGTGCCGCTATTGCTCTCTAGTTGTACGGCATTGACAGCAGAGATCGCTAGGCTGGAAGCTCCATCATCATTTTGAATTGTGCTTGTAGCTGTAGCAGTGGTAATAGCCGCCCCACCTGTAGGATTGCTGAGCGTGACGGTGAAGTCCTCGTTTGTTTCAAACCCTACATCTCCACTGACAGGTACCACAATCGTCTTAAAGCTCTGGCCTGGGGCAAAGCTGATGGTACCGATGGGAAGCGCATTACCAACGAAATCGGAAGCGGTGGCGGCGTTGGTGCCGCTACCGGTGACGGCATAGCTGACATCCGTGGTGCCTGTAATATCGCCGGTGCGCATCACAAGAAAGGAGAAAGCAGTAGTACCGCTATTGCCCTCTATTTGTTCGGGATTGGCACTAGAGATAGCAAGGCTGGTAGCGCTGTCGTCGTTCTGGATCGTGCCTGTAGCGACGGTAGTGGAAATAGAAGCGCCGCCGGTGGCATTGCTGAGCGTCACGTCGAAGGTTTCGTTGGGTTCCAGAACGATATCGCCGCTGACGGGCACCACGATGGTTCTGGTGGTTTCGTTGGCGGCAAAACTCACCGTGTCGGTGGGTAGGGTGCCGCCAAAGTCGGCAGCGTTGGCAGCGTTGGTGCCGCTTCCGGTTACGGCGTAACTAACATCCGTCGCGCCTGTAGTGTCACCGGAGCGGGTGACAGTAAAGGTGAGGTTGGTGGTGCCGCTGTTCCCTTCCAGTTGTGCGGTATTGACCCCAGAGATGGCGAGACTGATGTTGGGGATGACGGTTAGCGCAAAGACATCGCTGACGGAAAAGGTGCCATCTGATGCGGTGACTTTGACATTGATATTGCCATTGCCTTCGAGGGGTGTGCCGCTGAACGTGCTGGTGTTGGCATTAAAACTCAACCAGGTGGGCAGTGGGTCTCCATTTTCCAGGGTGGCGGTGTAGGTGAGCGTGGCATTATCCACATCGCTGAACGTGTTGGCGGGAATGGTAAAGTTGAAGGCTGCATCTTTTTTGGCAGTTTGGTCGGCGATCGCAGTTGCGACCACGGGCGCATCGTTGATGGGGGTAACTGCGATAGAAGCAGTGTCAGAAGCCGCAGACAACACTGGACTGGTTGGGCTGAAATAAGTATAAGTTCCTGCTGTGCCTACGTATTTATCCCAGGCTTTAAAGGTAAAGGTTGGCGTGCCATTGTAGTTGGCATTGGGGATAAATCGGATCGAGTCGGTGCCATCCAACAAAAGCACCTTGTCAGCATTTGCACCACTGAAGTCGATATTTGCCCAGCTTCCACTGCCAGCTTTGTACTGCCAGTGTCCGTTCGTATTATCAACGCTCGTCACGGCAATAGCCTCGGCGGCTGCCCCTGAAGGCACATCGGGGTCGGTAATCGATCCATCAATGATAATTTGGGCGACGGTGTTCCCTACAGGATTGGTTGAATCTTCGGGAATGGCAGTTAGGGTAGGTGATTGATTTGCATCCAGAACTAGCGCACTGTTCGTCCCTTGAGTAACCGTGAAGGCAAGCTTGCTGGTATCGATACCGAGTGCGGTCAGGTCGCTGCTGTTGTAGGTGCGATTGTTACCGCGATCGTCATATAGCCGGAGGGAGTCAAACGTCCAGACTCCCGGCTGGGAATTGGTGGCTAAATTACGTGCTCCGGTATAGGTGCCCGCCAGTTCGGTGCCGCTGGTCAGGTTGTTGGGGTCGCTGAGATCCACATAGAAATCGTATATTTGACCGCTGGGACTGCGGAAAATGACGGAGCCAGACTGAAAGCCGGAACTGTCATCGGTGACTTGTAGACTGAGCCTGATGCTTGCTTCGCCGGAACTGAGATCTACGCTGGTATTACCGATTAAGCTCAGACTGACTGGCGTTGGTGCCTGGCGATCGGCGGAATTGGTAACCGTGAAGTTAAGCGTGCTGGAATTGATGCCGAGTGCGGTCAGATCGCTGCTGTTGTAAGTGTGAGAGTTACCGCGATCGTCGTATAGCTGGAGGGAGCTAAACGTCCAAGTTCCCAACTCGGAATAGTAATTTAAATTACTCGCCCCGGTATAAGTTCCTGCCAGTTCTGTACCACTGACCAGATTGTAGGGGTCTTTGAGGTTCACCTGGAGAGATTGGCCGCTGGGAGTGCGGAAAGTGACGTAGCCCTGGTTAAAGCCAGAACTGTCGTCAGTGACTTGCAGATTTAGCCTAATGCTTGGGTCGGGGGAACTGACATCCACGCTGGTATGGTTCAAGCTCAGGCTGACTGGCGTTGGTGCCTGGCTATCAGAGTTGGTAACCGTGAAAGAAAGGGTGCTGGAATCGATGCCGAGTGCTGTCAGGTTTCTGCTGTTATAGGTCCGAGAGTTACCGTTATCGTCAGTTAGCTGGAGGTAGTCAAACGTCCAGACTCCCGGCTGGGAGTTTGCAGATAATTGCCCTGCCCCAGTATAGGTTCCTGCCAGTTCTGTGCCACTGGCCAGGTTGTTGGGGTCGCTGAGGTTCACCTGGAAAGATTGACCGCTGGAATTGCGGAAATAGACGGAGCCAGACTGAAAGCCAGAGATGTTGTCGGCAACTTGTAGGTTCAGCCCGATGCTGCCTTCACCAGAACTGAGATCCACGCTGTTATTGCGCAAGCTCAGATTGGTTAGTGTTGGTGCGGTTGTGTCGGGGTCTGGGGTCGGCGTAGATCCACGGCTAACTGTGAAGGCAAGCGTACTGGGATCGATGCCGAGGGCGGTCAGATCGCTGCTGTTGTAGGTGCGAGAGTAAAATCTATCGTCGAATAGCTGGAGGGATTCAAACGTCCAGATGCCCGTCTCGGCAGAATTAGATAAATTATTGGCTCCGGTATAGGTTCCTGCCAGCTCAGTGCCACTGGTCAGGTTGTTGGGGTCGCTGAGGTACACGCTGAAATCGTATATTTGACCGCTGGGACTGCGAAAAGTGACGGAGCCAAAGTTAAAACCAGAACTGTTGTCGGTAACTTGCAGATTGACCCCAATGCTGCCGTCGCCGGAACTGACATCCACAGTGTTATTGCGCAAGCTGAGATTGGTTAGTGTTGGTGCCTGTGTATCAACGGAATTGGTAACCGTGAAGTTAAGCGTGCTGGGATCGATGCCGAGGGCGGTCAGGTCGGTGCTGTTGTAGGTGCGAGAGTTACCGTTATCGTCAGTTAGCCGGAGGAAGTCAAACGTCCAGACTCCCAACTTGTTGCCATAATAATTATTATCAAACACCTCGACGGAATAGGTGCCCGCCAGTTCTGTACCGTTAACCAGATTGTTAGAGTCGTAGAGGTTCATATATAAATATTCACCACTGGAATTGTGGAACATGGCATAGCCATCGGAAAAGCCAGAAATGTTGTCAGTGACTTGTAGATTGAGCCCAATACTACCTTCGTTGGAGCTGAGATCCATGCTGTTATTGGTCAAGCTCAGATTGGTTAGCGTTGGTGCCTGGCTATCGTAATTCGAGTTAGTAACCGTGAAGGCAAGCGAGCTGGGATTGATGCCGAGTGCGGTCAGATCGCTGCTGGTGTAGGTGCGCTGGTTACCGCGATCGTCGGATAGCTGGAGGGATTCAAACGTCCAGGTTCCTACCTCGGAATTGGAATATAAATTGCTCGCCCCGGTATAGGTTCCAGCCAGTTCGGTGCCGCCGATCAGGTTGTTGGGGTCTCTGAGGGACACACCGATAGATTGACCGCTGGGACTGCGGAAATAGACGTATCCATAGTTAAAGCCAGCACTGTCGTCCGTGACTTGCAAGTTGAGTCCGATGCTGCCTTCGCCGGAACTGAGATCCACGCTGTTATTGCGCAAACTCAGATTGATTGGTATTGGTGCGTTTGTGTCGGCAAATATCCCAACATACTCATCCATCGCGGCGGGCAGAAATGCCAACTGGTATGGCATGGGAGCTACCTGTAAAGCCCAATCCCCTCCCAACAAAGCACAACCAGTCTTTGTAGTCGATGCCGCTACGCTCGCTCCAGTCAGTTCGCTTAGGCGAGCCACCAGAGCCAAACCTCGCTCTCCTTTTGCCACCTCGCAACCGTAAATCAGCAGTTCAGCACCAGCCGCCAACGCTTCCGACCAGGCTTGTAAGTCCAGAGCATAGCGATCCAGCGTTTCCACACTCAGCCAGCTATTTCCCAGTTGCATGCCGCCAGACGAACCATGCGAGACAACGTGCAGACTGGCGACGTCTTGCCGTGTGGATAGGATTTCCGTAATTTGCTTAACGCCATCGCGCATCCCATCCAGCACTACTACCTCAACGCCAGATCGCACCCCAGCAACCAGACTCGGATAGTCCGCCACGCCCGAATCGATCAGGACGATTTCCTTAGCGTCCAACGTTCGCGAGTCATCTTTAGTGCCGAGAATTGACAAGTTGAGGCTTAAATCTGTTGACAAGAGTAGAGAGTTGCTAGATACATCAATTGCGGCCATATTTTTTTCACCTTGATTGGGTTAAAGTGTGGACAAAAAATGGGATAGAAAAACTTGCAAGCAACAATATTGGGTATGAATTGCATACGGGTTGCGAAGAAATAAAGATTTTCAGCAAAAAACTACCAGCAATAGATAGCCCTCCAAATCGGCGTTTGCGGGGGCTTACCTAGGGGGATTTCGGTAATTTCTCAGTGAGAAATCTCTTATAATGAGCGATTAGGTTAGGAAAGGATAACTGCGATATTTCAGGCGATCTATCCTTCACGAAATCTACATGGGTGGGCACGTAACTGTAGGCAGCAAAAAATTAGTCTCATCTGCCGCCATAACACCGCTAGACGAACGCTGAATTCCGTATCTATCGAGAGTCTTTTTAAGTAGGCTTTTTAGAATTTGAACAGACTACGGTAGTCCTAAATATGGGTAGAAACTTGAGCCTTGGGGCTGCGTCCCCCATAAGCAGATAACTTGCGATCGCTATATATTTCTCATTAAGTCTCTAGTTTTATGGATTAAGAGTAATTTACCCACATCTAGGAAGAAGTTATCATGGCGTCCTCCATAGATTAAGAAAAGCAGCGATCGCCTTCTCATTGCTAATTAGCGATCGCGGTTATACTGTTACAAAAGATGGAATAACACCCTGCTTGACTACTTTGTAATTTAGCCAGCTTAGCAATCCGAATCCCTTATATACCCTAACTCGGCAGTTTCGCCATGACTACCAACCCGCCTATCCTCACCTATACCCTGGAAGAAGTCTTGACCCGCTTCGAGCAAAAGATGGACAAGCAATTCTCCGACATTAACCAGAAGATGGACAGGCAATTTGTCGGTCGCTTTGATTGGTGGTGCTGCCAAGCTATTCGGCATATTTCCAACAGCTAAAGTTTGATGATAGAGAAAAATGACCTGTAAATGTACTGTAGGCGATGCGATCGCCGCAATGTCAGCCAAATTCGCGAATGTTAATCCCCAAGCCCTGCTAACAGGAATTTGCACTGACAGTCGAAAGCTCCAATCTGGGCAGCTATTCGTCGCACTCGTGGGTGAAAATTTTGACGGGCATGAGTTTGTTGCCAGCGCGATCGGCCAGGGCGCGATCGCTGCTGTCGTGCAAGCCGATCGCTTCACAAATAACGCCTCAGACTTACCATTGCTAATGGTGGACGATACCCTCACCGCCTATCAAGCGATCGCGAGTTGGTGGCGACAAAAATGCAATTTACCAGTAGTGGCGGTAACTGGTTCCGCTGGCAAAACCACTACCAAGGAATTAATTGCAGCGCTACTCGGTTATTACACCGAGCCAGGCAAGTCAGTCCACAAAAGCGCTGCCAACTACAACAACGACATCGGTGTTGCCCAAACTCTTTTAGCGATCGATCCCAGTCAGCACAGCTTTGTGGTGGTGGAAATGGGGATGCGAGGGCTGGGGGAAATTGCCCGACTAGCCCGCGTTGCCCAACCTGATGTGAGCGTAATTACGAATATCGGTACGGCGCATATTGGCAGACTCGGTTCTCAAGCAGCGATCGCGACCGCTAAATGCGAGTTGTTAGAGCAAACTCCCCCAGACGGAATTGCAGTTCTCAATGGGGAAGATGACCTACTCATGAAAACCGCTGGACAGGTTTGGCACGGACGTACTCTCACCTATGGATTAGATGCAGGCGATATCAATGGCGAATTGCAGGGAGATATTTTGTGCGTGCGGCGAGTGGGGCGAGTGGGACAAATGGCGTGGCAGATGCCCATCCCCGGTCGCCATAATGCACTGAATTTTTTAGCCGCGCTGGGGGTTTTACAAGCATTGGATCTGGACTGGTCGGTGACTGCGTCAAGTTCAGACCGCATAGAGAATCTCAGCATGCCAGCGGGGCGATCGCAGGTATATCACCTCGATCGAGACATCACAATTCTAGATGAGACCTATAACGCCTCTCCAGAGGCAACTATTGCCGCTTTACATCTATTGGCAAGCACTCCCGCCCGCCGCCGCTGGGCAGTTTTAGGCACTATGAAGGAGTTAGGTGAGATGTCTAAATCGCTGCATGTCAAGGTGGGCGAAACCGTTCGCAACTTAGGGATAGATCGTCTCTTAGTTCTAACCGATGGAGAATCAGATGCAATTCTGCTGGGTGCAGGCCGAGATTTTCCTGGTGCCAGCAGCGGTTCCACCCATGCCGAACTTACCGAAATCCTGCTTAAATTAGTAGAACCTGGCGATCGCCTCCTATTCAAAGCATCCCGCTCCATCGGCATGGATCTGGTAGTCAAAGAATTTCAGCAAGCATGGCAAGCCCGTAGTAGTTAGTTTTCGATCGCTAAACGAGATCGCATGCAGGTTGTACGATCTCGTTGTCATCACCGTTCGCAACTTATGTTTGAAGGTAGTGCCAAATGATTGGACAGGAAAGTTCTATCGCCAAACCGCCAACCGATCGCAATGTTTGGCATGGCAAGCTCGAATTGGATTTTGCAAACCGAGATGGCGCGACACACGTCAAACACAGCTACAGTCAGGCTCCTTGGAAACTGCAAAGACCTTTTTATCCCGAGGGCGATCGCATTTGCCATAGCGTCTTGTTGCATACAGCGGGAGGTATGGTGGGGGGCGATCGCCTCAGTGCGGAGATTAACCTGGCGGAAAATACCCATGCCCTAATTACCACGGCGGCAGCCGCCAAAATCTATCGCAGTAACGGACTTATCGCCCAGCAATCAACCAGGATTCAAATTGCCGCTGGTGCGTATTTGGAGTGGTTGCCCCAGGACAGTATTATTTTTGACGGCGCTATCTACAATCAACACCTGCATGTCGAATTAGCACCACAAGCAACCTGGTGCGGTTGGGAAGTCTGTCGCTATGGACGGACGGCTAGAGGGGAAAGCTTTTTGTCAGGACAAGTGCGATCGCATACAGAAGTATGGCAGCAAGGGCGACCGCTCTGGATCGATCGACAACGACTGAGCGGTGGTGCTGATACAATCCACAGCCCTCATGCCTTGGCCGGACAACCAGTGGTTGCCAATTTGGCATTTATCGGACAGGTTATACCAACAGAAATAGTAGAACAGGCGCGAACTTTGGTAAAGACTGCGATAAAAGGTGAAATGCAAGGCGAATTTGGCGTGACACGGCTCGAACAGGGGATAATATGTCGCTATCGCGGTGCATCCAGTCTGGAAGCGCGCACCTGGTTAATCGCAGTATGGCAAATGTTGCGAGTGTCATTCATGGGATCGTCTACTTGCATACCAAGAATTTGGCAGCATAATGTTAACTAGCCGAAAGTTAACCACCCGAGGTTCCTATGATCCAAGTACAACCAAAGCCATCCGACCAGGAAGATGAAGAATTTGAACCGAAGCGAATAACGCTGGAAGAATTCTTCGAATGGTATCCCGATCGCGGCGGACGTTACGAACTTAGAAATGGAGTCATCGTTGAAGTGCAACCCACAGGCCCCCACGAACAAGTAGGCGGATTTCTTACCCTCGAAGTTGGGTTTCAAATTAAGCAATATTCTCTACCGCTTATCATTCCCCGTCAGTGCATTCTTAAGGGGTGGGACGATGACAAATCTGGATTCAGTCCCGATGTCGCTGTCCTGCACGCCAATGCACTTTCCGAAGAACCACTCTGGAAAAAGCGCTCTACAATTACCAAAGGTACTTCCGTTTGTCTCGCTATTGAAGTAGTCAGTACCAACTGGCGCGATGACTACCTGACCAAACTGGGCGAATACGAAAAATTGGGCATTCCCGAATACTGGATTGTAGACTACCTGGGTTTAGGCGGTCGCCGCCTCATTGGCAATCCCAAACAACCTACAATTACTATTTGTCAGTTGGTAAATGAAGAATATCAGTTGCAACAGTTTCAAGCTGAGGAACGGTTGGTTTCGCCAGCTTTCCCAAATCTGAACCTCACCGTGTCGCAAATTGTTCAGGTGGCGGAGTAAGGTAGGCGATCGCCTGCTATACCTGCTATATGATTAACTAACTTAGAATACCCTCAAAAGCAAAAACACTTATGGAGTTAACGCCTCAAGAAAAAGATAAGTTACTGATCTTTACTGCGGCACTGGTAGCAGAACGCCGCAAGCAGCGCGGCTTAAAACTCAACTACCCCGAAGCGGTTGCCTACCTAACAGCAGCAATCTTGGAAGGAGCAAGGGATGGACGCACTGTAGCCGACCTCATGAGTTATGGCACGACATTGCTAGGGCGCGACGATGTCATGGAAGGCGTACCGGAGATGATCCATGAAGTACAGGTAGAAGCAACGTTCCCAGACGGTACCAAACTAGTAACCGTTCATCATCCCATTACGTGAGAAGTTAAAAAAGTTTAACTAAACTCACTCTTGGCCAAAACTGCTTCACAATGGTTGGCATTATTAGTTTGTTGGCTATATAGCGATTTTCACTTGAGAACAGTATTTTTGGGGTGAAGGGGTTCCACCCCTTCTTGGGGCAACGCCCCCACCCCGCTACTCACCTCCGATCTGAAAACCGCTATAGCTATATTTACAACTAGCGACTGAGAGGATGCAGATCGTATGGCAGTTTACAATGTTCGACTAATCAACGAAGCTGAAGGGCTTGATGAAACTATCGAAGTAGATGAAGACGAGTTCGTGCTTGATGTGGCGGAAGCGGAAGGGATTAACTTACCCTTTAGCTGTCGTGCAGGCACCTGCTCTACCTGCGCTGGCAGAGTCATAGAGGGCGATGTCAAAGAATCGGGCGGCAACCCTGACATGTTCTTTAACTCCGGGCAAAGGGCAGCCGGCTTCCGACTTTTATGCATAAGCTACCCTACGTCTGACTGCACGATTTTAACTAATCAAGAACCCAACATCTCGCAGTTTTAGCTCCCTTCGACCCAGTTAGCCCAGTCTTGCGGCTTGAGGAACAGATCGTAAAGCTGGGCTTCCGGGGTGTTGGGTTGGGGATGGTAGTCGTATTCCCAACGCACCACTGGTGGCAATGACATTAAAATCGATTCCGTCCGTCCATTTGTTTGCAGGCCAAAAATGGTGCCCCGGTCGTAAACCAGGTTAAATTCCACATAACGACCGCGTCGATATAGCTGAAAATCACGCTCGCGATCGCCCCAAGGAGTATCCCTACGTTTCTGTGCGATTGGCACGTAGGCAGGCAAAAACGATCCCGCACAGTCCTGGATGAAACTAAATAACTCCTGCCAGGAGCGCTCGGGTACTTCCCCGATGCGATCGCTGAGTTCGAGCGCCGCTTGCTGCTTATCGCCTTTATAGAGTTTGCCTCTGCCATCTTGATAGTCAAAGAAAATACCGCCTACACCGCGCATCTCTTGACGGTGGTTGAGGTAGAAATATTCATCGCACCATAGCTTAAATACAGGGTAGTAGTCGGGGTTGTGGCGATCGCAAGCTGTCTTGAGCGTAGAATGCAGGTGATGTGCGTCTTCCGCGAAACCGTAGTAAGGAGTTAAATCCAAACCACCACCAAACCACCAAACGGGGCCTGCCTCAAAATAGCGGTAATTGAGGTGGACGGTCGGGACATAGGGGTTGCGGGGATGCAGCACCATCGAAGTGCCCGTGGCATAGAAGTCATGACCGGTGGCATCGGGACGTTGCTTGACAATGCTGGGAGGTAGATGCGAGCCAAACACCTCGGAGAAATTCACGCCACCTTTCTCGAAAACGTTGCCCTCAGCCATCACGCGCGATCGCCCGCCGCCACCTTCGGGACGCTCCCACTCATCCTGGCGAAATTTTGCCTTGCCGTCGAGTTCTTCCAGTCCGGCACAAATACTATCTTGCAGTTGTTGCATGAACTGACTGACCTGAGATCTAGAATCAGTTGGCACTTGAGGCAGGGGAGTTTGTATGGTGCTGGTAGTCATAGTTAGTGTCAATTGCGCAGTGTGAATAGCTTGTAGTACTAAGTACCCATACAAACTTACTATAAAGCGATCGCAAAAACCGATCCTAACGGTGTAACTAAATATTATGATCGTTGGAGTCAGGTTAACTTGAGTCAATGGTGATGTAGCGTGGGATGGCGTATTCGTGGCGTTCGTGGAGCGACAACAGTAGCGGAAAATTCAGTGGCGGCTGTTGAGGAAGCAGTGCTGGAACTGATGGCAGCACTGGAAGCTAGCAATCAAATTGACCCCAAGGATATTGCGAGCGCTACTTTCTCGGTCACGCCGGATATCGACGCGATCTTCCCTGCCAAAGTTGCGCGATCGCGTCCCCATTGGGAGCACGTACCCTTGCTTGATGTCCAGCACATGCACGTTGAGGGCGACCTACCCCATTGCATCCGGGTAATTTTGCACATCAATACCCCCCTAGAGCAAGAAGCCATTCAGCACGTTTATCTAAATGGAGCCAAACACCTCAGACCGGATCTAAAGCAAGTTGAGTTTTAACCTGCAAATCTATGGCTTACAGTGATTTCACTCTTAAAAGAATCAAGTCAGATTTTGGTTTGCAGACCGTTGAAAATTTGTCTCTTTTTTCGGCGATTAAAGCTCTGGAAATAAGCGATCGCCTCAGTCAAACATTAAAGCGCAACGTCCCTTTAGCCCTTGCCATTAATACAGAAAAAGCCCGCTCGGAATTAATTATTATTAATATTTTGCTTGAAGTCAAAGATAAATTATCCGACGAAGTAAGTTTGTTCTCGGGCATTGACTTCAATGTCGATAAAGAAAAAGGACTCACAGGATTTTGCGATTACATTATCAGTAGTTCGCCGGAACAACTATATTTGGAAACACCCGTCATTACGATTGTTGAGGCAAAAAATGAAAATATCATTTCTGGAATTGGTCAGTGCATAGCTGAAATGTATGCAGCCCAAATTTATAATGAGAAAGAAACCGCGAATATATCGTCAATTTATGGTGCTGTTACCACTGGGGACGAATGGAAATTTATGAAGTTAGCAGAGAATAAAGCTTATATCGATCTCGATTCGTACTACATAAATGAGGTTTCCAAAATAACTGGCATCCTGGTAGAAATGGCTCTACAAAAAGCTTAAATATAGCTATAGCCAACAGGCTTAGGATTGGGGCGCAGCCCCCACACCCCCTGTCCTAACAGATCTGTCTACGGCTATAACTGGATTTATTGAGATTAGGTTTAGCGAACTAACTCATTGAGTTGCTCTAGATTGCTGATATTCGCCAATTGCAAATTTGGTGCAGTCCGCTTTAGCAATCCCGTAAGCACTTTGCCAGCGCCGACCTCGATCGCTCGTTCGCAACCAGATTCACCTAGATACAAGCTTATTTCGCGCCAACGCACGGGAGAGGTAATTTGGACGCTGAGGCGATCGCGCAGGGTTTGTGCTGAAGTCGTGGCATCAGTTGGTTCGACGTTGGATAATACCGGGATCTGGGCATCCCGAAACTGAATTTGGGCGAGGATATCGGCAAATTTCGCGGCAGCCTCTGCCATCAATGGCGAGTGAAATGCGCCACTCACTGCTAGGGGCATTGCCTTTTTGACTTTAATTTGCCCGCAGACGCTTTGCACTGCCTCAACTGTTCCAGAAATTACTACCTGTCCGTCGCTGTTGTCATTGGCAAGTACCACATCCGGCGTATTGGCAATCAGGTCTTCTAAAGCAGCGCGATCGAACCCGATCAGGGCAGTCATGGCACCACCGCTCGCGCCTGACATCAGCAGCGATCGCTGCTTGACTAACTCTAAACCAGTAGCAAAGTCAAATACGCCAGCACTGTAGAGGGCAGAATATTCGCCCAGGCTATGTCCAGCCACCACATCAGGTGTATAGCCTTTGGCTTTGAGCAGATCGCTCAGAATGGCGGAGATCGTATAAAGACAAGGCTGCGTGTATTCTGTCTGCGATAATTCGGCAATGTCGCCCTGACACTTTTCGGCGATCGACCACCCTAAAATTTCTGCGGCTTTGGCAAACTTATCCTGCCCTACCTCTAGCAAGTCCATGCCCATACCTACGGCTTGCGAACCTTGTCCTGGAAATACCCACGCTGTTTTCATAAAGTGACTGTCAAACGATTCCGATCGTAAAAACATAAACGCACGGATCTCACGTTACCGCAGAATGGTGTCGCGATCGCAAAACGCGATCGCGACCTTTTAGGATATAACCCCGATAGATTCAGGGCAGGCACGGGGCACTGCTCCTAGGATGGCAGATATGGCGCTTGCGAGAAGAAATCTACCTATTTGTGGTTCTTGCCGTTACTTGTAGGTGCGTTGCTAGTTGTTAGCACCCGCTCTGCGAGCTTTTCAGGCACCTCCTGGAGATGATGGAATTCCCAATGGAAAAATCCCACTCCCATAGTTAGCGATCGCAACTCCACAATTAGATCGTGCATTTCTGCCTGCGGCAGATAGGCTAAAACCCGATCCCAACCATGCCAATCCTGTTTGGCATCGTAGCCCAGTACCTGACCGCGACGACCGCTAATCAGGCGCAAAGCCTTGGGAGTATAGTCGCTGGGAATGGAAATCTCGATCTGAGCGATCGGTTCTAGTAAGGTCGGTTCGCACTTACTCATACCCTCTTGCATAGCTAGCCGTGCTGCCTGCTTAAATGCCTGCTCTGAGCTGTCCACCGAGTGATAAGACCCATTGGTTAATGTCACAGAGACATCCACTACGGGGAATCCCAACGGCCCATGTGTCAAGTACTCGCGCACCCCTGTTTCTACTCCAGGAATGTATTGCCTGGGAACTACGCCGCCCACAATTGTTTCTTGGAAGCTGATGCCTTCGCCGCGCGGCATGGGTTTGATATCGAGATAGACATCGCCAAATTGCCCGTGCCCACCGGATTGGTGCTTATAGCGACCGTGAGATGAGGAAGATTTACGAATGGTTTCTTTATAGGGAACCTGTGGCAAGTGGGTGGACATGTGAAGGTTGTACTTGCGATGCAGTCGATCTAAGGCAACCTGAAGGTGAATTTCTCCCTGGCCCCAGAGAATAATCTCGCGGGTGTCGCCATGTTGTTCCCAATAGAGTGAGGGGTCTTCTTCCAGCAGCTTACTCATAGCACCGCTCAGCTTGACTTCATCGTTGCGATTGACTGGAGTAATGGCAAGGGCAAACACCGGGGCGATTTTGTCCGCTCTAAGCAGCTCGGGGCTACTAGGCTCAAGACCGAGCGTATCGCCAGTTTTAACGCCTTCCAGACGACCCAGGGCAACAATGTCCCCAGCGGATGCTTGCGGTGTGGGTATGGTCTGAGCGCCTAACAGCCGATACATGCCGCTGATCCGACTGCCATTAATCGTCGCTCCATCCGATAGAGTCCCTTGCCAGACCCTTACCAACGAGAGCTTGCCACCCTGAGGATTGGAATAGGTTTTAAGCACTTGGGCGATTGGGGTTTGGCTCTTACTGCCAAGCTTGCGTCGTTCAGCCGTAACTTCAGGTTCGGGAGCTTCGCGCAGTAGGGCTGCCAGTAAGGGACGAGCGCCATAGTCCTGCTCGGCCATACCAATGAAGACTGGGACGATTAGATCGGCTCCCAATTCCATCTTCAGATCCTGGATAATTTCTTCTTCGGGAGGGGTAATTTCTTCTAGTAGCTCTTCCAGCAGGTGGTCGTCAAAATCAGCGAGAGCTTCTAGCATTTCAGTTCGAGCAGCTTGCTCCTGCTCTTTTAAAGCTTCAGGGAAGGGAATGGGATCGGCTGGAGCGCCAGAGTGATATTGATACGCCTGCTCGGTTACCAAATCGATAAAGCCAGTTACCTGACCTGACTGGCTAATGGGATATTGATGCGGAACTAAAGGACGAGAAGAAACCGTTTTCAGGGCGTTTAGCACGTCCATAAAGGCAGCATTGGCACGATCCATCTTGTTGATAAAAACTAGATGGGGGATCTCCCAATCATCTAAAAACTTGAATAGAGGTGCTAAGGTGAGAACGCGATCGCTATCTGGTTCGCAGACGACGATGGCGGCATCTACTCCTACCAGGGCATTGTAGGTTTCCTGAGCAAACTCAACGGAGCCAGGGCAGTCTAGAAATGTAAAGTTAATACCCTCATATTCCAGAACCGCAGTGTTGATTTCAACCGTCATGGAGCGATCGCGGGCTTCGGGGGAACTATCGCCAACGGTATTGCGATCTGAAATGCGCCCCTTGCGAGAAATCGTACCTGTAACAGATAACAAACTCTCCAAAAGTGTGGTTTTCCCACTTAAGTAGGGTCCGACGATTGCCACGTTTCGCGAACCCGAGATACCTTTTTGGTTCATAATATCGATCCCTCCTTGGGAAAAATAGGTTGAGCCCATCGCAGGCTGACTGACCTTAATTCCTGCTGAAAGCACCCCATACACACCAATATGCCATCAGCTCAATAGGCTCAAGTTTTATATCGAGACCATAGCGCGATCGCGATCCCTATGTCAGAAAATCATGGTTTCTCTTAAGAAAATCTTTACCAAATGTTAAATTTCCGCAACAACTATGGCAATTTATTAACCTGTCATATACGTTTTGAAGATGCAGACAAGACTAAGAGGTTAACTTAACCAGCTTCTTAAATGATGTTAATTGGAATTCGTTGACTTTTGCCGATCGCCTCTCAAAAGTCGGTAAATTTTTCAAGTCTGGGGAAATAGTAAGTATGGAAGTTCGAGTTGAGAAACCAGAAGATGTAGATGCCGTTCGCAAAGTTAATATTGCCGCGTTTGGGCGAGAAAGCGAAGCGAACTTAGTCGATCGCTTGCGAGGTTCTGTATCTACGCTTTCATTTGTTGCTGTGGAATCCGAACAAATTATCGGACACATTTTCTTTAGTCCAGTCACGATCGCAGGAAATTGCCCAGACGATTTACTCGTTTTGGGGTTAGCGCCACTGGCAGTGGTTCCCGAGCGCCAGCGGCAAGGAGTTGGGTCGTTGCTGGTTCGACATGGCTTAAACGAGTGCGCTAAGTTGGGTAGCAAAGCTGTTGTCGTGCTGGGACATCCGGAGTACTATCCCCGGTTTGGATTCGTACCAGCCAAAAAGAAAGGGTTTGGATGCGAGTACGCAGTACCGGATGAGGTGTTCATGCTACTGGAGTTGGAAAATGGCGCGCTGGAAGGATATAGTGGAACGGTAAAGTATAGGCCAGAGTTCAAGGAATGCGAATAGCGATCGCGCTCAGGATCGCGTTGCAGCAAAACGGCTCGGTCTTCTTAGTTAAGCTACAATGGTTTGCGCCCACCAAATCCGTCCTTTGAGCGGCGAATTGAGAGGATATTATGAAGCGATCGCCAATTTCAGCAACATCTATTGCAGCGCCAATGGGCAAGACGATATATCCAGAGCCGTATGCTTCATCAGTCAAAGGACGACTGAAACGCAAACTGGGTGATGTCTTCGGTCTGACTAATTTTGGAGTCAATTTGACTCATCTTTCTCCAGGTGCAATGTCCGCTCTGGCTCACAGTCACTCAAAGCAAGATGAATTCATCTTCGTTCTCGAAGGAACTCCAACGTTGATTCTAGGAGAAGAGGAATTCGTTTTGAATCCTGGCGACTGTTATGGCTTTAAAGCAGGTACGGGCGTGGCTCATCACCTTGTTAATCGATCTAATGAAGAAGTGACATATCTTGAAATCGGCGATCGCGCGGAAGGAGATGAAGTTGAATATCCCAACGACGACCTCAAAGCCACCCAACTAACAAATGGCGTATGGAAGATGACACACAAAGACGGTCGTCCATATTAGATAATAGATAATGCCCTATAGGAGCGCGATATGACAAACGTCATGGTTAATTTCGTGACCTTCGACTCATGCGATCGCTCTGCACAACTTCTACCATAAGGCTATCAATTACTCATCATCTGTAGACCTTATGAACCTGAACCTGATGCTCCTAGCAATCGCCACTGCCGCTACTGCTGTTACTGTCGCTATTCATCCTGTACCAGTAGTACAAGCCAATTCCAATAGGATTGCCCAGACATATCCAGCTCTCAAAGGTATCCAACTCACTTCCGCACAGCAGGAAAAAATACAGCAGATTCGTCAAAACGCGATCGTTCAACTGAGTAATATTCTCACACCAGACCAGAAAACAACTGTATTAAATGCGATCGGTAATAACGAGGACTTACGAACTGCGATCGGCGAACTCAATCTTTCCAGCGACCAGAAAAGTCAGATCGGGCCGATCTTGCGATCGACATATCAACAAATTGCAAACGAACTGACACCAACGCAACGAAAACAGATGCAGCAAAATGTGAGAGCCTTAATCATGGGACGTTTTAGGTAATTTTAATGGCACTGTTCGCCTGTGATAGCATAAACCGCTATAAGGCTTAATAATTGTCGATCGAAGTATCGCTGTTGAAATGATAGTTCGTTGACGGCATTGATGAATTTTTGGGTGGCACAAATTGCCGTTTCTTGAGACGTTGCTGCCGTATCTACAAACTGCATTTGCAACGATGGGTTAGTTTGCCGATCTGGCGCGATTTGCCAACCATAGGCGGCGATCGCGTCCAGTCCTAGTTGCAATGCGGCATCTTCTAGATGGAGTTGCGATCGCAGTTGCGATCTGGAGATCGCCTTACCCGTGCGGCTGAGATATTTGGCAATCCCGACGAGCAAACGCCAGGCTTTCGTACCATTGCTTTGCTCGGGTGGGGAGTATGTCAGGACTAAGGGCTTGTGGTGGCTCGAAGCTCGACCGAGCCAGTACTCGATCTCGCGCCAACTGGTGGGACAGCGATCGCAAATAACGACTTCACTCATATCAATACTCATATCAATAGAATCGATGGAATCGGTTTGCGACTTACCGCGCCAGTCCAGTATTTTGACTTGGTGGGTAATTGCTTCGCGAATGCTGAGATGGGTAGCAATCGTCTTGGCATAAGCTGGGAGATTGAAACTATTCTCTAAATTATCGCGATCGCCAGCTAATTCCACAAAGTCAATCAAACGAACTGTATAAGTTCGTTTAGAGGGATTATCTACTAATTCCACGATTGCATTACATTCACCTGCGGGTAACTCGTAGCTGTAATGCCCCCACCAGTCGCCCTTGATTCTACCCGTGCGATCGACTAGATCGAATTCTGTGCGAATGTATTCTACCTTCTTCCCTTTAAAAGTTTTGATATTGGCATTAAAGATATTCTCAAAGCGGCAGTTGGAAATCAGAAAACGAGGGGCGGGATTGCCCATGCCATAGGGTTCGAGTAGCTTGATCTGCCGAAATAGATTTTGTCCGAGTTCGGAAATTGTCAGTTTCAAATCGATCTCTAGAGGGTGGATTTGCATTTGACCGTTATGTTGCCAAAAGCGATGGTTGAGAGCTTCGCGCAGAAGCGAGAGATTGACTGTGGGCAGGCTAAACCCAGCAGCAAGTGGATGTCCCCCAAAACTTGCGAGCAGATGTTCCTGCCCCTTAATCAGTTCGTACAGATCGATGCCCGCGATAGAACGGGCGCTACCGCGAGCTAATTCAGCTTCGCTATTACAGAGGATAGTGGGACGATTGTAGGTACTGGCAACCTGCCCCGCCACTAATCCTAAAATCCCAACCGGCCATTGGGGATCGTCTAGGACGAGAATCCCTGTAGTAGATAAATCGACCCGATCGATCTTTTGCTCTACCTGACTTAATATGCGCCTTTGCAGTGCTTTGCGTTCGGTATTGGCCAGCTCTGCTAGCTCTGCTAATTCCTGGCAAATCTCAGGATCCTGACTGGTGAGTAACTCTACGCACTTACGGACATCGCCCCAGATGCGACTGATGGAGTTGATGCGGGGAGCGATACCAAAACTGATATCAATGGCGCGATCGCCAGCCTTTTTACACTGCTCTAATAGAGACTTGATGCCGGGACGGCGTTTTTGGCGGAGAATCTCGATGCCCCTCTGTGCCAGGTAACGGCAGTCTCCCACCAACTGCACCAGATCGGCCACTAAACCGATCGCGACGAGATCGAGTAAATTCTCTAAAGGCTCCACTGCGGTGCGATCGATCGGCATCCCCTCATACAAAGCTTCCACTAGTTTGAAAGCAACTGCCACGCCTGATAAATGATAGAGTGGGTGAGTAGGTTCTAGATAGCGCGGATTGACGATCGCTACCACAGGCGGGCGCTCGGCAGGCAAAGTGTGATGATCGGTAACGATGAGATCGATGCCAAGCGATCGCGCGTAAATAATCTCATCCAGGTTAGTGCTGCCCGTATCGCAGGTAATAATTAACTGGCAATTATGTTCGGAGTGCAGTCGCTCGATACTCGCTTGCGATAATCCATGAGATGCCACCAGGCGATCGGGGATGTAATAAAACAATCTGCGCTCCTGAGGAAAGAATTGTCCCAAACCTTCCCACAAGACGGATGTAGCTGTAATCCCATCCGCATCAAAGTCACCCCAAATCAACACCTTCTCATCGCGCTCGAAAGCTTGTTTAATGCGCTTAACTGCCTGTTGCATCTCGGCACCAAAGGCAACCGCGCTTGTGGGCGTATAGGCTGCACAATCGAGAAATGCTTCGACGCGATCGCGATCGCGCCATCCCCGCTGCCAAAGTAACTGGGCGGCATAGATACCCGCGCGATCGACTAACCAGGTTGGCGGTTCTACAGGTGGAATTAATTGCCAATTACTAGCCATATTCACCAGTCTCTAACTAGGAGATGCTTGAATTCTCTCACAATTGCTATAATTTTTGCAGAGCGTTACCCTTCAGGACTAGCCCATGCCTCCGCAATCCATGCATGACCCCAATACATCTTATCCGCGATCGCAAACGCGAACCGCGTTTGCCTGGGAAGGTAAGTACGACGAACAAGAACAGCACCCTAAGGTAGATATTGCTGTTAGTGCCGTACCGATGCAATTAGTTTTTCAACGTCTGAACGCGACCCTGGATAATATTGCTAGCTTTTGCAAAAAATGGCAAATCGCTGAGATCGCTTTGTTTGGTTCAGTTCTGAGGGATGACTTTCGAGTCAATGGAGAGCACCCAAGTGATGTTGATGTGCTGTTTACCTATGACGAGAATGCTCGAAAGAATCTGATTTTACAAGCCCGAATGAAACATGAGCTTGAGGATTTGTTCGCTCGGAAAGTCGATCTTGTTAGCAAGTCTGCCATCTTAGTCGATCCGAATTACATCCGCCGTCAAAACATATTAGGTTCCGCTAAGATTATTTATGCCGAGGGATAAAGAGTCGATTCTAGATATTATTGAGGCGATTAGAAAAATCTTTGCCTATACAGCAGGTGTTACTTTGGATGAGTTCCTGTCTAACAATGAAAAGCAGGATGCCGTACTCAGGCGCATTCTTGTTATTGGTGAGGCAACAAAACGATTATCGCCTGAGTTTAGGCAAAATTATCCAGAAGTTCCCTGGCGTGATATTGCTGGAATGAGAGACATCCTCGTTCATGACTATAATCGGGTAGATGTTGAGACAATCTGGGATGTAGTGCAGAATGACTTACCTAATTTGATAAGACTTCTTGATGCTTTAAAAGACTAACCTCTATAACCCATCATTCCCCGACTATTTTGGCTCTATATCGAACCTCGAATTATCGTCAAAGGGTGGTAGTTGTTTGGGGGGGGAAGAATCGTTTGCGAGACTGGATGGCCGTCTGGAGCGTCGGGGTTGGCTGAAGGCATTCCAACCAGCTTTGATGCCAGCGATCGCGCTGCGAGTCGCGATCGAAGCTTTTTGCGCCTGGTTTTTGGCACCCTTAATTCCTTCATTCACCTGTTTGACTGCCTCGCCAGCATTTTTGGCACCCTGGTTTAGCTCGTCGCTCAGTTCGCTGATTTCCAAACCCGTGAGGCGAATAGCTTCTAATGTGGGCGGCAGTTCGCGCGAGATGACATCGGCGAGCTTTTGCACGCTGCGACCAGCTCTTGCCAATTCTCGAAAAGCTGGGATAGCGCTAGCAAGCAGGATCGTCAGGCTAATTGCTACTAGCAGAAAAGACAATGCCAACCAGAATATAGGTTCTTTCATAGAGAATTATTCATAGAGAGTCATTGTCCGGTGGATTGCGCTCGGAGTCTGTTAACGACACGCTGAGCTCTTGACGCAGTTTCTGGCTAGCTGCTTGCCCTACTGCGATCGCTGTCTGCAATCTTTCCAGGGCTTCTACTAAGGTTTTCTGAGCGGACTCTGTCAGGCGATCGGCCTGGTGCTGCACGTTAGCAGTTAATTCCTCTGCAATTTCTGGTAAGGCGTTTGCAGACTTACGCAGCAAGCGCTTGGTACGCTTACTAGATTTTGGTGCGATCCATAAGCCTACTAGAGTGCCGATCGCGCTGCCAACTAAAAAACCACCTAAAAATTTACCCGCGCCGTTTGACATGGAGATCCCTCCTTTTTAAATTTTCAGGTCGGGCTTTGTGCCGATGCCTTGGGGATAAACTCATACATCTTATTAAAGATTGCAGTTGCCCCAGAGTAAATAAAACTAGCTGAATTTTTTGGATCTGAGGTAAGAATGCCCAATACTTTTGTTTTAAAGCAGCCGATCCTTTCTGCGCGATTAAAATAGCAGGAGGAGATACCGATAACCCCCTCTGCGAAGCGGCTGCCCAGCTATCTACACTATCAGCCGCTGCTGCCAAAGCAACTCGCAGTTGCCAAACTTGCCAAGCAGCCCATATTAAGCCCAGGCTTAACAGCAAATTTATAGTAATAACAATCCAAACCATAACTTTCCGGTAGCTCTTGCCAAAATTAACACCCTGGTTACAAATTCCTAGATGACGCAATGTGCAACTAACGTACTCCCTCATCCCCCAGCCCCTTCTCCCAAGACAGGTGAAGGGGAGCCAGAATCGGTCAAAGTCCCTCTCCTGCTCTGGGAGAGGAATTTAGGGAATGGGGGAAAGATGCACATCGCGTATAGCTATAATCCCAAATATACAAATATTTGTAGCCTGTCAGATAAAAGTTGCAACCTGGGTATGCTTACACCATAGTCGCGTTGCGAATAAAACTCTTGTTTGAACTTCACAAAGATGCAACATACCCTTTTCCCCATCTAGTAATTGACACTGTAGATGGGGAGAAATTCGTTGCCCTCACAAAAGCTGAGTTTTGGACAATTGGGCGGGGGTATAACAATTCAATTGTACTGAATGATAAGTGGGCATCTCGCAATCATGCCACTATCCAACTCGTTGGTAAAGCGATCGAGCCTCCTATCGATCGCCACATCCAACCTATTGCAGAAAACAATGACAGCTATGCTAATCCGAACCTGGAGCAAACATCTAGCTTGGCCGAGCCAAAATCTCATACCAACAACTTGCCCGACAGCGAGCAAGAAAGCGCTGGTAATTTCTATCTGGTAGATTTGGGCAGTCGTAATGGTTCTTTTGTCAACGGACACCGCCTGATCGCCCCAGTTGCGATTAAGCATAGCGATCGCCTCATCCTCGGCAAAACAGAGATGGTTTTTTACAATCCCAACCAGCAGATCGTACCGCCGATTATCTCCCCCGATCGATTCGATACTCCCACCGCACCAAACGCGAACTTTGGCCTTACTCCATCAGAGGAGAAAGTATTTCGCCAGGTGGTACAAGGGCTAACCAACAAAGAGATTGGCAAACGCTTGCAGATAAGTCCGCGTACGGTGCAGACTCATCTAAGCAGCATCATGACTAAGCTGAATTTGGACAATCGCTCGCAAATCGTGCGCTTTGCTTTTGAGCGCGGCTACTACCCCTTAGATGCCACAGAGTCGACCTAGCTTAAGGAATTTGTAACTGGTAGGCAACAAATTTGGGTGAAAATCGTCGATCCTACTAGGGTGGCTCGAGCTTTAGTTAAAAACACCAAATCTCGCGATCTAATAGCTATAGCCAACAAGCTTATGACGGGGTTCCGCCCCTGCACTAACCGATCTGTACTGCGGCTATAAAAATCTGCCGCGAGTAAGTGTGTTATTTGGAAAATCTTCTGTTAGAATCCAACGCAACAAAGCTGACTGCTTTTAAATCAAAAGTTTCGTATACGAGGAACAAGTCTGTGAAAAATTTGTTCAAGGTTCTACTTGGAGTTGGGCTACTGGGTTGTATTTCAGCGATCGCGGCTGCACCGAGCCAAGCGCAACCCGCCTACGGTAGCTATATTGGTGTCGGTGGCAGCTTTGGGCTGAGTGAAGGCACTCCAGGAGCCGGTGAAGGCAAAACCGCAGCCGGGGTGATTGCCCTGCGCTATAAGTTTCTAGAAATGCCAGTTTCTTTAAGAACCCAGGTATTAATTGGTACTAACACGGCTGTCGTGCCAACTATTTCCTACGATCTACCAATTAACTTCGATACCGACGTCTACTTAGGTGTAGGAGCAGCAATAGCTAACTCCAATACCCCAGTTGGCAACAAATCTAGTTTTGTCCTGCAACCTGGAGTTGACTACACCGTACCTAATAGCAATATGGTCGTTTTTGCCAATGCAATTTTTGCATTTGACGCTTATCGCACCACAGGTGGCACCGCTACTTCCGTACAAACAGGTGTTGGCTTCCGCTTCTAGATTTTTTGTTGCTGGAAAATTCATTGGTGTAGAGGCAGTTTTTGCCCGATCGCCAGTGGTAAAATCCAATAACTTCTAGCCAAACCTGTCCTCTAAGGACAGGGGATCGACAGCAAATTTGCAGTTAGAAGTTTTTCGGTATATACAATTTTCTCCGCTTAATTAACCACAGAGATTCTGGTCGTATGCAAATTGCACCTCGTCTCTGTGGTTCGATTTCGTGGAGTTGGGTATAATTGCGACACTGGCTTTGATACCAAATCTGCATCAATTACCCCCTACATTGCCTGGCGACTAGAAGTCGCGGCTACACAAACACAGTCTGCCTGTGCAGACTCCAAGAAAAGGGCTAATAGATCGGGATTTGGTACGAACTAATAAAAATCGCAATTAGTTGGCAAAATATGGGCTTGGAAAATCTGATGTCTGTGTTCGAGCAGCAATTGGGGCGCAAAGATCTGCCCGCAGCGACTCAAACACTGCAGCAACTCCTCAAAGTTAACCCCAACGATCCACAGGTACAGATCGCCACCGCCGATCTCTACAAAATTGAGGGTAAATCCGATCGGGCAGAGGCAATCTATCGGGATGTTTTAAAATCTTGCTCCCAGACTAAGCTTCTAGCGCAGGCGCGTAAGGGCTTGCAAGAGATTGAAGATGCCGATCTGAAAGAGCACAAAGATGGCATCGCCCAGGCGATCGCCGCTGTAGGCGGACAAAATTTGGGTTTTCTGTCTATCCATCCCGTCCCTAGCGATCGCAAGCAAGAGGCGGCAACAAAGCTAGCTAAAATTTTTCGCATCGATCCGTACACGGCCAAAACCCAGATCCCCAGCCGCAACCTCAAGGTTTTGCGGATCGGGCGCTTGGGGGAAATGCAATTCTACGGACAAAAGCTAATTGAAGCCGGGATCCCAGCACTGTGGACGAGCTTAAGCGCAATTTCCTCAATTAACGTGCATACGGTCGCCTACTTTGAACCAGCACCGGATAAAAGTGGAATTTATGCTGTATGCAATCCCGAACCTGGTAAGGATAGCACTGCGCATCCAATTAAGTTCAACTGGAGCGATGTCAGCCAGCGGGTATACGGTCTCTTGCCAACTTATGGAGAGGTTGTCACGGTAGATGCCAAACATCAGCTTGCGCGCAAAGAAGAGATTTTAGATCTGGTGCGGATTTGCGATCTGCACCTGCCAGCGCAAAATTGCATTTTAAGATTTCACGATAATTGCTACCAGTTTGCCGAAGGCATCCAGTTTGAGGTCAAGCGATCGTTCGAACATATTGCTCCCACTGTAGAGGAGCGCTGGCAAAGTTTGAGCGCCTGGTTGTCAACCTCCATGCCTCAAGTCGAAGGTAAAGATGACTTTAACGATTTTGCGGAAATGTTTTTAGCGTATCCCGACTTTCTCAAAGAAATAGATCCTAAAATCGATCTATTTCGAGTGAAAGAGAGTCTGTGGGATAATTGCTTTCAAATCTACAGCGGTACGATCTTTAAGTGCAACCTGTAGGCTCTGGGCAAGACAACTATGGTGCAGTTCTTCATTAAGGCCGATAGCGAAATTTCTGCTTCTACCCAACTGTACGATCAGCTTAGCTTTGCCATTACCACGCGCCAATATCAACCCGGTCAGCAACTCCCCAGCACGCGACAGTTGGCTCAGTGGACGGGGCTGCATCGCAACACGATCAATAAAGTTTATCAGCAACTAAAACAGACAGGTATGGTCGAAGCCAGAGGCGGTTCTGGTATTTATGTCAGCGATCGCAATAGTAATACTTCTGCTTCTGAGTTACCCTTAAAGCTATTGCGCGAATGCCTCGATAAGATGTTAGCGGCTGGGTGTTCGCTCGCTAAAGCTAAGGAATTAATGTCGCGAGAGGTGGATTGGCGGCTGAGTTTTAACGCGCAACTGTTGGTTGTTTCTGGGCATGAAGATCCTGGCATTGCGAAAATAATGGCAATGGAACTAGGGCAAGCCCTCGATATCCCCATCCAGATCGTGCCGCTTGAGGATTTGCCACAGGTCTTAGAGCATACTAGCGCTGGCACTGTAGTTACCAATCGGTTTTACCTGGATGCCGCCCGTAAAGCCGCAGGCAGCCATAACGTGCGAGTAATCGCGATCGACATCTACAACTACAGCAAAGAAATTCAGCGCATTCGCGACTTGCCCGCAGGTAGTTATGTTGGCTTAGTATCGATCAGTACGGGGGCGCTACGGCTGGCAGAGAGCCTGATTCATAGCATTCGCGGCGATGATATTTTGGTGGTTTCGGTATTGCCGCAGGATACCTATCGCTTGCAAACGGTGGCTCGCAGCGCCGATCTGGCGATCGCCGGGCACTCAGGTCGGCAGGAATTAGACGAAGCGATCGCCATCATCCGACCAGAACGCATCCGCCCTCTTGAGGTCATCTACTGCGATAATTACATTGCCAGCGAGTCAATCGAACTACTTAAGTTAGAATTAGGCTTGGCTTAGATAGCTAATATAGCCGTAGACAGATCTGTTAGAACAGGGGGTGTGGGGGCTGCGCCCCCACGCAGGGGTGAAACCCCTGCACCCCGTCCTAAGCCTATTGGCTATAGCTATACATCAACGATCTGTCTATGGCTATCAAATCAACGAGTTAATCAATCGATGTCAGACCTGAATATTACCCTACCCAGCATTCGTCGCGTCCACAACCTGATTAAAGAAAATCAAGCCGCAGAGCTAAAGCTCCTCACGGGCGATCTAATCCAGGGACAAGTGAAGTGGATCGACGAGCATTGTCTTTGCATTCACACCAGTGATGGTGGGGCTACCCACAGCATGGTGATCTGGCAGCACGCGATCGCTTATATCAAAACTAAAGCCTAAAAACAGGATCTAAGCCGATCCGGGCTGTTTGCGACCGATGCTCTGCCAACTCAGCCATCCCATGCCAACCGAAACCAAGCAGATGCCGATTGCCTGCGATAAAGACAAACTATCCGATAAGATCGCGAGCGCCAGCACCGCTGTAAGGACTGGGCTGCTGGCACTGACAATCAAGGCTTGTGCCGCCCCCATCAACTTCGTGCCAAAGTGGGTCAGGATGTACCCCGATACCGTAGTCAAGGCGATCGCCGCTCCCATCCCCCACAAACCAGGACTGGGCGAGAATGACGACCAGAAGAAAGGAGTGAAGGGAATACTGAAACCCAGGAGCATGGCAAAGTTAATTGTCGTGAAGGAAACAGGATTGATTTGCCGAAAGCAGGCCTGCGACGTAAGTAAATAGATGGCAAAAGTAATACCCGACGATATGGCAGCCACTCCACCCCACAGGTTGAGCTTGTCCGCAGCAGTACCGAATAACCCGAAGAGATTGTAGATCAGCATCCCCCCCAGAGCGATCGTGGCAAATACCTGCCATTTACCAGCATGGGGGCGATCGCTGAAAAATATCCAGTTTAGTAGAATGCTAGCCGCTGGGAAAGTAAAGAACAATCCTGTGGCGATCGCTGGTTTCATTGAGGCGATCGCCATATACAACAGCACGAAGGAGATAAATTGCACCAGGGAACTCAAACCTACTCTAGCTAGCAGCAGGCGACGCTCTGGCTTGAGCAATCCCTTGAGATCCTTAGCCACGTTGACACGGAACACCTGGCTTGCTACCAACCACATCAAAGGCACGGCAAAGACCATCCGCAACAGCAGGACGACGATCGCGTGCGCAGCACTGGGATTTGACAAGCTCGCGGTTATGCCGCCAACCAGTCCGCCGAACTGAACGCTACCGAAAATGCGAACGGGGACGAAAATAATCCGCAGTAAGATATTTTGCAGGGATAGGGCGATCGCTGCTCCTAGTAGCAGTAGAAAACCCTTCCACCAGTTGTGAGAAATAGATCTAATCCCAAAAGCAGATCTAGCCGCGCTAGGAGGAGGAGATGCTGAGACATAGATAATAGGTTGTGTCTGTTGTCCCCCCTGTACTTCGGCGGGGAGAGCCATATGGCTGCGATCGCTTGCGTCTTGCTCCAGGGCTTTAGCGCGTTCCAACTGCTGGTCTATGCGTTCGATCAGGGCAGCGAGTAATAGCTCGGCCTGTTGCCGCTGACCGTGCATGCGCTGCATCTGGCGCTCCCAGTCATTTTGATAGGTTTCGATATCTCGCTGCAAGGACTGAAACACCACTTGCAACGTATTGTCTAGATCTACAGTCAAACGTTCGATCGTATCCGAGTGTCGCTGCATCGACTGGGCATTGCTGGCATCTACTTCGGCTCTCAGATGTACCGCAATGGACTGAGCCAGTTGTTCGATCCACTGCTGCCGTTGTATGTCCTGTGCGCTTAAACCCTGCTCGGCGATCAGTTGCACCTCAACTTCTTTTCTCTGTGCTTGCAGCTTTTGAATGTCTTCGGTCAGCTCGCTTTTCTGAGTTTGCAGACTGATAATCTCGCGCCCCAGCTTACCCAGCAAATTGGCACGGAGATTCGCTAAATCTTCTGTAATGTCGGTTAGGGCTTTCTCGTAGGAATTGGGCTGGCTATTAGGATCGTCCATGTATTGAGAGATCGCCTCGAAAACTGGCGCATGTTGAATTTAGGCATAGGAGATTTCTGAGAGAAAACATACCCCTAGTTTAGGGGCAGGTTTTGGAGTAAATTCCAGACTATAACCATTGGATTTGGGCTAAACCTGCCCCTACAGAGATTTTGTTTTCTGGAAATTTCCTTAATCAGGGCATTTTACCGCACTCACAGGATTATGCAAACCCGCTAACATCAGACCGTATTCCAATCCTTCTACTAAAGCCTGGTAAGACGCATCGATAATATTGCCCGACACGCCAACGGTCGTCCAGCGCTGCGAACCGTTGCTCGATTCGATCAAAACGCGAGTCTTGGCAGAGGTGGCGGCATTGCTGTTGAGAATCCGCACTTTGTAGTCAGTGAGATAGAAGGTAGCGATCGCGGGATAAAAATCCACTAACGCCTTGCGCAGAGCCGAATCCAGCGCCGAGACCGGCCCGTTGCCCTCCGAAGCCGTCAGTTTTTGCTCGCCCTTGACCGTAATCTTGACTGTAGCTAGGGCGCTGACGGCACCGCAGGAGTATTCATCGCAATAGGTATCGCAGTGGACTTGAAATCCATTCAGCTTAAAGAAACAAGGGCGATCGCCGATGGCATCGCGCATCAGTAGCTCGAAACTGGCTTCCGCCGCTTCAAATTGGTAACCCACTTGCTCTAAGTCCTTCATGCGTTGCAGAATCTGACGGCAGGCGGGATCGTCCTTTTGCAGCTTAATGCCGCACGACTCAGCCTTGGATAGCACGTTACTCAAGCCCGCTTGCTCGGAAATGACAATGCGCCGCCGATTGCCGATGCTTTCGGGCGATATATGCTCGTAGGTGATGGGATTGCGCTGCACGGCACTGACATGAATGCCTCCCTTATGGGCAAAGGCGGAGAGTCCTACAAAGGGCGCGCGATCGTCCGGTGCCAAATTCACGATCTCGCTAATCTGGCGCGACACTTCTGTCAATAGTTGCAGTTGGCTGGGGGCAATGCACGATCGCCCCATTTTTAATTGCAGGTTGGGAATTAACGTACAGAGATTGGCATTACCGCAGCGTTCGCCATAGCCGTTGATCGTCCCCTGCACCATCGTTGCCCCATTTTGTACGGCGGCAAGCGCATTAGCGATGGCCACACCAGAATCGTTATGGGTGTGAATGCCTATTTGGACGCGATCGCCATATGCCTCTGCCCAGGTTTTCACCGCCCTGGTAATCGCTCCCACTTCGTCCGGCAGCGTGCCGCCGTTGGTATCGCACAGCACCAGCCATTCTGCGCCCGCATCGACGGCAGCTTTGAGCGTAGAGATGGCATATTCGCGATTGTGCTTGTAGCCATCGAACCAGTGTTCGGCATCGTAGACGATGCGGCGATCGCGTTGTTTGAGGTAGGCGATCGTATCTGCGATCATCTCCAGATTTTCCGTCAGGGTGGTACGCAGCCCTTCCGTGACGTGCAAGTCCCAGGATTTCCCAAATACCGTAATCCAGCGCGTAGAAGCCGCCACAATTGGCACTAGCATGGGATCTTCATTAGCTACGATCCCGGGTCGCCGCGTGGAGCAGAATGCTACAACCTCCGCCTGCATCAGTGGCTGCTCCTGGATGCGGCGAAAAAATTCACCATCTTTGGGATTTGCCCCCGGCCAGCCCCCTTCAATAAAGGGAATACCGAGTCGATCTAGCTTGTGGGCAATATTCACCTTATCTTCGACAGAGAGGGACAGCCCTTCGCACTGTGCGCCATCGCGCAGCGTGGTGTCGTAGATACGCAGGTCAGCTAAATCGGTGGCAGAGTTCATATGCACCTTAACAATTACTAGACAAATCCTAACAAAGATAAATGCTAGAGCGGTAAGAGGCACTTTTGTGAGAAATAAACAAAACTTTTTACTTTTTCAGGCACGAATAACAAACAACACTTTTTTAGAGGAACGACTTTCTGTAATCGTTTCTGTAATCGAAGCAGCGATCGAAAAACTACCTGTATATTTCCTTAAAATGAGGAGATTGAATAGAAATCTTCTGCATAATGACTATTTTTAGAGCGGACTGCGTATAACCTTAAATGAAGGATATGAGCTTTCTGCCTCAATGGCTTTTTTAATTCCAGGAAAAATTCATGAATAATGTAGAACAATACACAACGGCTCTGAGTAAACCTAATGCTTATTGGATGGCAAGAATTGCTGGACAAATTTACACCAGGGAGTCAGACAACAATCCTGCTCCAGACGAAGTTAAAATCCTTAAAAATTTAAAGGAAGAAGATGAAAATTTTATTGAGATTTTCGGTGTTTCTAAAAACAGTGCCCAAGCAGCATTAATAGAACATGAAAACTATCTTTGCTTTGCTTTCCGAGGTACTGATGAAATTACTGATTGGTTAGACAACTTGAATATGTTTCCTGAAAGAGCCATATTTGGGGAGTTTCATCGTGGTTTCTGGAATTCGGTCAGCGATGTTTGGCAAGAATTATTTGAGAAGTACAAAACTTTGAAAGATCGAAAAAAACGACCTCTCTTTTTAACAGGTCACAGCTTGGGAGGCGCTATGGCGACTATTGCTGCGGCAAGACTCATCCATATGGATTTGCCTTTCATATCGACGTATACTTTTGGGCAGCCACGCGCCATGACTCTTGAAACATCTCGAATCTTCAATGTAGAGGCGAAATATCGTTTTTTTCGTTTTCAAAACAATAATGATATAGTTACCCGATTACCATCTCGCATTATGAGCTACAGTCATGTTGGTTCGTTTCTATATATTTCAGAAGAGAAGAAACTGTATAACGATCCTGGGCTGTGGTTCCGTTTTCTTGATTCGGTTGATGGCACATTCACATCTTTTCGTGAAATGGTTGAGAAAAACGGTGGAGGTCGGTTAGATGCAATAGAAGACCACGACATGAAGCTTTACTTAGATGCGATTAAGCAGTGGAATTGCGATTTTTAGAGGCATAGTAGATGCTCCTTGGAGATAAAAGTTGTTAGACTTCATCAGCTATAATTCTGATTTATTCTGGGGTTCATACTGAAATGCAAATTGAATCGTACAAACCTCAGCACCTTGATGCCGTTGTTCGTCTTTCACTTCGAGCATGGACTCCGGTGTTTAAATCGATTCAGAACTCGATGGATGCAGACGTGTACCGCGCATTCTATCCCGATGGTTGGCATGCGAGCCAGCAAAAAGCGGTTGAGGATGTCTGCACTGCGGAAGATACTAATGTGTGGGTTGCGATCGATGCAAATTCTATTGCGGGCTTTGTAGTCGTGAAACTACACTTAGAGGACAGTATGGGTGAAATCTACATGGTTGCTGTCGATCCGGACTTTCAAGGTCAAGGCACTGGAAGCGCTTTGATAGAATTTGCGCTTGCTTGGATGAAAGACGCTGGCATGTCTATTGCAATGGTTGAAACTGGAAGCGATCCCGGCCATGCCCCAGCACGCCGCACCTATGAAAAGGCAGGCTTTGGACTGTGGCCGGTTGCCAGATATTTCAAGAAGCTCTAAAGCGTTATACCAACTTGGACATTATTTAACCGTAATTCCCTAACCTGTTTGTGGATTAAAACCGTGCGACCGTTAACGGAATATCGGCGTACTTCCAAGCTGCTTGGAATCGAGTTTGGAGCGATCGCGCCTCTGTTATTTTGCCTTGAGTTTTCAGGCTTTGCGACAAACCGTACAAAGACCACCCATTTTCAGGATAGATTTTCAGATCGGCTCGATAGACTTGTTCCGCTTCCCTTGCCTTTCCTGCCTTGAGCAATACTCGTGCCAGTACCTGACGGGTGGATTGATACCAGTCTGCTGGTTCCGTGTAAACCAACGCATCTTCAAGTTTAACGGCAGTTTGTAGATGGGAGATCGCCTTCTCATATTGCCCCGCTTGAGCCTCTAGTTCGCCAGATAGCACGGTTGCGGCAATGTCCAGGACACTGGCGGTGCTGTTAAAGCCCCAGATTTTGAGATCTTTAAGGGTGGGGTTGGCAGCGATCGCCTGCAACTGTTTAAGCTCCCAAACTGCTTGAGTTGTTTGTCCCTTGCTCAGAAATGCCTTGCCCCGCGCATAGTGCCAGATGCCTTTGGGATAGGGAAGTTTTGGTGCCGATGCTGCTAAAATTTCATCCCACTGGCCGAACCGCAGTCGGGTAAACAGGGGAATCAGTGAATAGTGCTGCAAGGCTCCGGCTAGCTCCCCTTCTACCATCAGTTTAGGATCGACGTTGGCGGTTTGTTCGGCGGCTTCTAAAGCAATCTTACTTTGGCCGGTCATCAGCGCTGCAAACCAGAGGAAGTGGTGATTGTGGGGCTTATAGGCGAGCGGATAAATCCCCTGCGCTGGGGTTTGAGCCAGGTAGGCATTGTCTGCCTTGATGCCCCGTTGATTGGACAAGACGGCATCGTGATAGCGCCCGGTGCGGATATAGATATGGGAGGCCATATGTACGAGATGTCCCGCATTGGGAAACAACGTCATCCCAGGATTCACCAGGGGTCAGTACCCCAGCAAAATGGGTGGCGTGGGCACAATCGATCGCGTAGTAGACTGGTGTTCCATTGGTGGCAGCATCTACTTGCACGACTTGGAAGGTTAAGCAGGTAAGGTCTAAAAAGGGCAACAAAAGGCTAAGATGAAGGAATAAACGACGAAAAAGCCTTGTTTTGCCAATGTTATTACCTTTTTTCAGCCTGGTAGGAGTAGCACCAACCATAGCTAAAGGGATGCAGGCATATCGCAGCGTGTTTTGTCGCGAAGAGGGATTTAACCACGTCAGTCGATATGTCAATGGTTTGATTCTAAGTCCCAACAAGACATTACAAGGGATCCACAGCCAAATAGTGTGGCCAGAGGGAGAAGCCGTGAGCCGACGGGCAATGCACGAGGCAGTGTTTGAGGCAGGGTGGGATAGCGAAGAGTTAATGCAAAAGCATCGGGAGACATTATCATCGGAGCATCAAGGCAAGGGGAAAGAGGTAATCAGCCTGGATTGGACGTTGGCACATCACGAACGGGGCAAAGAAATCTTTGGAGTCAAACGCAGTTACGATTATGTAGAGCATCGCATGAGCAACTACCAAACAGTGGTGACTGCAGTAATCTCCAATCGGGAGTATATCGATGGGTTAGACGTGGTAGTGCAACCACCGAATTGGCAGGAGGCAGAGAAAGCATATTTGCAGATGAGCGCACAACAGAGTTACACGGAGATGGGGCAGGTAATGGCGCGTCTGAGCGAGTTAATCAGCTACCAGAGCAATCGGCTGGAGTATCGTAAACGCACGGAAATCGTGCGAGACCTCGTGGAACAACTGGAAACAGAGGGACAGTTCCCCAACGCCCACTATGCTTTTGACAACGGCGTATTGACCCTGGAGTTGACGCGTTTGATTGAAAGTAAGGGCAAGCACTGGGTCAGCGAAATTGAATCATCGCGACATATCCTTTGGGATAACCAGTGGCAACGAGTTGATGCTGTCGCCACCCTGTTACGGTCTCAGCATCCTCAGAGCTTTCGGGCTGTGACGATCGCCTGTCGTAATGGTCAAAGTAAGACCATGTGGGCATTTACGAAAGTGATACGGCTGAAACGCTATGGACGCAAGCGTTTGGTCATTGTACACGAGCAGTCGGACTTGGGTGATGCCCCGCGCTTTTTACTCACGGATGCCCAACATTGGGAAAGCACGCGCATCATGGAAACTTGGAACTATCGCTGGTCTTGTGAAGTCTTTCATGAGTTCTGCAAGCAAGTTACAGGATTGGAAGCGGCTCAGGTACGCAACCAGCAAGCGGTCAAACGCCACTTGCGTTTATGTTGTCTAGCGCAGTCTTTGCTCCAACGCGTAACGGGCTCGGGCGGAAAATCGGAAAGTTTTTCGTTTGCTAAGGGAACGCAAACCATCGGGCAGAAGCTCCATTCCCTCTCGCGTGAAGCGCTTGCTCAACTACTGGAGTTGGCTCATGGCTTGTTTGCCAACGGACGTTCTATAGCTCAGGTATTGGAGGTGCTTATGCCTGCTTAGACTCATCTGACATTCTGTCCTCGGCTTGAATAACCTTCCAAGTCGTGTACTTGTCAGAATATCGATCGCACCGATCCGAAACCGTCCCCAAAGCGATCCTTTACCGATCCCTAACTTAAAATCGGTTTACGGGCTATTTTTATAAATTAAAATATCTCTTTTACTGCTTTGACTGGTTGCTAACTTTATCCGTTCTTTTAAAATAGAGATGCTACTTCGCAACTAAATCCCGGCAATAGTGGACTCACGATCCGATCTGCCTTAAACCAAGTCATAGCTTTCTTGAGAATGCCATTCTCTCGTCGATAAACTTCGATCGCTTGTTGTTGGCGATCGACAATCCAATACTCAAATACTCCTTCAACAGAATATAGTTTTAATTTAGTTTCGCGATCGCGTTTTTTATCTTTTTCAGTATCAGACAAAACTTCAACAATCAGTTCTGGAGCATCTGTCAGATGACCCGAACTATCAGTTAATTGCGATCGCCGTTCATGGCTAATCCAAATTAGATCGGGAATCACCGCGTCAGATTCAGAAAATATAATGCCTGGTGCGATAAAAGGTTTACCCAACCCGCTTGAAAGTGACCATTGTAGTAATGCTGCATAAATTAAACCGATAATATCCTGATGGTCTAAGTGTGGAGCGCGGGTCACAAACAGTTCTCCATTAATAATCTCGTAACAATTGCCGTTATCGGGAAAACCTTCTAAATCGGCGATCGTCCAACGGACTTTTTCGGAAATAACTGGAGCCATAGATTCTCCTCCAGAATATAGGTATTACCATTATCAGGGATACTTTCAAGTTTGTCACTGCCACATGGCAGTAGTCAGAATGCAAGTGGTGGGATTGGGCGATCGCCCCTTTCCACTTTTCAGCTTTGTCTGGTTGTCGCCCTTAGTTGCTCTTGCAATAGTTGCACCGCGCGATCGCTTTACATAATTCCTGTTGGTTTGCGGGCAATGAAGGCAACGCGGGCAGGTGGCAGGCTAAACTGCCCGTAGCGATCGCGCATTTCCACTTGAAATCCGATTTTGCCCAAGGCTTCAGATAATAGCTGTGCGTTGAATAATCGCTGGCGATGCACTTCATCGGTGCGGCGATAGAGGTCGCCGACCTGTCTCAGGGTAATAATGCGACGAGTAAGAATTTGTTGCTCTAAATCCTCTTGCTTCTCTAAGAGGACAATCCAATCCTGACCTTCTGTAAAGCTTTTCACGATTTCTCCTGGGCGCACTTGCCCAGGTATAACGGCATCAAAGATAAACGTACCACCAATGGGTAGGGCATTATAGATACGGTGAAACAACGCATCCAGGATTGCATCGGAATTAGCATCGAATAGATAATTCAAACATTCCCCAATGGAAATTACCGCAGCACAGGGTGGGATTTCTGCGGTAAAAAGCGATTCCACGCGAAATTCAGCCGCTGACACTCTGGTCTTGGCAATTTCAATCATTGCACCGGAAATATCAATACCTAGCACCTGATAGCCATTCCGATCTAGGATTTCGGTGGAGAGTCCGCTACCACACCCCAAATCTATAATTAACCCAGTTGAGATGTTGTCGTGTTGCAAGATTTCTAGAATCCCCGGCATAGACTTCAGCGCGTAATCTCTATAGCCAACATCATGGATATAGGCAAGATCCTCGTTATACCAATCTGTCATGAGCTTGCTCCTAAGGTGAGATTACCATTGCCGACCAGACGCGATCGCAGGGAATGCCTAGCTTGTAGCGAGTTTGGCGAATCACCTCCGCATCGGGGGGATTGAACTCGCAAATAAGGCGGGTGCGATCGAGGGACAAGTAGGATTGGATGAACTCTGACCCACGTTCGGCGTAGCAGGGTAGCGCACGTCGAGTTCCTGCATCCCACTCTGCTTGCGTAAAGCCATTTGGGAAGGTAGCCTCAGCTACTTTCAGAGTGCTGGTATTCCTTTGTGGTTGCACCCCTTCTGGTTCGATCGGTTCGCCTGCCCACATGCGCGTAAATACTCCACCACCTTTGCGGTAAGACTCTCGCACGGATTCCACATCGGGCGCATCAAACGTGCAAATCATACGCAGGCGATCGTGAGATAGTAACGAATAACGCCATGTTGACTGACGTTCTGTCAAACAGCCCAAAACCCGCAAATCGGTTTCAGTTGGTTCTTCGGGGACGAGCGGCGAATCTGCCAGGGTTTCTACAATTACCAGCGACATATTGACCTCCTTTAGGCGCTAACTGTAGCGCGTCATCCTGTATTGCTATCTTGAATTTGGTTTAGTACTCGATCGACTGCGGTTTGGGCAAGCAAGCTCAAATTTTGGCGATCGAGAGTTGGATAACCTGCTGCAAATTGTACTTTCGCTCGTTCTATTTCTCCTAATCCTAACAATCCCTGTACCAGAATTGCCCATGCGAGGGCAATCTCACCAGGATGATTGATGATTTGCGCGTTCTCCAAGGCAGATTCAGCTCGACGTACCGCCAATTCCAAGCGATCGCATTGCAGATCGACTGCCGCTGCTCCAATCAGAGCATAAGCTAGAATGCGCTTGGCATCGACTTGTTGCAAAGTGGCGATCGCCTGCGCTAACTCCGCCGCCGCATTGGGATACTGCAACCGATAGCGAACTAACGCCGCCAGTGCATTGGCAATCGCTGCCTCGCTCCCTTCACCTTTGATTTTATCGGCAACTAGCAAGATCCGATCGCAGTAAGGCAAAGCTGCCAATGGATCGCCGCCTTCCAATTCCGTCATCGCCAGATAGCTGAGGTACGTACACTCGCGCCAATGGTCTTGCTCTGCTCGTACTAGTCGCAATGATTGCTGGAGTAGCGATCGCGCTTCGGAATAGCGACCGTAGTGACGGTGTACGATTCCCAACCCGCTGTAAATATCGCAAAGCTCCAACCCTACTCTCGTTGCCTGTGCCTGTGCCTCCAGGAACAAAGCTTCTGCCCGTGCCATGTCTCGCCCGATTTCCGCCAAACGCGAGCCGCTGTATGACAGCATCTGTGCTGACGTAACCGGGCTGTTAAAATGCATCAATCCAGATGCCATAGGGGCGCATTATCTCCGCCGCAAAGCTTTGCCCCCAAACTACTAGAGCGCTCTCTTGCTGCGCTAGTATTTGCAATTCCTCTAGCAAGCGCGTTTTGCCAATTCCCGGTTCTCCCAATAGCAATAGTACTTGGGATACTGCACCCGCAAACGTACTGCCACTATTCGCACCGCTCTTCCCAGACAGGATCGCGCCTGCCCACTCCTGCATATACGCCCACTCTGACTCGCGTCCTATTAATGGGGATAATGCTAGCGATCGCGAAGGCAGTAAAGGTGAAGGGACGGACAAGCTGCTGCGGGATGTCACGCCCACCTGCTTGGGTGCATCTTCTTCTATCAGGATCTGTTCGTACAGCTTGCGCGTGGCAACGCTGGGATCGACTCCCAGCTCTTCGCGCAACACGGTCATGCACTGATGGTAGACCTGCAAAGCTTTGGCGCGATCGCCCTGCAACTCATACAATCGCATTAAGTTGACATAGGCGGCTTCATTGAGCGGATCGACTCGTAACATCTGTTGGGCATGGGTTAGTGCCACCCGGTAGTCGCGTTGTGCTTCCGTCAGGTTTACCAGTCGCTCTAGTGCCTGCATGTACATTTGCTGCAAGCGCGCGCGCTCTGGTAATACCCACTCATCTGTGAGATCGGGTAATACGTCTCCCTGGTATAGCGCGATCGCCTGTTCTAAGCGATCGCGGGCGGTATTGCGATCGGGGGCTTGCTCTGCCGCCCGCACAGTTGCTTCAAACCCCGCCACATCCAGCGTAAAGTTACCATGGGGCAACCATTGCAGCATTTTTGCATCTACGTGCAGGAATTCGTCTGGGTTTGGCAAAGCATGGCGCAACCGACTTAACTCCTTGCGGAGATTCGCCCTGGCTTGCTCGTCTGTTGATTCCGGCCACAGGGAAAAAGCGATGCGCTGGCGGGGTTGGGCAGTTTGGCGATGCAAGACCAGATATGCCAATAAGGCTTGCGATCGCCCACTGGAAAGTTCCGCTATGGGGGTATCTCCATAGGTCAGGGCAAAACATCCCAATAGCTTGATGTCCAGCTTAGATTGCATCATGTCCATAAGTATACGATTCGGAAAGCGCTCGATACCGCATCACCAAGGCGCAGGTACAGAAATTCGAGCAGGCATTAGCAGAGCTAGCTAGATATCCTGAAGACAAAAAGCAGGAAAATTTGCTGCTGTGGCAAGCCCAGATGACGGCTCTGGAAAGTCAGTGCGAGGATCTGAAAGCAGAAATTGTGGAGTACGAAGCGCTGACTAACCGTCCTGCTGACGAGCCACTCGTCTTTAGTCTTGATTCTATAGAGGCGTTACCCCTTGCTCTAATTAAAGCTCGTATTGCAGCTAAACTAAGTCAAAAGGAGTTGGCGGAGCGATTGGGGCTTAAAGAGCAGCAAATCCAGCGCTATGAAGCGACGGAATATGCTTCGGCTAACATGGCACGAGTGATTGAGATCGGTCAGGCTCTGGAGGTAAAACTGCAATCCAAAGCATGATTCGTCAGGCGATCGCCACATCAACCAACTATGTTAATGGACATCTTGTAATGATATAGACTTGATAGAACCGCTGCGGGAACGAGTTACGTTAATTTTTTCTCGCTTTTCTACCAAATACTTGCCTGCTGTGCTCTAATAATTCTTAAAATGCTTTTGCGATTTTTAATATTGCGAAACATTTAGTTGGACATCACGTGCCATTAATTAATTTGGATCTCCCATAGGAGGCGTAATAGAAGTATGAATGACCGTCGCATGGTAGGTGTGTTCGGCGAAAAGGCTTCTCTAGGACAGGCTAACGGTTCAGATGTCGACCTGATCGTCAGAGGCACCGAATTTTACGCAACGTATGAAACGCCAGAGGGATTTCCAGCCATCTACGACGACTCGCTGGGTTTGTTCTGCTACGCCCGGGTTGTCGGAGGCAGATTTGAAACAACAGGCATTTCCGTAACATCGCCCCCACCGCCTGGCGTGGAGCGGCACGCGACTGAATCCGACGAGGTCAGAATACGAAAAATCGAGGAACGAACGCAGCAAATGGATCAGCGTTCAGGGGCGACGCCAAAATAAAATAAGGAGTAATGAAATGAGCGCGATATTTGGTGAAATCCTGAGATTCGGCCAGTCGAAAGGTCCAGAGATATCCCTCAAAGTGTTCGGCGACGAGCATTACGCACGATACGAGGATATGAACGGGTATTCGGCCATTTATGACGACGAGCTTGGCGTTTTCTGCTACGCCCGCCTCTCAGCCGGAAGTTTCCGCTCGACCGGTACACCGCTTTCAGAACCTGTTCCCGAAGGATTGGTGCGCCATCTACAGGAATCGCAGGAAACAATCGTTGCACGGGCCGGGGCTCGCAAGTTGCGCCGCGCCGCGATGGCCGGAGGCCAACGCGAGGCGGAAGTAGTGCGAACCGTAGGCCCAAACCAGGGACTGCTTGAGGGTCGCGTTCTCTCGATTGGTACGGTCAAGGGTTTAACGATCCTGGTGAATTTCCAAGACCTCGCAAGTACCGTTACGCGCCCCGACGTAGAAGAGATGCTTAACGGCGCGAACTACAACCGCAACGGCAACATTTGTTCGGCTCGTGAATATTTCGATCGCGTATCGAGCGGAAAACTCAAATACACGAATTTCGTTGCTGGCCCGTACACTCTCAGTAGGAACCGCGAATTCTATGTCAACAATTTGCTGGTCGAAGAGGCGCTTCGACTCGCCGTCGCAGACGGTCTCAATCTCAAGCAATTCGATTCGCGCAATGAGAATATCATCGATGCCCTCAACATCATGTATGCCGGCCAAACACAGTATCGTGGCGAGTTGTGGCCGCACAACTGGCATATCGATCTGCGCTTTGGCACTATGAGAACCGATCTCTATCTCCTGACAAGCCTCGGACGCACGCCTGCCGATCTCAGCATCGGCACATTCTGCCACGAGAATGGCCATCTCCTTTGCCGTTTCCCAGACATGTACGACTACGGCGAACGTGATGGTGACAGTGTCAAGAGCGCCGGCATCGGCAGCTATTGCCTCATGGGATCTGGGAACCACAACGACAACGGACTTAGCCCCTCGCCGGTCTGCGCCTATCTGCGCGATCTTGCTGGATGGTGCGACAATGAAATTGATTTGAAAACGGCTGCCAACCACCAGGCACGTCAGGGCGACTACAACACAGTGTTGAAATACCGCACGTCTAAGCCGAACGAATACTTCTTGGTTGAAAATCGTTCCAGGATGGGGCTTGACCGTGGACTACGGGTGCGATCGGAATTTTGTGTATCGAGCCTCTGAAACAGCGTAAATACGTACTTCAGGACTCAATTTACACAAAAATCTGAACACTCTCGGACTACCAGCCAGTGGTCTTGCTGTTTATCATTGCGACATTCTGGGTTCGAACGAATTGCAGCAGGGCACCTCCGCAAAACACTACCAATGCGCTTTGCTCCAAGCGGACGGCCGCCGCGATCTGGAACTGGACGCGAACCGTGGTGACGGTGACGACCTTTACGCCACAATCCAGGGCGTTGCCCTATCTGCTGCGTCTTCGCCCAATTCGAGGGAATGGGATGGCCGCGATTCGGGGCTTGTGATATCCGATATTGCAGCACCGGGTGACACTATGGCGTTCAAGATAGGTTCCGCGCCAGCCGCTCTGGTCGCTTCCGGTCAGGCCAACCCGATGGCTTCCATTCCCGATAATACGACAGCAGGCATTTCGAGCACAATCGTCATCGCGCAATCCGGCACGGTGGCCCAGATCAAGGTGAATGTCGATATTCAGCATACCTACATCGGCGACCTGCGGGTCACACTGACTTCGCCTGCGGGTCGGAGCACTGTTCTTCATCCACAACTTGGTGGCTCCACTGACAATCTAGTCGCGACTTACGATTCAGCGGTGTCGGGTGTTCTTGGCGGTATGGTGGGACAACCCATGATGGGTATTTGGACTTTGAATGTTGCGGATCGCGCCAGAATTGATGTTGGCAAATTGCGCAGCTGGAGCATCGAGCTGAAATCTGCACCCGCCTAATCCAATCTCTTTACGAGTATTGCGGCAAGCCTGCCTGCGGAAGCAAATCATCAGGTACGCGTGTATAGAGAGGGTATTGCTGGATGGAGATTGCCTCAGAAACTCTCAATGGTTTCAAAAGGGTCTAGCAGGAGAACTCCTGTCCCTGCAAAGTCGCTCGCATTCCGGGTGACCAGGGTTAAGCCGCAGGTGAGTGCAGTGGCGGCGATCTGTTTATCTAAGGCATTTTGAGGATGGGGAACGCGCAATTTGCCCCAAACCTGGGCATCCAGGGCAGTGAAATCTAGAATATGGTCGGCGTAGTCTTCTAAAACGGTCTGCAACCAGTTTTCTAGCAGGTCTGCTTGGCTGCGATCGCCGCGATGTCGGATGAGTTCAACCCCTCGCCGCAGTTCGCCAATGGTTATGACACTGAGATAGAGAGGTGCAGCTTGCTCGGCGGCTTGCTGGAAAAATTGCAGAACACCGAGGTTCGCATTGCTTTTTTTTCGGAGTTCGCTAATGACGTTGGTATCAATCAAATACTTGGCTGGCTGTGTCATCCTGTACCCGCTCGTAGTCTAAGTCATTGCCAACGTTGGGGATTTGGCTGAGCACCTCTGCAAACGATTTTCTTTGCGGTTGCAGCAGTGCCTGTTCTAAAATTTTGCGGTGTTCGGCTTCGGCGCTGACCCCATGCTGACTTGCCCGCTTTTTGAGCGCTTTGACAATGGTTTCATCGATGTTTCGGACGATTAAATTTGCCATAGACTGCCTCCGTTTCGAGGTGGTGTTGTATTCTCGATTGCTTTAATGATAGCATTGATATCATTCCGGGTGTGAGGGGTTTGTCTTTGGCTTTGCAAGCCGTGAATTTCTGGAATTGGTTTGCGATCGGTTCAGATTGACTTTAGGTGGTGAGGTTGTTTGTGGCAGATAGAGAGACGGTGACAGCAAATTCAGAAGATCAGCCCATTTGGGTGCAAGATTTGATCGCATGGCTGGAGAAGATTAAGGGGCTAAACCTGACGGGTAGTGAGTGGGTAGTGCGGGAGGTGCTGGCGGAGTTGCCAGGGCAGGGGCTACCAGAGGAGTTCTGGTCGAAGGAAGAGGTTAGTAGTGAGGGGGAAAAATCTGTTCAAGAAGAGGTGAGGGTAGAACTGTCACCGCTTAGTGATGAGGATAGGGTTAGGATTCAGCAAGAAATGGACGCCGCAGAAGCCCAATTGGACAGACCAAGAGCGTTCTTCGCCGTGGTTGCTCGACTGACCGCTTCAGAACCTCAACTACTCCAACAAGCATTGAATACTGCGCAAATGCTTCAGCATGAGTATTGCCGAAGTCTAGCATTGACTGCTGTGGCTGCCCAATTTCCCTCAGAGGAACGCAAACCTATACTCCAACAAGCACTGGATACAGCGCAAATCATTTTGGAGGGGAGTCGAAGTACAGCACTTACTAAGGTAATAGCCCAGTTTTCTGCTTCGGAACCCCAACTGCTCCAACAAGTACTAGAGTCCACGCAAGTTATTCCGTATGAGGAAATGCGCAGTGAAGTATTTGCTGCGGTGGCTGCCAAATTACCTTACTCGGGACGTGACTCCCTGTTTCAAAAAATGATCTCATGGGAGTTTACTAACAGTTGGTTTTCCAGAATTCTCCTAGACAATATTCATTCCTCCAAATCTAACCTACGACAGAAAGTAATTGATAAAGAGTTAAGTGCTTGCTCTTCTGATACGAGAAGAAAATTGGAATTTTTGTCATATATTGCCCAAAAATATCATCCCTCGCAATGCGGAGATATTCTAAAGCAGATAATAGAAATCATAGAAATATATCCTTCTCAAAATCCTTATGGTGAAGGCTTGTATTTTAAGGATTTTCTGTCAGTAATTCCACCCTTTGAACTCGAACTAGAAATATTTGAAGACTTGTTGATTCGGTGTGATGATTCTCTTTTTATAGCAGTCATCCTTGCCCACCTTTCGCCTAAGACTGAATGGTTAATAAGAGCGCTAAATGCCGCCAAAAAATACATAGTCAATCACAGAAAGTCATACAAAAATAATCAAGTAGAAATAATAGCGGCAATTACGAAAAAAATTTCTCTGCTAGAGTCTGAAGAACTACTAGAAAAAGCTCTTGAAGTCGTTTTATCTATTGAGTCTTCCTCCGATAGATTCTCCGATAGATTAAGATTACTAGCTTTAGTTGTCAGCTACATCCCTCCCACCAAACCTAAATTGCTAAAAAAAGCTCTGAAAGCAGCCGCGCCTTATGATTTTAATCACCATAAAGCCATTGCGCTAGGTGCAATTGCCGCCAAACTTCCTCCATCCAAACGTCAACGAGTACTCAAACAAGCACTAAAGCTGGCTTCAACTATTAAGAATCCAATTTACAAGACCTTTGCTCTGGTATCAGTTGCTGCTCAACTACCTTCTCCTCAATCCCAATTCGTATTTCAACAGGGATTAGAGTTGGCATTTTTTGTGTACAAGGAAATAAAGTTAAGAGCCTCTTCATCGATGGATAACCCGGTATATCTCTTGCAAAGTGCCATCGCCGAAATCCCCTGTTCTGAAACTCAGATTTTAAAGCAAGCTCTAAGGATTACTTCCAGTATTCAAGATGAAAATGATCGAAGTGAAATTCTTGAAGAAATTGGTGCTAAAATTCCTATTTTCGAAACTCAATTATTGCAAGAATTCCTGAATTCTATGTTGTTCATTAATAATGAGTCCAGAAAGGTAAAAATATTAAAAGTAGTATGTGACAAAAGCTGCAATTTCTCAACTCAAATACAACAAAAAATAATACAGATTGCTTTAGAGTTGAAAAGTGTAGAAAATCGGATTAATGTATTGACTACAATCGCCTTTCAATCCACCGAGTTCCTGATTCTCTGTTGCCCTCCAACACTACTCTCCTCAGTCCTGGAAATTGTTCCTAGGGGCGAAAGCTCTGCCGATAGAGCCAAACTGCTGAGTGCCTTAGCCCCCCGTCTTTCGGCAGGACTATTTCCCAGAGTATTGCAACTGATTCAAACTAAAATCACCCATCCTGCTTACCAAGCGGAAGTCCTTGGTAACCTAGCCCCTTATCTCCCCGCAGAAAGATTATCAGAAGCACTCGATATAGTTCAGAACTACCTTCCTGGCTACTCCTACCCCGCAACAGCTCTTTGTAATCTTATTCCCTACCTATCTCCGGAGCAGCTCAAAAAAGCGTTAGAAATTGCCGAAATACGCTGCCCCTACCCTGAACTTCTCGCCCAAATACTTCATCAGGTGGCAATTCGAGTCAGTATTCCTACATTTATAGAGACTGAACCAAGTGACTCCAATCTGAAAGATGAACTTATCGATCATATTCTCGATCAAACTGACCAGCACCTTTCTGCTGAAAGAACTATAACTAACGTACTCACTGTCCTAGTTCCTAGCCTAGACAGTGACGATCGCCTCAAGTTCATCAAAGATAATCTACTACCAAAACTGAAGTCAGAATTTTACCTGTCCCAAGTTCTCGCTGCCCTTGCCACCTCACCCCACCTTACCCCGGAGCAATTGTCCCCTTTTTACCAACAGGCTAAAGCCCTCTGTCAGGATCGTCCCCGTCCCAAAGCTACTGCTCTCAGTGCCTTCATCCCTCTCTATCCAGAACTGCATGTACATGACAGCATCATCGCACAGTTCAAAGACCAAACTAATTCAATCCAAAAAACAGATATAGCCATAATTCTAGCTACCCGTCCCCAACCCAAGGAATTAAGCCCTGTAGACAATGACCAACTTGTGACCGACCAATTTAGAGCTTTGCAGCTAATTCGTGAAATGTCACAGACTCATGAAGCTAAAAAAGCCAACTCCTTAGTTAAACTTGCACCGCATTTACTCCCGCAACATATCCTCGAAGCCCAAAGTATTGCCCTAGAACTGCAAGATCGCTACCATCAAGTCCGGGCGCTCCTAGCCATCGCCATCTACTTTCCCGAAATCCGTTTAGAAGTCCAACGCCAGATTGAAAAAGTTAAGATATATTCACCCTATCAGATGGATGAATATCGACTCTTTCAACCGGATGATCCATTTATTATTCCTCAACCTAATCTAGAACAATATTTAGTACCATACATTGAACTCCTAAGCCAATTTGCCACCATTGTTCCCGAACAAATTCCCACTCTCCTCAAAGCCGTTAAAGAATGGGCAGACCAAAATCAGTTCAAAGAAGACCCCAAAGAACCCGATCCCAATACCTACAAACGCCGTCGTATCCTGATCGCCCTCAAACCTAATCTCCCCATTCGCCTCGTTCGAGAAATCGATCGCGAAGCCAGCATCGGTAAAGCCCCTCAAGACCTTTGGGAGCGTTCTCTTTTTGTCCTGCGAAACGAATATCGCCAAGCCCTCAAAACGGGTAGCCTCCGCAACGATGCCACCCAAGACGAAGACCTGCTCAACCTCAAAGACGAAATCAACGCTCTCACCGAAATGCTCCTGATGCGAGACCTTGAACCTCCCGTTGCTGTCGGCATTCTGGGCGGGTGGGGCGGTGGCAAATCCTACATCATGCACCTGATGCAGAGCCACATGGTCGAGATCCGCAGTCAAGGTATGGAAGCGATCGAAGCCTGGGGGCTTAAAGATGCTGACAGTAAAAGTCCTGACGGCGATCGGGTAGGTCGATTTGTCGGTCACATTTACCAAATCAAATTTGATGCCTGGACTTATGCCAAAGCTAACCTCTGGGCAAGCCTCATGCAGGAAATATTCTATGAGTTGAATCGTCAAATCAGTTTAGAACAAAAACTAGGACATATCCTCAGCAACTTCGATCGGTCATCAGATCGGGAAACAGTGCCAGATAATGCTTCATCGAAACAGCGATCTGATCGCTATCTCGATCAATTTATCTACAACCCCCTTCTAACTATAAGAAAAAAAATCCGGAAAAACCGACAAGATTTCTATAAGTATTGCGAAAAAATCAATAAAAAATTTACTGATTTTTTCCAAAATTTTTTGAATCTCGTCATAGTCCAGTTTATTCTGCATATTATTGTATTCGCTTTGTTTTCCCTGGAATTTTTAATTAAGGTTATCATTGCACTGATTATTTTGGCAAAGAGGATTGTTCTTTTCTGGATGATTGAAAAAAACAACGATTACTTTTATCATAAAATAATACGCCCTGCTCTCAATCTTTTTGATTCTCTTTTATATAGATTAAAAAACAGGAAAATAATACGTCTTTCCCTCAATCTTTTTGCTTCTTTTCTATGCAAATTAAAAGATGGGGAATTACTATTTGAAGCACTATTTTCGAGTCAAATCAAAAATTACTACTTTCAAGATTACTCTCTCAATCACTCAGGAAGTAATGCTCCCTATAATTCAGTAATAGAAAACATTTTAAACAGAATTGTTTTTCTAATGTTTGTTGGATTCCAAAAACGCTTAAGTGATAGACAGAGATATTGGAATACAATTAGCATGGAATCTGATTATAAGCCAGTAACTACTGAAGATTTAATATCTCCTGATTCTAGCTCTAACATAAGCTCAAAAGCCTTTAGCAAAGCCTTGCGAGAGGGCGGCAAATTATGGCAAGCACTTTACCTAATGGATGAAGAAGAGCGAACTGCTTTCCTTCAGTCCAACCTGAAACCCAGCCAATTCAAAGACTGGAAAGAATCAGCTTCAAAGACTGAAATCTCTAATTCTCTTTGGGATTTACTCGATCGAGTAAAACGAGAAGAAAAGCAGATTTTTAAGCAAAAAGAGCAAATTTTAGAAACAAAAGAAAAAGAGCTTCAGCGCCAGCGAAAAAAAGCTGAAGAAGATGTAAATCAGCGACTTGCTCAACGATCTGTTACGGCATTCTGGAAGCCTATTATTAATGCCGTAGCCAAGCTACACTTTTCCGATGAAAAAATTAAAGAGTTTACGGAAGCAGGTAAAACTTACACGATGCTGCGTCAGGCGATTACGAGTTGGCAAGGACTACTGGCTCTATTCACAATGACCCTGTTGATAGTACTGACGCTGGATCCAGCAACTCAGGCACTCCTAGGAAAGTTTGGAATAGCAGATTGGTTCAATCAACTGATTCAAAATATTCTAATTTGGTTTGAAAGTTTACCGCAGTGGATTAAAGAAATCCCCAAAGAAGTTCCATCGGCAATTCAGATTCTAGCTGCTATAACTGCAAGCGTCACAGCTCTGCTCCCCATCCTCAAATCTCTGGCCAATTACATCACCTCAGTTCAGAAAGAACAAGCAGAGATTCAGAGTAAGCGTGAAGTCTTACTTAAACAGGAACAGAATAAAGTTGCGGGACTCATCCAAGAAGTAGCATCCCTTAAGCTCCTAGTTGAAGAACAGCGACGAGAGGTTGGATTGACAGCCGATTACTCCTCCCTAATTGACTTTGTCAACTCTCGACTGAAAGACGGCGACTACAGCAAACACCTGGGGTTAATGCACCAGTTCAAAGACGACCTCTGGAAGTTGAGCAGCAGTCTTTTACCACCAACAAATGCCACTGAGTTTAAGACAAAGTTAGACAAGCTGAAGCAGATATTTCCCAGAGGGCCAGCCCGTGTTGTCGTCTACATCGACGACCTCGATCGCTGTCCCCCCAATACCGTCGTCGAAGTCCTCGAAGCCGTCTAACTCCTGGTCAAAAACCCCCTCTTCATCGCCGTCCTCGCCATCGACGAGCGCTACATCAACCGCGCCTTAGCCCAACACTACAAAGGCGTTCTTTCCCTCCAAGGTAGCCCCTCCGCCGCCGACTACCTCGAGAAAATCATCCAAATCCCCTACCGCGTCCGCCCGATCGCCGAAGATGCCCTCCGCACCTACCTCCGCGCCCAAACCGTCGTCCAAGACGGCGGAACCAGCGGCACTAAATTCAACGAATTCTCCCCCCAAGAATTCAACCGCCTCGTCGCCTGCTGCCAAGAAGCCGAACTCTCACCCCGCAGCCTCAAACGCCTCACCAACGTCTATAAACTCTACAAAGTCCTCAGTCGCACCCGTGGACATCGACCCACACCAAAAGAACAGCAAGCGATCCTATCCCTTCTCGTTTTTTCCAGCCGCTACCCCGACCTCATGCGCGGCATCCTACAAGAAATCGGCTCTTACTACGAAGAAAGCCGACATCAAACAGAAAAAGATAATGAAACCCTCAGTAACGTCTTCAATCGCTATCTAGATCGTGAAAAGCGCAATCCAGACATATATCTCGCTCAAGATATCCAAAAACTCCAGCATGACGTTGGAAAATTGATCGCGCCCTACGACATCAAACTCAAGGAGATACGTCAGATTTTCGATTTTGTGAGAACTTTTTCGTTTGTTGGCGATATTGGCATCGATATCACCGCATCTGCAATGGGCGATCGTTGAGAAGGAAAATAGAGAAGGGCGATCGTATTCAATAAATAGACCTCTTGCACATTAATTTTAAATCAAGCAGCCAGAGACAGTTCATAGTTGTACAAAGCGGCAATTAAATTGCAGCGCAAGCCATAGCGACGACGGCGATTGCGATAACGGCCAGAGAGAATTACGATATTCTCGCCAATACTCCAAGGCCACCAAAATTCGTTCTTCTAGCTGCAATTTCGGGCTAGCACCTGGCTTAGCTCTGGTTGCCAATATGGTTTTAGGGCTTTCAGCATTTGTTTAAACGTGCTGTGTTGCACCCCAAAGCGTCGTTTGAACTTTGCGGTTGAGAGGTTTTGCGCTATCTTAGAGTTCATCGTCAGGACATTTTTGTTGTTTAATTTTGCTGTCCTGATGTTTCCTGATTTCATACCTGTTGGCAACCATTACTGCTAGAAACGCTTGCTAGTCAAGCACTCTAAGCCTAATGTGCAAGAGGTCTAATCAAACGCTGGCACGATCGGCCTTTTAACAGCCCATCGCTGAAAGCTGACCGTTGACTGCTATACCGAGCTAGCCAACCAAAGCTAGAATCTTAGACAGCATCAGAAACCTCCGAGAGCTTGGCGACCCTGTGACTTTAGTCCAGGGTGGAAAAGCGACGCGAGCGACTTTAGTCGCCTATTGATATTCTTTTCTGGATGCACTATTATGTATCTATGACTCAGTTACTATCAGTTAAATGCAGGCTTATAGTCTCTAAAGAGTTGCGGACTGAAATTGACGCAACACTTCAAGGATTCGCGGATGCGTGTAATCAGATATTGAAAATTGGGCAGGGATTCAAACAATGGAATACAACCAAATTGCACCATCTGGCCTACAAAACAGTCAGAGCGTCTACTGGTTTGGGTTCTAACCATGTTTGCATGGCAATTCGTCGTGTTGTCGGGAACGTGAAAGCCGTAAAACAGATTCACAAATTCCGTCCTACTTCGATTAGCCTTAACGAACGAACCTTTCGCTATTGGGAAGAAACCCAAGAAGTCGGTATCACTTTGACGAAACGCCATCGTTTTAAACTCGCAATAGGTGGCTATCAAATTGCGTTGCTGCGAGGACAGAAAATCACAAGCGCAACACTGAACAAAACCAGACAGGGTGATTACTACATCAACTTTGTAGTCGAGATTGACACGCCACCTACGGGGAAAACCCCAAAAGTGATTGGAGTCGATCTCGGACGCAGAGATATCGCAACTACCAGTACCAATAAAAGCTGGAGTGGCGAGCAGATTCAAACAGTTCGCGACCGATTTAGTCGAGTCAGAGCGGGAGTTCAATCCAAACGCACTCGCAATTCTAGAAGATTGTTGAGAAGGCTCTCTGGGAGAGAACAACGCTATCAAAAGTGGTTGAATCACAACATCAGCAAAGAATTAGTTCAAGTAGCAAAACAATCTGGCGCAGCGTTGGTTTTTGAGGATTTGACAAATATTCGTCAAAGTCTCAACGAAAAACCTCGCAATAAGACGGAACGTAGACGTACAAACAATTGGGCGTTTCATCAGCTCAGAATTTTTGTGCAATACAAAGCTGCTATTGCAGGTGTGTCTGTTGTTTTTGTCCCACCTGGCTACACGTCTCAAACTTGCAACCGATGCGGTCACATTCACCCCATCAAGGGAAAAAGTTATCGCAGTGTCAAGAAATTCAAGTGTGGGTATTGTGGGTTTGAACATGATGCTGATGTGAACGCGGCGATGAATATTGCTGCTTTGGGGTTGAGTTTTGTAAGCCAACCCGAACGTCCGGGGATGAATTGTCAGTTGGAAGGGCAAATACCTCTTCTGACTATCTTTCAAATCTGAGGCGAAAGCCCTATCTCGTTAGAGTGGGGTAAGCTTACATTATAGTAGTTGCTAATTGGGCAGTTAAAGAGGTTTATTCATCAATGGGTAAGATCGTTGGCATTGACTTAGGCACAACCAACTCAGTCGTCGCCGTTATGGAAGCAGGTAAGCCTGTAGTAATTGCCAATTCTGAGGGCAGCAGAACTACGCCGTCTGTAGTCAGCTTTAGCAAAGATGGCGAACGTCTGGTGGGTCAGATGGCACGGCGGCAAGCGGTACTCAATCCCGACAACACATTTTACTCAGTCAAGCGGTTTATGGGGCGCAAGCACAGCGAGCTAACTACAGAGCTTAAGCGCGTGCCCTATACGGTGCGGCGGGATGAGGTTGGCAACATTAAGCTGAAATGCCCGCGTCTGGATAAGGACTTTGCCCCTGAAGAAATATCGGCTATGGTGATCCGCAAACTGGTGGACGAAGCCTCTCGCTATCTGGGCGAACCCGTAACCGGAGCAGTAATTACCGTACCTGCCTACTTTAATGACTCCCAAAGACAAGCCACCAAGGATGCGGGACGGATTGCTGGTATTGAAGTCAAACGTATTATTAACGAGCCAACTGCTGCCTCGCTTGCCTACGGACTGGATAAGAAAGACAGCGAGAGAATTCTAGTCTTCGACCTCGGTGGCGGCACATTTGATGTCTCAATTCTGGAAGTTGGAGATGGCTTATTCGAGGTCAAAGCTACCAGCGGAGATACGCAGTTGGGGGGAGATGACTTCGATCGCGCCATTATGAACTGGCTCGCCGATCAATTCTTGCAGGATGAAGGTGTAGACTTGCGCAAAGAGCGTCAAGCCCTACAAAGATTGACCGAAGCGGCAGAGAAAGCCAAGATCGAACTATCCACTGTGGGAGTAACAGATATCAATCTGCCTTTCATCACTGCTACTGCCGATGGGCCTTTGCACATCGATACAAACTTAAAGCGATCGCAGTTTGAACGTCTGTGCGAAGATCTATTCCTGCGTCTGAACGAACCACTAGAGCGCGTGCTGCGCGATGCCAAATTGAGTCCGCGTCAAATTGATGAAGTGGTACTTGTAGGCGGTTCCACTCGCATTCCTGCCGTACAGCAGTTGGTTGAGGATCTAATCGGCAAGAAACCCAATCAGGGAGTGAATCCAGATGAAGTAGTTGCGGTAGGCGCTGCTGTGCAAGCGGGTATTCTCTCCGGTGAAATCAAGGACGTATTATTACTCGATGTCACGCCGCTGTCGCTAGGAGTGGAAACCTTTGGCGGTATCGTGAACAAGTTAATTCCCCGCAATACGACAATCCCCACTCGCAAAACCGATTTATTTACCACAGCAGAGGATAATCAAACGTCGGTTGAGATTCACATCGTGCAAGGCGAACGAGACTTAGCGGAACACAATAAATCGCTCGGTAGGTTTAAACTCAGCGGCTTAGCCCCGCAACCGCGCGGGATGACTCAGGTGGATGTGGTATTCGATCTAAATGCCGATGGGATGCTCGCAGTAACAGCATCCGATCGCCGTACAGGTGTGGAACGACGCATCACGATTAAGGGAGCTTCTACGCTCAACCAAAGGGAAGTAGAACGCATGATTGACGATGCCGAGCAATATGCCGAACGCGATCGCGCCCGCCGCGAACGCATCGAAAAGATGAACCGTGCCGATAACCTGGTCATCAATTCCGAACGCCAACTCAAGGAATTAGCGTTGAACTTTGGCTATCAACTCAGCTACGAGCGGCGTAAAGAGATTGAGACGTTAATACGAAATCTGAAAGATGCGATCGCTAAAGAAGATGACTATCGCATAGATCGCTCGCAGTCAGAACTGCAGGAAGCTGTCTATGCTCTGTCCCGCGAACTCTATGACAAACCGGAGTACGAAGATGAGGACGATGAAGACTTGTTTGGCGGACTTTTAGACAGTATCGGCAGCATCGCCAACAAAAACAGCCGCCGCTCTAAAGACGCATCACCTCGTCGTCCTAACACCCGCGTTACCTACGACGATGACGATGATGAATGGATTTAGTATTTGCAGGGGCGAACGACCGTAGGTCGTTCGCCCCTGCAAATTATTGGTAAATTCCCATGAAAAGACCCAGCAGTGATTTTGCTGGGTGCAGTCAGTTTAAGGCTTCAATGACTTCAGGTTACATGCTGTAAATGCTCCGTACCATCCCCCAATTGGGTTACCCGATGGTATGAAATGACATAAACCTGTCAAAGACTGGCTCCTTGCAAGTTAGCGCCGATCGTGACCGTTCCTGTTAAATTGGCTCCCGCTAGGTTAGCTTGCTCTAGATCTGCCCGTGTTAGATTGGCGTGGCTGAGATCGGCATTTTGCAAATTAGCGCCAAATAGATACGCGCCATAGAGATTGGCACCTGCTAAGTTTGCATTTGCCAGATTAGCGTTAAATAAATCTGCGCCCTCTAAATTAACATTACGCAAATTAACCCCCTGGAGGTCGATCTCGTGCAAATCGATCCAGGACAGATCGAGACCTTCTAGATCCCGACCTGCCTTCAACATTTCGATTAATTCTTGACTGGAAATCTCTGCCATTGGGTACTTTTTAGCACTGCATCGATGCACGTAGATCGTACCTGAAAAATATATCTTTAGGAATATTTATGCGTATTTATGCTCAAAAATGCACCATTTTTTGCTTTTAGGCGATCGCTTAAGTTCAAAAAAGTGGTACGTTATTTCAGGTCAACCCCAAAAGTTCTACTGAGTGAGTTTAAAGGCTCTAAGTCTAAACGAACTCCTTACTCATTGCAGTTTATTGAAAGATTGACTTAATTATTATGGTTAAGAAAAATTGGGGCTGGGCGATCTCAGCTCTTATCTCAGCCCTAACCATCGGTTTTGGTTACTCGCACGCTCCAGTTCAAGCAGAATCAGAGTCCACCGCCCAGCCTGAAGCAGTTTCCCCTTCTACATCTGTGCTTAAAGTCGGTGAAACTCGCTCTCAGTCAATGGTACGCTCGCAGGGTGTATTGACCCGCATCCATCCACACCCCAAAAACGGGTACAATGCAGCCACTGTATATGTACGCAACATTCCAGTTTTTACTTTCCTGGGTCAAGATAAGATTTCAGATAGCGCAAAATCCAAGTCCAGTAGCGCGGTTAAGCTACCTTCATCATCAGATGAGGTTGATTCTACAAAATCTCTAGAATCTAACAATCCCGTTGAAAGAGCAACGGCGGTAGCAGCACTGATCGATCGGTTTAATCGCGACGGACTTGATGCTAAGGAAATCGTTCCGGCATTTGAATCTGGCAAGTATGTCATCAAGCTTGGCAAACAGTCAAAGATCGAGTTCGATCGCGGAATTGTTTTCTCTGAAACGATCAAAAATCAAGAAATCGATGTGCTGCAAGCTGCTAACCTGTTACGCCGCTTAGTTGGCAATGCCGCACCCGTAAGTGCAGTAGCTAATACTCCGGTAAGATCGAGGGTAGCTGCAATTAGCAGCCCTGATGCTCGGATTACTTCTGTCGCGTCTGGGTTTGCCTCCTGGTACGGTCCCGGATTTCACGGTGCTATGAGTGCCAGTGGCGAAATCTTTAATGCTAATGCTATGACCGCCGCGCACCGCACTTTGCCCTTTGGGACTCAAGTGAGAGTTACTAATATGGACAACGGTCAGTCTGTGGTCGTCCGCATTAACGATCGCGGCCCCTACGCTCACGGTCGAGTCATTGATATTTCGGAAGGTGCAGCCAGAGCGATCGGTTTAGTCTACTCCGGTGTAGCGCCAGTCCGCATGGAGGTTTTGGGTCGCTAATTTGAGGGACTATCGCTCCGCACTATATTGAATCTTAGTAGAGCTTTTTGGTTGGGATACCATTTTGGATAGGAAGCAGTAAAAACTTAGCTGCTTCCTATTTACTGTAAATATGAGCCAAATATTTAAAGCGATCGCTCCTCTCAGGCAATTCCTGGATTCCCAGGATGCAGTTGGTTTTGTACCGACAATGGGAGCTTTGCATCGCGGTCATCTCAGCTTGATCGCCAGAGCCAAGCGAGAAAATAGTTGCATGGTGGTCAGCATATTTGTCAATCCGCTTCAGTTTGGCGCGGGCGAGGACTTAGATCGCTATCCCCGTCCCCTCGAACGCGATCTGCAACTTTGTCAAGATGCTGGTGTAGATGCTATTTTCGTCCCTAATGTATCCGAACTTTTGGGCACGGGAGCGCAACTGACGGCAGTGGTACCTCCGCCTGCCATGACCGATATTCTGTGCGGGCGATCGCGTCCCGGCCATTTTACGGGGGTGGCGACGATCGTGACCAAGCTGCTGCATATCGTGCAGCCCCGACGGGTTTACTTTGGGCAAAAGGACGGACAGCAATTAGCGATTCTGCGTCGCGTCATTAGCGATCTAAATTTCCCAGTACAGGTAATTGGTTGCCCCACCGTCCGCGAATCCAGCGGATTAGCCCTCAGTTCCCGCAATCAATACCTCGATCCCGAGCAGTCAGCTACTGCTGCCACGCTCTATCGCAGCTTAGAGCAAGCCGCCCACGCTTTTGTCCTCGGCGTTAGAGATCGGGAAACTTTACTGGAGAAAGTCCGCGATTGCCTAGCGCAAGCACCCACGATTGCGGTAGAGTATGTCGAGCTAGTAAATGCTCGCAGCCTTCAGCCTCTAAAATGTATAGAGGTCGGTTCTGATGGGAATAATACTAATACAGAGGCAATGCTGGCGATCGCCGCCCGCATCGGTAACACACGACTAATTGACAATATGCTATTGCAAAGCCATAAACCTATAATTGCGATCGATGGCCCGGCAGGGGCAGGGAAATCTACGGTTGCCCGACAAGTAGCCCAACAGCTCGGCTTGCTCTATCTCGATACAGGCGCGATGTATCGAGCCATTACTCTGGCCGTATTGCAAGCTGGCATCGATCCTGCTGACGAAGCAAGTGTAGGTCTGGTGGCGAATCGCGCCCGCATTGAAATTGTGCCATCCCCATTTGCGGACGTGCCGCCCAAAATCTATCTAGACGATCGCGATGTTACCTGGGATATTCGTAGCGTCGCCGTAACCGAACGAGTGGCGGCGATCTCTACCCAATCTGCGGTGCGTCAAGCTCTGGTCAAACAACAACAGGAGCTAGGCAAATTTGGTGGCTTAGTAATGGAAGGACGAGATATCGGGACTAAAGTTTTTCCCAAGGCCGAAGTTAAGGTATTTTTGACCGCATCTGCCCAAGAACGCGCCCATCGTCGCCAAAAGGATCTGGTTGCACGGGGAGAATCGGTAACCGATCTACAATCCATAGAGCAATCGATTCAACAAAGAGATGCTATAGATAGCAATCGCGCCATATCGCCTCTGACAAAAGCTGACGATGCGATCGAAGTTAATACAGATGGGTTAAGCGTTGAAGCAGTGGTTGGCATTATTGTAGATCTGTACCACGAACGACAACTTGTAACTGCAAAAACGTAGAAGCTGGGAAAAAGCTGGTAGGTAAAGATGAATGAGTCTCACTTGAAACACCAAATTCGATATCGAAAGCACCTGCTTTTACCCTTAGCTGCAGTCCTATGTGGTATCTCTGTCCCTGCTGCTTTGGGGCAGAATACCAATACTGCCCTCACGATTCGTGCCGATATCCAGGAGGCAAATTCCCGCACTGGGATCGTGACTGCCAGAGGTAACGTGCGTATGAACTATCCCGCCCGTCAGATTAATGCCACCTCAAGACAAGCACAATATTTTTCTAAAGAGCGGCGCATAGTTCTATCCGGCAACGTGATTGTTATCCAAGAAGGGAACAGCATCAAAGCGGAAACTATTACCTACTTGATCGACGAAGGTAAATTCCAAGCCTTGCCACCCAGCGAGCAGCAGGTGGAATCGGTTTATATCGTGCCCGATGAAGGGGTAAATGCTGAAAATGCTCGCACTACACCCGTGACGCAGATCAAGCCCGCTTTTAAAAGCCCAGATAAAAGTTTAGTTAGCCCCACATCTATACCAACTAGTCCCAAACAGGATGCCACGATTGAGCCTGTAAAACCAGCAGATCCCGATCGCAAGAATCAGGAGGTCAAGCCCAGCAATCAACCCAATTCGCAATGAAACTAACTCTTGAAAATGTCAGCAAACTATACGATCGCCGTCAGGTAGCACATCAGGTCAGTCTTGTTGTTAACCAGGGCGAGATTGTAGGGCTCTTGGGACCAAATGGGGCAGGCAAAACCACCACCTTTTACATTGCTACCGGCTTAATTCAACCTGACGAAGGCAGCGTTTTCCTCAATCATCGCGAAATTACCGATCTGCCAATTCACAAGCGCGCTCATTTGGGGATGGCTTACCTTGCCCAGGAACCGACCATTTTTCGCCAACTGTCGATCGCGGATAACCTGCTGCTTGTCATGGAACAAACGGGCGTACCCCGCCATCAGTGGTCGTCAAGATTGCAAGATTTGCTGGAAGACTTTCGTTTGACCCATGTGGCAAAGACTAAAGGCATCCAGGTTTCTGGCGGCGAGCGCCGACGTACGGAAATTGCGCGGGCGCTAGCCATCGGTAAAACCGGCCCCAAGTTCCTGCTTCTAGATGAACCCTTTGCGGGGATCGATCCGATCGCCGTGGGCGAAATTCAAGAAATCATGGCGGATCTGCGCGATCGCAACATCGGTATCCTGATTACCGATCACAACGTGCGAGAGACACTGGCAATTATCGATCGAGCTTATATAATGCGCGATGGTGAAATCCTGGCATTTGGTAACAGTGACGAGTTAGCCGCTAATCCCGAGGTACGCAAGTATTATTTGGGGGAGAACTTTCACTTCTAGCTGTCAGTCCAATATGTTGGTGCAAGTATGTTGGTGCGTAGAACTAGTTAAATAGGCATTCCAATTAGAACTTTGACAATTTATTTACCTGGCTGGCAACAGTCGCAGTCGATCGCAAAAAGATGTAATCTCAATTTAAGTACATGGCAACCATACGCAAGTTGAAAACTACCAGAAAAGTGAGGCGGCGAAGGGCTGCGGGATTTATACCATTTGGTGGGTTGCCTCGGGTTTCCATTATGGATCGCTATCTCAGTCAGGAGATGGTGTCGCCGTTTTTGTTTGGGGTGGGATCGTTTTCTTCAATTGCCCTAGCGATCGGTTCGCTGTTTGAGTTAATTCGCCTGATCACAGATGCAGGGCTAAATATATTCACTGCCGTCCAGATCTTTGCCCTGCAATTACCCGGTTTCATGGTGTATTCATTTCCCATGTCCGTACTGCTGGCAACTCTACTTACTTACAGCCGCATGTCGGCGGATGGTGAGATCACAGCCCTGCGCAGTTGTGGTATCAGCGTAGCACGTTTAATTGCGCCCGCCCTGATCCTGAGTTTGATGGTTTCAGGCTTAACTTTTGTGTTCAACGAAGCGATCGTGCCGACCGCTAATCTGCAAGCAAAAAATACGCTCAAAGCTGCATTAAAGCAGGAAAACCCGCAATTCAAAAGTAGGGATATCCTCTATCAACAATACGGACAAATTCCACTGCCCGATGGCTCTACTGAAGAGGGTTTGGTACGGAGTTTTTATGCCCGCCGCTTCGATGGCAAAAAGATGATAGACCTGACCGTACTGGATTTTTCGCAAGGTAAGATCCAGCAGGTACTGTCGTCGGAGTCGGCAATTTGGCAGCCCGATCAAAACGTATGGGAGTTTAAAAATGGTACAACTTACATCATTAATACCGACGGCTCCTACCACAGCATTCTCAAATTTGACCAGCAAAAGCTGCGCCTACCCAGAGCACCTCTAGATTTTGCCCAAGAGCAGCGCAATCCTGAGGAAATGAATATCGCGGAGTTAAAACGTTACATCGATCTAGTGCGCCAATCAGGTAATTTAAAAGAGGAACGCAAGCTGGACGTGCGCTTGCAACAAAAGTATGCATTACCATTTATTTGTGTAGTATTTGCGCTAGTTGGTTCTCCGCTGGGCATTCGTCCCCAGCGCACTAGTGCGGCTAAAGGTTTTGGTGTAAGCGTTTTAATTATTTTTGGGTACTATTTACTACTGTTCGTCTGTCAAGCACTAGGACAGGTAGAGATCCTTTCACCCGTACTGGCTGGCTGGATGCCAAATATTATTTGCTTGGGGGCAGGACTATTTTTACTTAATCGGGTTTCTTAGGATAGTTAAGGGAGGCACGGTTAAATAATGTCCCCACTGTAGAATGTGTTAGGCGATCGCCGTAACGCATTGTGGGGATCTCATTTTCATGCAAGTCCCTAAGGTCTCAGTTATAGGGGTGCGATCGGAATTTTGTGTATCGAGCCTCTGAAACAGCGTAAATACGTACTTCAGGACTCAATTTACACAAAAATCTGAACACTCTCGTTATAGCTATAGTCAACAGGCTGAAGACGGGGTGCAGGGGTTTCACCCCTGCGTGGGGACACCCTCTGTCCTAACAGATCTGTCTATAGCTATAAAGAAAATACCCGTAGGGGCAAAGTTTGATGTGAAGATATCCAGAGGTATCTAGGTATGGTTAAAGTTTCAGTAATTGTGCCTGTATATAACGTCGAGAAGTTCGTGGGCAAAACGATCGCCTCGGTTTTGGCGCAAACATTTCGCGATTTTGAGTTACTGGTAATAGACGATGAATCCCCCGATCGCAGTATCGAGATTTGTCAATCGTTTGACGATCCCAGAATTAAGATCGTTCGTCAGAAAAATCGGGGTTTAGCTGGCGCGAGAAATACGGGAATTCGTCACGCACGGGGACAATACATTGCTCTCCTCGATAGCGACGATCTGTGGTTGCCGCAGAAACTGGAAGCACACGTCCGCCATCTGGATAATTCGCCCCAAGTCGGGGTGAGTTTTAGTCGTTCTGCATTTATTGATGAGGATGACAATGCGATCGGCACCTACCAAATGCCCAAACTGCAAAACATTACCGCTTCGCATTTGCTCTGCCGCAATCCCATTGGCAATGGCTCCGCACCCGTAATCAGGCGTGAAGTATTTGAACAAATTAAGTTTCAGGATAATTTGTATGGTACTTTGGAGGATTTTTATTTTGACGATCGCTTCCGTCAGTCTGAAGACATTGAGTGCTGGATTCGGATTGCAATTACAACCAACTGGCTTATAGAGGGTATTCCCGCTGCTCTTACCCTATATCGCGTCAATTCCGGCAGCCTGTCAGCCAACTTGCTCAAACAACTAGATACATGGGAAAAAGTCATCGATAAAACTCGTACCTACGCGCCAGAAATCCTGGCTGAGTGGGAGAGCAGGGCAAGAGCTTACCAACTACGCTATCTGGCGCGCCGTGCCATCCGCAAGCCCGACGGCGGTGAGGCAATTAGCTTAGTCAATCGCGCTTTAGCGACAGATTGGCGCATTACGATCGAGGAACCGCGCCGCACAATTTTGACTTTACTGGCTGCCTACCTTCTGTTTTTACTACCTCGCTCTTTTTATACTAAGATCGAACAGTTGGCGTTGCACATTACAGGAAAAAATCAGAAGCGCCGGATTGAATCCGAGCGCTCTGTCTAGAGCATAATATTCCCTGAACTTGCTTTTGCAGTAGTCTTAGGCTAGCTTTTCAATCTAGACACTTCACTGTATTTTTTAGTGTTTGCCAAAAGGATGACCTCACAAGAAAATTTGCCAATTAACCTGGATTATCTCCATCAACTATCCGATGGGGATAAAGAGTTTGAGTTGGAATTGTTACAGGTGTTTGTGGAAGACACGTATTCTCACCTGGATCTGGCTAAAGCAGCGATCGCGACAAATGACTGCGAAACCTTAGCAAGGGAAGCACACCAGATTAAGGGGGCAAGCGGTAATGTTGGCGCTGAAGTGATGCAGGTGCTGGCCCTGAATTTAGAGCGGCAAGCACAGACAAAAGAACTGCACAGTCCTACAGATATAATTCAGCAACTGTCAGATTACCTCAGTCAGATTGAGTCTTTTATGAGCAGTTATTAAAAGCCAGGAATATTGATTTCTTGACTCAAAGCTAAGCTCAACTGGAGCTAATACCAAATCCGCACCAATTGTCCTTCTATTATTGTAGCCGTAGACAGATCTGTTAAGACAGGGGGTGTGGGGGCGCAGCCCCCACGCAGGGGGGGAACCCCTGCACCCCGTCCTAAGCCTATTGGCTATAGCTATGCGACTAAAAGTCGCGGCTACACAAACAAAGTCTGCCTGCACAGACTCTAAGAAAAGAGGTTAAAGAACCAGGATTGGCTCTGAACGTACACTTTCCATACTTAAGCAAATTTTCAGATCTTTTTGAGAATTATTTAAGTTTATTAACTGATGTTATACATAATTTTGTCTCCTTTATCCATCCTGTAGGTACTCTTTATACATAAGGGTCGCAGGGGGTAGCACGAGGCTTTGCCTCGCTAGCTGCTCTGTGGGGCGAGGGTTTCAGAATCTTCCGCGTAAGGTGAGCTATTAAGCCTGTTAGGCCGACGAGTAGTTTTTACGGCACTAAATACCCTTAAGACTTAGTTAAACTTAATTAAATTTGGCAAGCATAGATAGTAGCTTATTAATAATAGTTTCTAATAAAAATACTGCGTCAGAAAGTATGGATCGTGTAGATGACCATGGAAATCATGGGTTGCAAAATTTCAAACAATCTCCTTGGCAAGCGTTTGTCTACTTGAGCGAGTCCTCTGGGCGCGATCGCAATGTCAGGAATGGGGAGAAAAGATTCGAGACGGCTGACCAGGCTGACACTAAATCATCGATGGTACCCTTGGCGATGGCGAAGGTGGGCGATCGCGTTCGCATTGTTTCCTTAAACTGCGATGACTGCAATAACCGATTGATGGCAATGGGATTGATGCCGGGCGGAGTGGTGCAGGTGGTGAGTCGCACGGCAACTGGATCGACGATCGTGGCACTGCAAGACAACCGCCTGGGTTTAGGAGCAGAGATGGCTCGGTGCATTCAGGTTATAGACGCATAGCAGCATTTAGGTGCGATCGTCGCCCTCAACATGATGATGGACTTAGCGGAGAAAAGGTAGATCCGTATCGATCCGCATTAGTTGGATTATCACTGGTGATGCTAGGAACGCTAGTTGGGCTGAGAAAGTTTAGCGATCGCCGTCGCATTCAGCTACAGCCTATTGACAAACAGAGAGCATCGGTCAGTCGGTGATGGAGGCAAAACTATGATATTGAAACACCTGCAAACCTATCTCAGCAATCATCCCACAGTCTCTCTAGAGGAGTTAGTTCGTCACTTTCAAATGGATGCAGCAGCGATGCGAGAAGTGCTCAATTTGCTCGTTCGTAAAGGGCGAGTGCGTAAATTAGAGAGTAGAGAATGTGGTAAGTGTTATTGCTCCGGCAATGAAAAAGAAAGCATAGGATAATAGAAGTAAAGGCACAAGGAGGTTTGACATGGATAAACCAGATGGCCGACACCTATCGATAGAGACGCAAAATTACCTTCGACAGCAAGCGATCCGGTTGCGAGAACAAGGGAAACGAGTATGTGATATTAGTGAGTACCTGGGGATTCATCGTAACACGATTACGGAGTGGTGGTGGGCGTATCAAGATTACGGAGAAGCAGCCCTGTTTCAGCAGCGACGAGGACGAGAGGTAGGGGAAGGGCGCAGTTTAAGTGCCTCAGAGGAAACAACGATTGAAGAAATGCTGCGGGGACACAGCCCGGAGGAATACCAGATCGAGAGCGCCTTGTGGAGTAGACGAGCCGTAAAAGCCTTAATCGAGCAAGAATTAGGTGTGGAGATGCCAATCCGCACAGTGGGGGAATACCTCAAACGATGGGGCTACAGCCCCCAGAAGCCGATCGAACGTGCCTATGAGCAAGACCCCGCTGCCGTGAAACACTGGTTACAGGAAGAATATCCCGCGATTGAGCAACGGGCACAAGCAGAAGGTGCCGAAATCGAGTGGGGAGATGAATCGGGACTCAGTTCTGATGAGTATGGAGGGCGAGGTTATGCACCCAAGGGGCATCCCCCTGAAATTCGTCCTAGTAAACGCGAGCGGACACGGTTGAATTTCATTGCTAGCATCAGTAATCAAGGCACGATTCAATTTATGCTTTACACCTGTACCTTGACAGCCCCAGTATTTATTGAATTTCTGCAACGGTTGATTGACAAGCGTTCAAGCAAACTGTTTTGGATCGTGGATCGCCATCCCGTCCATCGAGAGCGCCCCGTGCAGCAATGGTTAGAACAGCACTCCCAGGAGATCGAGTTATTTTATTTGCCTTCCTATGCGCCGCAGTTGAATCCAGTAGAGTATTTCAATGGTGATGTGAAACAGGGAGTTCACGCCAAACCTCTGACGCGAAACCTGGGTCAATTAAAACATAGATTGCTATCTCAACTGCAGAAATTGCAGAGATTGCCTGCCCACATTAGGAGTTACTTTAAGCATCCATCTATTATTTATGCTGCTCTATAGATTGCATTCTATTTTATTGCCAAGGCAATATAGTTGCGCCCCAGAGAGTTTGGAATTATATGAGTGGGTAGTAAATTCCAGATTCCGATGAAGGGCAGATCGGAATTGGAATTCATCCCGATCTCTCTTATTCCAATTGTCCTGACCCAATTCAGCGATTGGATTTACAATCAATCGATTGATACTTTATAGTAAGATAGCTATATAACGAAGAAATTATTGCAATGTTATCACAAGCGATGATCGATCGGTTGAACCAACAAATCAACCTGGAAATGTTTTCCTCTCATCTTTACCTGCAAATGAGTTCCTGGTGTGCCTACAAAGCATTGGATGGAACTGCCACCTTTCTCAGCCAACACGCAGATGAAGAAATGATGCACATGCGCCGTTTAATCGACTACCTGCAAGAAACAGGTGCGTTAGCAACCTTGGGAGGGATGGAAGCACCACCGACAGAGTTTAATTCGTTGCAGGAGATGTTTGAAAAGATCTACATCCACGAACAATCTATTACCAGGAAAATCAACGATCTAGTTCATTTAGCCAATACGGAACCCGACTATTCCACCCTGCAATTCCTGCAATGGTACGTTGCCGAGCAGCATCAAGAAGAATTTCTGTTCAAGAGCATCCTCGATAAGATCGAGCTGATCGGCGTTGAAGGACAGGGGTTGTTCTTTATCGATCGCGAAATTGGCACCCTTGCAGCAAATAAAGGAAAAGAAGCAACATCAATGTCACCTGCAAGTGCTTAACGATCGATACGGGTGATACTAGCGCTGCGGGGGCAAAGGAAACGCATTTTTTTGAATCTCATGAATGTTTTCAGCACCTTTATAAAATATAAAAACTTGCCGGAATGGGTGTCTTATTTTCATGCAATTCCCTAAGCACTTATCCGCTTCCTAACCGTAGGCTTCATTAAGACTGTAATATCTTCTAAAGGTAGCGATCGCACCGATTGCGTGAAGTAGTTAGACTGATAAACGGTTGATGAATTTAGCTCTAGGGCGGTTAACCAGCCACTTTTAGGATGATATGCACCGGTGTCTATATCTAACCAGCCTGCCCCCTGTACCAACTGGCCGGGCTTAACTCCAGGAAAAACAAATGTAATAGTGTGACCTGTGATGATGATCTTATCGTTAAAGTAAGGTTCGGACATGCGGTGAAATGGTTCGCGGATCCAGCAAAACTCAGGTTCTCCCTGCTGTTCGATCGGTAAGTTAGGATTTAGACCAGCATGTACGAGCCAGACATCTCCTAGATCGGCATATAGGGGCAACTGACTCATCCAATTTAAGTGTTCGTCGGGAATTAGTTCCCCACCATAACTTTCTAAAGTTTTGGCACCACCATTACCCAGCCATCCTTGCCAGGCATGGGTGGAGTCGAGCATGGTAAACGCTTCCAAACACATCTGCTCGTGATTGCCGCACAAGCAAACGTAACCATTATTCATGACCCAATTCACAACTTGGGCGCTTTGAGGTCCGCGATCGATCAGATCGCCTAAGAAAAAGATTTGATCCTCAGGTTTGGGCTTAATCTCGTTTATCAGCATCATTAATGCCTTAAACTGACCGTGCACGTCACCAATTACAAATCGCCTCAACGCTAATTAACCTCGGCTTAATACTCAAGAATTCAAGGACAACAAGATCTACAGATCTTCTCTAGATACAACCTTAATTTATGCGAGCGCAAATTCATGCGAACACAAATAATACATAAGTTATACCCATATTTAATGTTTTTATTAGCATTACGTTTAGCATAACTCCTAATTTAGTTATTGGAAGCAAAATGTGGAATGGTTTCCTCAATCTTAACAAGCCAACCGGCATGACTGCTCATGATTGTGTCAGCCGCGCGCGCAAAATTTTCCGCCAAAAGCGCATAGGACATAGCGGTACGCTCGATCCGGCTGCTGTAGGCGTGCTCCCGATCGCGGTGGGGTACTCTACCAGATTTATTCGCTTTTTGCCAGGTGGTAAGACTTACAAAGCCACGGTAAGATTTGGACAAAGAACGACCACCGACGATCTCGATGGCGACATAGTTACGTCTCAGGTATGTACCAATTTGAGCCTTACTGACATCGAGGTCTTAATTCCCTTATTTATAGGGACAATTCAGCAGATTCCGCCAGCTTTTAGCGCTATTCAGGTGCAGGGAGTACGCCTCTACGAGCTAGCCCGAGCAGGTAAAACCGTGGACGTGCCGATCCGAACCGTAGAAGTCAAGAATATCAAGGTTCTGGACTGGCGACTGGGAGATTTTCCCGAATTAGATTTAACGATCTCCTGCGGCACGGGGACGTATATTCGCGCGATCGCTCGCGATTTAGGCGATCGACTTGGCTGCGGCGCAACGCTAGCATATTTGGAACGCACGTACAGTAATGGTTTCGATCTGTCTCACAGTCTTACTTTTGAAGCGATCGCCGCCAAAATTCAGCAAAATTGCTTAGTATTAACACCACCCGAAGTTGCCCTATCGTATTTGCCACAGGTTAGCCTGGAGACAGATCTAGCAAAACGATGGTGCAACGGACAGGCGATTACAATAGAGATGCCGGAAGTAGCCGAACGCGCCAATTACTTAAGAGTATGCGATCGCACGGGCACCTTTCTTGGTATTGCCGAACTAAAAACTCAAAAACTCGCACCAGTGGTAGTATTACCATCTGAGCAAAGTCGATCCTCGTAACAACACCCATGACCGAACAAAATCAGCAAGACGCGAGACTAGCGCGCATTGAAGACCAAATCTCAGAGTTAGCAAAGTTTGCGCTGGAATCAGCCCAACGGGAAGAGGTAGCCAGGATGGAATCCAGACAGGATATGGCTGAATTTAGGAAATATATGGCCGAATCCAGACAGGATATGGCTGAACTCAAAGGCAGCATGACTGAACTCAAAGATAGCATGACCGAACTCAAAGGCAGCATGACTGAACTCAAAGATAGCATGACCGAACTCAAGGGCAGCATGACTGAACTCAAAGATAGCATGACTGAACTCAGGCTTAGCATTGAGGCTAGCAATGCCAAGCTCGATCGCACAAATTCCAGAGTTGATAGTATAGATTCCAGGCTGGATAATTTAGCTACTACCACTGAGCGGCAAACAGAAATTGTAAACAATTTGGTCAGCATCGTAAAGATACTATTGCCCGGTCAGCAAGGATTATAGGTATATGACGACAAAATATGGTGAAGAGGCGATCGCCTCGGTCAGGCTCACAACATTTCCCAATCCCCGTCCCGGACGTATCTACAACGTACACATTACTCTGCCGGAATTTTCTTGCAAGTGTCCTTTCTCTGGCTATCCCGACTTTGCCACAATTTATCTCAGCTACGTTCCTAATGAAGTGCTGGTGGAACTGAAGGCCATAAAGCTTTATATCAATAGCTACCGCGATCGCTTCATTTCACATGAAGAGTCAGTCAATCAAATCCTGGACGATTTTGTGGCGGCAGCTAATCCGTTATCCGTCCATATCAAAGGCGACTTTAACCCACGTGGCAACGTGCATACCGTAGTAGAAGTGAATTACGAAAAATCTACGGAATAGCTATCAGGAGTGCGCTAAGCCTTGCTGACGCGCTGCTTGCTGCACCGCCGCCGATACGGCTTGGGAAACGCGAGGATCGAAAACCGATGGGATAATAAAGTCGGGCGCGAGTTCGGTACTGCTGACGAGAGAAGCGATCGCCTGAGCCGCGCCCAAATGCATCTCGGTGGTAATCTGCTTGACCCTCGCATCCAGCGCTCCGCGAAAAATTCCAGGAAATGCCAGAACGTTATTGATCTGGTTGGCGTAATCGCTGCGCCCAGTAGCCATGACGGCCACATCGTTCTCCACCAGTTCCGGTTGGATTTCTGGAATCGGGTTTGCCATCGCAAACACGATGCGATCGGGAGCCATACTCCTTACCATCTCAGGCGTGAGCGCTCCGGCAACGCTTAAACCGACAAAGACATCCGCTCCCTTAATCACATCGCCAAGACTGCCAGATTCAGGTCGGGCAAATTCCATTTTCTCTGGCGTGAGGTCGGAACGCTGCTCGTTGATACAACCCTGCGAGTCGCACATCAAAATCGTTGCAGCTCCAGCTTTACGGAGCAATCTCGCCACTGCAATCCCCGAAGCTCCCGCACCATTCATGACAATGCGTACCCGATCGATCTCCTTATTCACGACCTTTAGCGCATTAAGCATGGCGGCAACGACCACGATCGCCGTGCCGTGCTGATCGTCATGAAACACGGGAATATCGATTTCGGCTTTGAGACGCTTTTCCACTTCAAAACATCGAGGAGCACTGATGTCTTCCAAATTTACGCCGCCAAACGTGGGAGCGAGATATTTAACTGTTTTGACAATCTCATCCACGTCCTGCGTAGCGAGACAAATTGGGAAAGCATCGAGTCCGGCAAATTCCTTAAACAGCATTGCCTTCCCTTCCATCACTGGCAGCGCTGCCTCGGGACCAATGTTGCCCAAACCCAGTACCGCGCTCCCATCAGTGACCACGGCGATCGTGTTGCACTTGATCGTGTAGTCGTAGACCTTCTTTTTATTTTCGGCGATCGCATTGCAGACCCGTCCTACACCGGGAGTATACACCATTGCCAGATCGTCTTGCCCTTTAACTTCGATTTTAGATTTAATGCTAATCTTGCCGCCGCGATGGAGGTTGAACGTGCGATCGCGAACATCGAGGAAACGCACTTCTGGGATAGCTTTGAGAACTTCTACTAACTTCTCGGCATGCTCGCTGCTGGAGGCATCAACTGTGATATCCCGTACCGAAATTTTGTGAGTGCGCTGGATCAGGTCGATTTGACCCATATTCCCCCCGGCATCTGCTAAAGCTCTGATGGCGGAAGATAACATGCCAGCACGATTGGGTAACTGAACTCTGATGGTAAGGCTATAGCTGGGATTTGGGTTAAGTTGAGACATCGCGTTAGGCATCAATATATTTTTTAATAATTACACCAAGCCGATCGATCGTTTCGGTTGGTACTTTCTTTAGATCGGTCATAATCGCATATTTGAGCGCTGTATGCGCCTCCGAATGCGGTGGGTGGGCGGCAATTTTCTGCACCGCTGCTTGAATCGTTTTTTGAGCATTGGTGGCATTGCGCTTGAGGTTGTCAAGCACCATACTGACGCTGACATGCTCGTGGTGCTCGTGCCAGCAGTCGTAGTCGGTTACCAAAGCTAGAGTTGCATAGGCAATTTCTGCCTCCCTGGCTAGCTTTGCCTCAGTCAGATTTGTCATGCCAATTACTTTGGCTCCCCAACTGCGATACAAAAACGACTCCGCTTTCGTGGAAAAGGCTGGCCCCTCCATGCACAGATAGGTACCGCCGCGATGCACCTTGCTGTCGGCCAGGTCGATACTTTCAGCCGCGCTGGCCAGCAAGCTTGCCAGGTTATGACAGACGGGATCGGCAAAGGCGATGTGGGCCACAACTCCGTTACCAAAAAAGGTAGAAATGCGCCCTCTCGTACGATCGATAAACTGATCGGGAATTACCATATCCAATGGCTTGGCATACTCTTGCAAAGAACCCACAGCCGATGCTGAAATAATGTACTGTACGCCCAGGCTTTTCATGGCGTATATATTGGCACGGTAAGGCACTTCTGACGGTAGCAAATGATGCGATCGCCCGTGTCGCGCTAAGAAAGCAACGGGAACATTTGACAAGTTACCAACGATCAAAGCATCCGAAGGGCTACCAAATGGTGTATCGATCTTTACTTCCTGGATATCGGTTAATGCCGCCATATTGTAAAGACCGCTGCCACCAATAACGCCAATACTGGCAGATAAAGTCATAAATTTATCTAGATTGTTGATGGAGGTTGTGTTTTGACTTGCCTAAAGTTAACATGCCGTTAACAACTGAAACAAGCATTATTGAGGGTGGGCATAGCTAAATGCAAGGATATGGGTACGATTACTTTAACTTGAGGGGGAAAGAGCTGCTTACTTTGGTCAAACTAAAGCAACCACGCAAATATGACATCATCTTACTGTACGACCATAGACATTAGCGATGAAGCGCTAGAGCAATTTCACAAGTGGACGGGGTATAACACGCTTAAAGATCGCGTTGGAGCCAACAAGTTTCAGATGCGCGACTTTGATATTGACCTGGGTATGGCAGTTCTAGGATACGGTGTACTGTGTAACTGGACTGTAAGGTCGCGCAAGCTTGACTTTAAAGGCAAAACCAATCTTTTATACGAGCTGCGCGGTTTGAGCGAGCCACAGCCTGTAACCATGTATCGCCAGAACTGTAGCGAAGACATGGCAATTTTCTTACACGGGCGTTTAATCCGGGCGCTAGACTTTCTGCGATTTTGCTCCAAATATTCGGGCATACCCCACGTCCACGTTATTTGCTTGCAAGATCGCTACATCATGAGCGCGATTTGGCGCATCTACCAGAACAAAATATGGATGATTCCTGTAGAACAAGTAGAAAATTTATCCTTTAGCAGCTATCTGCTTTAATTATAGCGGTTTTCACTTGAGAACAGGTTTTGTTTTTGGGGTGAAGGGGTGGAACCCCTTCTTGGGGGCAACGCCCCCAAACCCCCTACTCTTTCCGATCTGAAAACCGCTATATATAGCGAGCAGGCATTAGTTCGCTAATCGCCACTACTAGCCTCGACTGCTCCTAAAGCTTTAAGAGTGCCTTTCTGAGCTTCTGTCAAACCAGTCACACCAGTAATATTCATGCCTTCATACGGACGAGGCGATCGCATGGTTTTAATACATTCGCCGATTTGGATATCCCATAGCTTGATAGTCTCATCATGACTACCGCTTGCAAGTATTTCTCCAGTAGGGCTAAATGCAACAGAGTATATTGCCCTACCATGACCTGCAAAGGTTTTATGACATTCCCAAGTATGCGTATCCCATAACCTCACAATTCGATCGTGCCCGACACTTGCTAATAGTCTGCCATCCGGGCTGAATGCAACTGAGCGTATAGCACCGATGTGGCCGCGCAAAACTTTAATACACTTACCCGTGTTGACATCCCATATATCGATCGTTTCTTCATGATTGCCACTTGCTAGAATCTGTCCATCATTGCTAAAAGCCAGTGTCATGCAGTAACTGCGCTCTTGTATTTTGCGCCAGCATTTTCCCGTAGCGATGTCCCATAAACGTATAGTTCTGTCCGAACTACCACTGGCGAGTATCTCTCTGTTTGAACTAAAGCAGAGCGCTACAATCTCAGCATAATGTCCGTAAAACATTTGACAGCACTTCCCTGAAGTCACTTCGTATAGAGCGATCGCATAATCCCCTTTGCTACTAGCTATCATTTGCCCATCTGGACTGACGGCAGCAGAATGCATGATTCTGAAACCACTTTGCCATGTTTGACAGCACTCCCCAGTACTAGAATCCCACAGCTTTTCTGTACAATCTTCGCTACTGGATACGATCGTTCTTCCATTATTGGCAAAGGCAACGTGCCACACAAAACCAGCATGACCTGTCAAAGTTTTACAACATTTGCCAGTTGAGATATCCCATAGCTCTATGGATCGATTTCCACCCCCGCTGCAAAGAGTTCGTCCGTCGGGACTAAAAGATATCGACCAGACAGTACTGATATATCCTTGCAGAGTGCGCAGTCTTTCTCCAGTGGAAGCATTCCACAAACTCACGCTACAATTAATTCCTCCACTGGCAACGATTGCTCTTTGCTGATTTCCATTAACATCGCGATCGACATTATTTGGATCGGCAGGGCTAAATGCAAGTGCATCGATTCGACCAGGGGATGAACCTTGCAAGGTTTTGATGCATCTTCCTGCTCTGAGTTGCCATAGTTTTACGCTTGAGTCGTAGCTCCCACTCGCTAGAATTTCTCCATCCGGGCTAAACGCAACCGATCTAACTTCATCAGTATGCCCTGTAAGGGTGGTCAAACATCGAGCTGCATTTATATCCCAAAGCTTAATCGTGCGATCGCTACTACCACTGGCAAGAATATCTTGCTTAGGACTAAAAGCAACTGATGAAACCTTATCAGCATGGTCTTTTAGAGTATTTAAACATTCACCTGTACTGGCATTCCAAATCTTAATTACTCCATCCATACTGCCGCTAGCGATCGTGGAACCATCGGAATTAAAAGCAATTGATAAGATATAGCCTTGATGTCCTTTTAGGGTTTTTAAGCATTTCCCTGAGGCAACATCCCATAGCTTTAAACGCTTATCAAAGCTACCACTAACTAAATATTGACCATCAGGACTGAAAACAGCTAGACACCCATAACCAGAGTGACCTGCGAAGGTTTTGAGGCACGCACCCGTCTGAGTATCCCATAGTTTGAAAGTTTTATCGCCGCTCCCTGTCACGAACATTTTACCATCAGGACTAAAGGAGATCGCCCAGACGCGACAACTATGACCTCGATAGCTCAATGCCTTAGTTCCATCCTTTACTCGGTACAGATGTATCTCCTGATTGGTATCGCCGATCGCCAGGATCTGACCGTCAGGACTAAACTCTAGAGCTAAGATGCCAGCAAACGTTTCAGCAAACAAAGATGTAGCCAGGTTAGCACCAGCGAAGTTGACATCATGCAAAATTGCCTTGTTTAAATATGCCTGCCTTACGACTAGATTTGAGAAGTCATAACCTGTGAGATTGCTTTGCAAGTGGCAGAGAATATTTAACACGTTCCCTCCAGCATACCCTGACGAAAGAAATGTTTCCGCACGCAACCTCCCTAATATTTGCCGAAGTCGCTCTTCCAGCAGTGTTTGAGAGGAATATGTAGAAATCAAGATCTCTAGCATAGGCTTCAGAATAAAGCGGATCTGATTATCTCTAATGTATTCGCTAGCCTGTGCTTTGATCGAAGCATAACTGTTGAGATAATGAATCCCCAATCCTGCGCTCCCCTGGATTTCCTCGCACATCGTGGTTACGAGCTTGTCGGTTATGAACTCCATGATTGCAGATTGTTGTGTAAATCCTGTAGGATACCTTTCAATTAGCGATCTCCGACTTAGGGAGATAAGGATTTCCAACAAGATGGCTTTGGATATAGCAGGTACGATATCTAATTGTAATTCGTCGAGAAGAACTGGTTTGCGATTAATGGCTAACCAGTACATTACACTAGTTTCGAGACCTGACAAGCGCTGAAACTGCTGCTCTAAAAGATGGCGAATTCCATTAAAAACGATAGCATTTTGTTGCAGGAAATCATGGGTATTACCATTAAATAGTTCTAAAATTGCCGTAGCAACTATTTTAAGTGCTAATGGATTGCCATCATAGCGATCGACTAACTTATTACTCTCCTCTATAGAGATTGATAATCCTTTTGAACTCAGAATTTGCTGTCCTTCTAAGAATTGTAAACCTTTGAGGTTTAGTATGCGAACTGGTAGGATTCTACCCTGCAATGCTTCAATTTCTAGTGGCTTTTCGCGGCTAGTTAGGATCGCACAGCTCTGGTGATGGACTTCCCCCAATTGATGTAAGAACTGACCGTAATCTTCGTATCCCTCTCGGTACTGACCGTGAATACTACCACTTTGCAAAACTGCTTCGTAGTTATCCAATACCAAAAGACACCGATATCCCCGCAAATATTCAAGCAAGCAGGCTACTAATTCGCTAGTATTTTTCGACAAATTTATGGATTGCCGATCGGATAAAACATTCACGATATCGGTTAAAAGTTCTTGGAGAGGTCTAGGATTGCGCAAACTTCTCCAAATGACATAGTTAAACTCATTCTGAATCTGCTGAGCTAGACTTACAGATAGAGCAGTCTTACCTATACCACCCATACCTAGAATAGCTACAACACTGCAATGAAGGTTAGCGTGATCGCCAACAATCCACTGTTTTAATAACGCTAACTCATCTGTTCGCCCATAAAAAGCTGAGACATTAATTGCTTCACCCCAATCTTGATAGGCTGACAAAGGAGATAACAATTCTTCTTCAGCCTTTTCTGCCTGACTCTCTCGTGAATTTCCTGCACGACGCTCCTGCACAGATGTTGCATCCAACTCACTTCTGACTTCTAGCCGATCTGCCGAAGATGGGTTGCTTCCATGACTTTTAGACGTATAACGTTGTAATATAGACCGAAAGTTGCTTTTACTAACCTTAAATCCTAGTTCCTGGGAAAGCATTCGCCATACTTGAGCCCCAACTTGCTTGATATATTCCGAGTCGTAGCCATGTTGCTCAGCAATTTCGGCATAGCTCAATCCCTCCCAAGCATGTCGAAAAACGATTTCTTGAATAGTATTCAGGTGTTTTGGCTGAAATACCGAATCTAGTAAAATCAGAACTTCTTCAGTTGTCATTGCATGAGCAAGCTCTGTAGTTAAGTGTGTGTTCGATCAAACTTTAACATTACTTAAAAAGAGAACATCACTTTCTTAACAATTATTTTTGTGCAATTGCTTTATGACTGCGAATAGCAGTTTTCATAGGTTTTGGCTTAGTCTGAGCAGCTACACTATGATTTTTAGACAATAAAACAAGTCACTTTTTCTTACTTACAAATGCAATGAGATAATATAACTTAAGGACATACCCTTGATTGAAAATAGTAACTGATGTTACGCGGAATCCTTATCTTTTTTAACCTGTACGTACCCTTTATACATAAGGGTCGCAGGGGCGTAACCCCCGTTGTGGTTTTGTTCCCCTCTCCCTGAGGGGGATGAGCTAGGGGTGAGGGTTTCGGAATCTTCCGCGTAAGGTGAGATAGTAATTTTGATCTACTGTAGTTCTATATCTTTTGCCTTAGAATAATTATTTCAAGGAGCAATGTTATGAGCGATCGCCAAATTAGCGAGGAAGAAGCAACCAAACTTGTCCTAGATAGAAGCCTTAAAGCACAAGAAGAAAAAGGCCCAGACTTAAGACAATTACATGCTAAAAGTCACGGGCTAGTGTATGGGAAATTCATCATTAACGATAATATTCCTGATCGCATGAAGGTTGGTGTTTTCGCAGGGAAGGAATATCCCATTTGGGTGCGTTTCTCCAATAGTGCCCCTCCTAAAGAGCGAGGAGTGCTGGAACCAGATACTAACCCTGCTGGTCGTGGCATGGCAATTAAGCTTATGAGTGTTGCAGGAAAAAAGATTATGGATGATGAGGAGAGAACTCAAGATTTTGTGCTTTTGAATTTCCCCCGCTTCTTCGTGCGTGACGCTCAGGAATATCTGATTGTATTCAGTGCCGAAGCTGGCATCATGCCAACTAGCCCGGAGCTACAGGAAGTGGTGGTTCGCGCGAAGCAAATTCGAGAGGAGATTGGTGCTCGAAAGGTGGAAAATCCTCTCCGTATCCAATACTGGAGTACGACACCTTATCAATTAGGGTCTCAAACCATCAAATTTGCCGTGCAGCCTGAAGATGTGGAGTCGCCTCCTAATTCTATTGAAGGTTCGGATGCAAACTATCTACGTGCAGCTATTCGTAAGTATTTAACTGAGGATGCCAAGACAACTAAGTTTAAATTCCTGATTCAACCTTATATTGATGACAATCTTACCCCAATTGAAGACCCAACTAAGGAATGGAATTCCGAACCAATTGAGGTAGCAACAATCGTTATCCCACCTCAATCATTTGATTTTGACGAACGCAAACGATTAGATGAGAGCTTGTCATTTACTCCTTGGCACAGCCTGTACGAACACGAACCTGTTGGCAAAGTCAATTTATCGCGTAAGGAAATTTATCACCAAATAGCTCAGCATCGTCGCCAATTTATAGAAAAGCGCCTTCGAGAGCCCCAGCCTTACGAAGCCATCAAAGACGACCCTAAGACATAACTTGGAATGCTAATACACGATCGCACTGTGAAATCTAACTTGGGAATGGATTATGAATACACTAGCTAAATGGTCTGTAGATGATTATCATTCCATGATTGAGGCGGGCATTCTGCGCGATCGCCATGTAGAACTACTAAGAGGCGAAATAATTGAAATGAGTCCAGAAACTCCAATTCATTATGCCACAGCCAAACGCAGTACCAAATATTTAGAGGAGTTATTATCTGGTAAAGCCGATGTTCGCTTTAATGGCCCCATTACGCTGTCTGACTCGGAACCAGAACCAGATATTGCCATTGTGCGGCTGCCAGAATCATTGTATAGCGATCGCCATCCCACCCCTCAGGATATTTTTTGGATAGTAGAAGTAGCTAAAACAAGCTTAAAGAAAGACCTGGAACTCAAAGCCGCAATCTATGCTAATGCTGGAATTCAGGAATATTGGGTTTTAGATTTATCTGACAAGCAAGTCATTGTATTCAGGTATCCTCAAGATGGTAAATACAGTGAAGAAAGTGCATTTGTGGGAGGAAAGATCGCGCCTCTTGCTTTTGCGGATATTTCCGTTTCTGTCGATCGGCTTTTATCTTAAAGAGTTCAGTTGAGATTTTGGGAAGCATCAGCAAGACGCTTCAACATAAGCCTGATAAAGTCCCAATGCGTGAAGGGTAGACGCGGGGGCGCTACCCCTACAGATTCTGCGATTTCATATCAAGCCTACGCTAGCTAATCGCCCCATCTTATTTCAGTGCCATTCCTCTATATCTGTACTGAAATTTCCAGCATTCCTCTGCTACCGCCTGAATTCTGATTATAGTCATGGACAGATCTGTTAGGACAGGGGGTGTGGGGGCTGCGCCCCCACGCAGGGGAGGCAGGGCGGTCTTGGGGGTTTCCCCCTAGAGCCACTGCCGTGTGGAACCCCTGCACCCCGTCCTAAGCCTGTTGGCTATAGCTATATCAGTGATGGTAAATACCCAAATTATGTGATTAATATCAATTCATAAATTTATTCGGCGTTCGAGTATGTATGTATCTTTTTTAGACTAATCAATGTTCTAATTCTACCTAATGTTTGATAAAACTCGATTTCTCAAAGGAGAAACCACATGATTACAACAACTACAACCCAGTCAACTACCAACCTCGAACAGTTTTACCTGGAACTGTTGAAAGACCCAATGCTGCAAGAACGGCTTAAAGCAGCAACAGATCCAGATAGTCTTGGCGAACTAGCTGTAAAGTTGGGAGAGGAGAAAGGCTACTTTTTCACTAAAGAGGAAGTCTTAGCTGCAATGGCAATAGAAGTTGCCATTGGGAATGAGTGGATTGAGGCTCTGGCCAATGATGATGAAGGTGAGGATGTGCCGATCACATATACGCTAAGTGCCTGCTACTAAATTTTGCGATCGGTATAGCGTCTTTCAGATCTAAAAGAGATTTATTTATGGGGTGAAGGGGTATACCCCCTTCTTGGGGGTACGTACGGAAGGTAGACGTAACTGTTGGCCCCCACCCCCCTTCTCGTTTACGAGCAGTCAAATTTTGCATCACTCAATAGACGCTCCTTTCTAATTGATGAATGGGAGTAGATGTGGAATCTCAGTGCGGCAACACAACTCCCACTCACCATTTGCGATTCATTTAGAATTTCTATAACACTTAAGGCGTTGAACACTGGTAATACTCTCAGCGTATTTTCAGCCTCCCTAGCGAGCATTTTATTTGACTTTTTTGATAAAGATTTTAGCCGAAACCCTTGAAATGGTAACGCGGCATCTCCATCTCAGTTGGAAGTTCCAGGGTCGGCAATTCATCTCAAACAGGAGTAAACTATATGAACTATTCTATGGAAAATTACCTAAAAATCGTCGTCTCCCAACTACATCCCGACCTGGTTTCTCCCGAAGCTTTGTCCCGCATCCAGTCTCTCAGCCAAGTTTTACCTTCCTCGTCTTTGGCTGGGCTTGAATGTCGTTTGGGCGCAGATCGATCGGGAGTTGATTTCCAAGTCCGTCTCCCTTGCCTCGATCGGAAATTGCCAGAAAGTTTTTCGATCGCTCCAGCATGGCAATTTTTGCAAGACTTTTATCAGAATTGGACAAAGCCCAACTCTTCACTGCAACAAGAGATTAGAAATGTTGGGCTGGAATTTGACGTGAACGAACGGATGCCTCAAGTTCCCACTCCCTCTATCTTCCTGCAATTTAGAGAGGACAATCCTCTTGATGCTGAAAGACTACTGCAAATGGTCAGGCTCCTTAACCTTCAGATTTCTCCACTACTTGAGTCGAATCTGCGCCGTTGTGCTGATTTTTTACCTGTTGGGACAACGATTAGCCATCTCGGAGCCATGTTATCTCGCGTAGCCAAAGCTGTTAGGGTGAATGTCCAGGGGATTTCTCCAAATCAAGTATTAGATTACCTAATCCAAATTGGCTGGGCAGATTCAATACATACATTCTCTACTCTCGTATCGACTGTATCAGAGTTCGCCGATACAGTTATCCTAAGTTTTGATATGGGAGATACTCTTCTGCCTAGAATTGGTTTGGAATGTTTTCTGGATAAGCAGCCCTATGCCGAACCGCGATGGGAGCAATTCTTAGACTATTTGATTGAAAAAGGAGCGTGTACTCCAGCTAAGAAAAATGCTTTTCTGACTTGGCCTGGATTGTCCCAGAAACCATCTGTTCCAGACCTATGGCCCAGTAATATTAGCGTTGGCGATCGCTTCTTAGGTGCTAGAGCGTCTAGCGTCTTTTGGCGAAAGGTCAGCCATATAAAACTGATCTATCAACCAGGTATGCCATTGGAAGCCAAAGGATATCTAGCTTTTGGGCATAACTGGTTTGCTTCTGATGTCCTGACTGGGAAGAAGCAATTAGCCCCCAAATCTCCTATACAAAGTATTACAAAATGAGAGAAGAGACACCATGACTAATAGATCGATAGTAGCAAACAGAAATCAGATTGATGTTGCTATTGCAAAGGCACTCAATTTTATCGCTCGAAATCAACTGCCTTACGGCGAAATTAAAACCTACTTTTCCACTGATGAAAGGATTAAAGATCGGTGTGTATTTGATAGCTCGCCATTTGTCACAGCATTGGTTGTATATTGTATCAGTTTTGTAGAAGATCCAAAAGTCAAGGAAATAACCCAAAAAGCAGTCCAATTCCTTGTGGAGGAGAAAGAAATACTGGGTCTGTGGCGATTTTGGTCTTCGAGAAACCCAAAGCACAAGAGACTTCCTCTTGATTTAGACGATACTGCCTGCATTGCCTTCACTTTAAAGCAGTATTATTCTCCTTTACTTTATTCATTTCTGTTTGGTTCTAATCAAACAATTCTTCTCAATAATAGAAACGAACGGGGACTTTTTTATACTTGGATCGTACCGCCCGGACATCCAAATAATTGGGTTGATAGTGTAGTTAATGCTAACGTGCTATTTTACCTGGGCGATTGCGATGAAACTAAGGCAGTCTGCGATTATTTGCAAGATCTGGTATTGAGCGATCGCGAAAAGGGTTCCGATCGTTCCTATCTCAGCGATTTATGCCTTTACTATTTCATGTCTAGAGCATATTTTCAGGGTGCGCGCAGACTTAAGGATGCAAGAGACGCTGTCTCAAACAAAACGATTTCCTTGCAACAAGCAGATGGTTCTTTTGGTGACGATCTGAGTACTGCTCTTGCGGTTTGTACGCTGCTCAACTATCAGTATAGCGATCGAACCATTCTCGATCGCGCAGTTCAGAGTCTTGTGGAGCGCCAGCAAGAAGATGGAGCTTGGTCAAAAATCGCTATGGTAACTGGTTGCTTTTGGACTGAAGGCGCAGGAGAAACCGGAAATTGGCTACCAGGTTATTGGGGATCTGAGGAGCTAACAACTGCTCTCTGTATTGAAGCTTTGGCAAAATATCGAGCTGTTGAGAAAAACGTTTGTCATCCCTAATTAATCGCATTTATAGCTGTAGACAGATTTGTTAGGACAGAGGGTGGGGGGCTGCAGGGTTCTACCCTTGTACCCCGTCCTAAGCCTAGTGGTTACAGCTATAAGTTCGGATATAACTTTCAAAACCCAAAATCTCAGAGAAGTAATTTATGTTTAAAAAACCCCAGTTTAAGCCTCACTTCCACATTGAAGTTGTAGAACCAAGTACCGTCTATCTCATGGGCGAGCAAGGGCATTCTGCTTTGAGTGGCAACTTCTATACCTTGTTAGCTCCCTTGCTAAACGGTCAGCATACAGTTGATGAAATTGTTGAGCGGCTAAAAGCACATAGATCGCTGCTTGGGATTTATCACGCATTAACCAACTTGGAAAGTCAGGGCTATCTCACCGAGGCTGTAGACATCCCAACTGAAGTAGCAGCCTTTTGGAGTTTGCAGGGCATAGAGCCTGGAATAGCCGTTAGTAAACTTCAAAATACCAGAGTTTCTGTAACTGCCTTCGGTAAAGTGAAAACAGAACCGTTTATCTCTGCGTTAGAATCTCTGAACATCGAAGTTAGCAACGATGGAGACTTCACCGTTGTATTGACTGATGACTATCTACAACCGGGTTTAGGTGAGTTTAACTCCCAATCCTTACGCAGCCAAAAGCCTTGGATGCTGGTCAAACCTGTCGGTGCAACCATCTGGGTTGGGCCAATTTTTGTTCCGGGTCAAACGGGTTGTTGGCAATGTCTAGCTCAACGCCTGCAGACCAATCGTGAAGTCGAAACTGTCGTCAGTCAGCAAAAAGGAATTGCCGATCCCTTTCCCACCTCTCGCTCGATTTTACCAACCCACTTCCAGATTGGCGTAAATTTGGCAGCAGCGGAAGTTGCCAAATGGATAGCCCAGGGAAACCACGAACAGCTAGAGGGCAACTTGTTGACATTGGATCTAGCCTCACTGTCCATGCAGCACCACGTTTTAGTTAAACGTCCACAATGTCCAGCTTGTGGAGAAAAAGCTGCTTTTGAGGATCGCAAACCAAAACCAATCGCGATCGAAAGTCAGAAGAAGCGATTCACCACAGATGGCGGCCATCGCTGTTTCACACCAGAGCAGACGCTTAAGAAATACGAACATCATATCAGCCCGATTACGGGAGTAGTCCGCGCTCTTCCCAAAAAGAAGATTGACAGCGATCTAATTCACGTTTACAGTGCCGTTCACTCGCTGAGAAAAAACCTGGGTAGTTTAGCCGATCTACGTAGCAGTCTACGTCAAAACAGTGCTGGCAAGGGGAAAACCGATCGGCAATCCAAAGCAAGCGGTCTTTGCGAAGCGATCGAACGATACTCTGGTATTTTCACAGGTGATGAAATCCGCATCAAAGGCACTTACGCACAATTGCAGTCAGTTGCCATTCATCCCAATACCTGTATGCTGTTTAGTGCCAATCAGTATCAAAATCGCCAGGAATGGAACTCACAACATGGTCGCTTTGCCTGGGTACCTGCTCCTTTTGATGAGGCAACAGAAATTGAGTGGACACCTGTTTGGTCGTTGACTCACCAACAGTTCAAGTATCTGCCGACAGCTTACTGTTACTATGACTATTTGCTTCCCGAAGACCATCGTTTCTGCCGTGGAGATTCCAACGGTAACGCAGCGGGCAATACCCTGGAAGAGGCAATTCTTCAGGGATTTATGGAGTTGGTAGAGCGGGATTGCGTGGCGTTATGGTGGTACAACCGCATCAGACGACCCGCTGTGGATTTAGACAGTTTTGATGACCCCTACCTGTTAGACCTGAAAGACTATTACCAAACTCAATACCGCGATCTCTGGGTGTTGGATATCACTAACGATCTGAATATTCCTTGCTTTGCTGCGATTTCCCGACGCACTCAAGGAGCTTCTGAGGAGATACTTTTGGGCTTTGGCACTCATTTCGATGCTAAAGTTGCCGTGCTCAGGGCGGTTACTGAGATGAACCAAACATTGGGCATCGAACTGGACAATGGTAAAGCCGTGCCTGACGATCCAGATTGGCAGTATTGGCTTAGGAATGCCACATTAGAAAACCAGCCTTACCTGGTGGGCGATCGCCAGGTTTCTGCGAAAGTTTACTCAGATTATCCACAATACTGTCATGACGACCTCCGACAAGACGTACTCACCTGCGTAGACATTGCCGCACGACACGGCATGGAAACCCTTGTCCTCGACCAAACCCGCCCAGATATTGGTTTAAACGTCGTCAAGGTAATCGTTCCTGGAATGCGCCACTTTTGGAATCGGTTTGCTCCAGGGCGGCTGTATGAAGTTCCCGCGAACATGGGTTGGTTGCCAGAACCTCTGACGGAAGAACAACTCAATCCCATACCGATGTTTTTCTAAATCTAAGGATCGTTCATATGTCACAGCAATTCCTCCTATCTCTTAAACAAGACATTTCCTGCATTGAATCAGACGAACCCGATCGGCTCATTCTCCAATCCTCAACCCATGCTTTGACCTTTAAACAGGTACAGTCGGGATTGAAAACAGCGCTCAGGACGCTGGCAGATGGGGGTGCCACCTTGTCAGAACTGAGTCAAATGGTAGAACAGGACGGTGGAAATTTTCTTGCACTCCGGTTTTATACCTACCTGCAAAGATTCACCCACTGCGGCTGGCTTTGTCATTCAGCCTTAGCAGAAGGGATGCCGATCGCCATTGCCATACCCATCACTGCAGATTATCAATTTCCTTATACTGAGGTCGTTGTCGAGTCCAGATATGTGCTCTCCCGCTTTGCCTATTGCCACTCGGTTGAAGGGCAACTGGTACTGGAGTCACCGCTGTCTCGATCGCAAGTGCTATTACTGAATTGGCAAGGGGCAGCCCTGGTGATGCAGTTAGCCAGACCTCAAAGCTGTCATGACATCCTGGCCGCAGTTCCAGGAATTTCCCTAAAAACAGTGCAGCAGTTGATCGGCCTACTTCTAAGTGCCCAAATGCTCTCTGAGGTGAGTGAAGACGGTACTATCCAGGAACAAGCCAATACTACCCTCGCCCAATGGGAATTTCACGACCTTCTGTTTCATAGCCGCAGCCGGCAAGGGAGACATGCCAATCCTTTCGGCAGAACTTATCGCTTTTTAGGCAAAATTGAGCCATTGCCTGCGATCAAACCTCGGATGTCCGAGGAAGCGATCGCGCTATATAAACCCGATCTGGAAATCCTCAAAACGACGGAGGTATCCTTGACTCAGATTCTAGAAACAAGAAAGTCAATTCGGGAGTACGGAGAAACTCCGATCGCTGCCCAACAACTAGGAGAGTTTCTCTACCGCTGTGCTAGAGTCAAACACTTGAAGCAGGAAGAGCATGGAGAAATTACTCGCCGTCCTTATCCCGGTGGAGGGGCACTATACGAACTAGAACTTTACCCCATAGTCAACCGTTGTGAGGGAATTGACTCTGGTTTATATCACTACGATCCTTTAGCACATCAACTGTACCGGATTTCTGACAGAACCGAAACTGTAGGCGCGCTACTCCAAAATGCTTGGCAATCGATGGGGCAGCAAGGTATGCCTCAAGTTCTGATTGCGATCGCCGCCCGTTTTCAAAGGATAGCTTGGAAGTACGAATCGATGGCTTATGCAGCGATGCTCAAGAACGTCGGGGTTCTGTACCAAACTATGTACCTGGTGGCAACAGCTATGGGATTAGCTCCTTGCGGTCTTGGAGGTGGCAATTCCGATTTATTTGCGAAGGTGACAGGATGTGACTATTACGCCGAAACGTCTATCGGAGAGTTTGCTTTGGGTAGTCGGATACAAGGCTCGTCACTTCCAGATTGCGAATCCACAATCGCTCCTCGTAGATGAAGCCGACTAACTCGTTTAAAAGGAACAAAGCTGTGAATTTTGTTAGACAATTGCTACAAGCCTCCTGGACTACGGTCGCGATCGCCGCGATCGCAGGAATAATTAGTGGTGGCTGTACTGTCTTTCTGATCGCTCTCATCGCTACAGCGATGCGTCAATCTCAGCCACCTTCTCTTCTGGAGATCGGGGGATTTATAGGGTTGTGCTGCATTCAACTAATAACTCGCTTCATCTCGGAGGTGTCTCTAACTCGACTCGGACAGGAAATGACCTGTCGCCTTCAAATGCTTTTAAGTCAACGCATTCTGGCTTCATCGCTCCGTCAGCTCGAAACCATGGGTACACCAGTACTGCTAGCATCCCTGACTGAGGATATCCAGGCAATATCGAACTTTGTTACGTTCATTCCTTTTGTCTGCATTAACATTGCCTTGGTAAGCGGCTGTCTTCTCTATTTAATCTGGCTTTCAGGAACGCTCTTTCTTATCCTGCTAGCCTTTCTAGGACTGGGCATCGTCAGCTTTCAGTTCCTTCAGACAAAAGCGATCGCCCAACTCAGATTAGCCCGCCAGCATCAAGATCGTCTATTCCAACACTTCCGCGCTATGACTGAGGGCATCAAGGAACTCAAAATGCATAGCGATCGTCGTCAGGCATTTCTCGATGAGGATTTAAAACTCACTGCTGCTACTGTAAAAAAACATAAAATTGCTGGAATGACCATCTACATTGGGGCAGCCAGTTGGGGACAAGCATTACAGTTTCTCATCATGGGCATATTGCTGTTTCTGATGCCTAGCCTCCAACCAAGTTTTCGCTCGGTTTTGTCGGCTTATGTACTCACATTCATTTACATAGGCCCCTACGTGGGGCAAATCTTGAGCGTGCTGCCTAACTGGGGGAAAGCCAGGATTGCTTTACTTAAAATCTCTGACCTCGGACTGCTCCTGGAGAAAAGTGCTGAGCCTGGAGTTTGTAGCGTATCTGCATCTGGTGCATCCTGGCAAAAGCTGGAGCTATTGGGAGTTACCCATACCTACTTTAAGGAACGCGACGACAGTAACTTCACTCTGGGGCCAATCGATCTGACATTAAGTGCGGGTAAACTAGTTTTCATCGTTGGCGGAAATGGTAGCGGTAAATCAACCTTAGCTAAGTTACTAACCGGGTTATACATTCCCGAATTTGGAGAAATTCGGCTTGATGGTAGAGCGATCGATGATGCTAATAGAGAATGGTATCGGCAGCATTTTGCCGTAGTCTTTTCAGATTTTTATTTGTTTGAACGATTCCTAGGACTGCCGCAAGTTGACGAGCGAGTGCAGGAATATTTGGTTAAACTTCAACTAGATCGCAAAGTCAAGGTTGAAGATGGCAAGCTCTCAACGACAAATCTATCGCAGGGACAGCGCAAACGCCTGGCACTCCTGACAGCTTATCTAGAAGATCGCCCTATCTATTTATTCGATGAATGGGCTTCTGACCAGGACCCCATCTTTAAAAAGACTTTTTACGAAGAACTTCTACCAACCCTCAAGGCTGAAGGCAAAACTGTTTTAGTAATTAGCCATGACGAGAAATATTTTGGCGTAGCCGACCAGATCCTGAGACTAGATTACGGTCAGGTCGTTAGCGCTTCCGATCGCTTGACTAATGCGACTAAATCCAGCTTCTCGCATCTTTAGCACCAATCCTTCGAGAATCTGCCGCACGACTAGCGGCCCCTGGTAAATCCAACCTGTGTAGATTTGCACCAGCGATGCTCCAGCTACAATCTTTTCCCAGGCATCAGCGGCTGTAAAGATACCTCCTACACCAATAATCGGTAGATTGCCCGATGTAGCTTGATAAATCAGCCGAATTACCTCAGTCGAGCGAGCTTTGAGCGGTTGACCGCTAATACCACCTGCTTCTTCTGCGACTGGTTTACCCGTAGCAGAGAGAATTTGAGTGGAGAGATTGTTGCGGGCGATCGATGTGTTCGTGGCGATAATTCCCGCTACTCGATGCAATAAACATAAACTGACAATTTGTCGAATATCATCATCAGCCAGATCGGGTGCGATTTTCACGAGTAACGGTTTCGCACTATTATTCTCCACCTGTAGAATTGAGAGAATCCCCTGTAGCTGCCCTACCGCTTGTAGATCCCGTAGACCGGGCGTATTGGGAGAGCTAACATTCACGACAAAATAATCGCCGCAGTCTTTGAGTAATTTAAAACTCTCTAGATAATCATTTCCTGCTTCCTCTAAGGGTGTAATTTTGGATTTACCCAGATTAATCCCCAATGGAACATCGAGTTTATGCTTTGCTAAGCGATCGCGCAAATATGCCGCCGTTGCTATGGCACCGCGATTGTTAAATCCCATGCGGTTGAGTACGGCCCGATCGCCTGACAAGCGAAATAACCTGGGCTGTGGATTTCCCGTTTGAGCGTGATAAGTAATCGAACCCATCTCGGCAAAACCAAACCCCAAACAAGCCCATGCATTGGGCGCGATCGCGTCCTTGTCAAATCCCGCCGCCAGACCGACGGGGTTGGCAAACTCGATTCCCCACAATGTTTGACGGAGGTAGTCGTGTTGGTAGGAACAGAGCTTTGCGATGGGCGATCGCAGCGATGGCGAATTGCTGAGTGCCTGACAAAAAGCGATCGCGCCTTTGTGTGCAATTTCCGGGTCGAGCGCAAATAATAGGTTTCTGAGGCTATATTGATAGAATCGATCGAGCATATGCATTTAGTAAAGGCGAACCCCTATGGTATGGCAACTACTAACCTGGCCCCTAGATAGCACGATCTGGTTGGCCGAACAGATTGAAGAACGGGCACTAGCGGAGTTAGATCAAAAAGAGAATCTGCAAAAACAATTAACTGCTTTACAAATTAAGTTCGATCTAGGCGAGATCGAAGAGGAGGATTTTATTACCCAGGAAGATGAGATTTTACAGAAACTCGCCGCGCAAATGGATGCTGACATGGATGCAGAATCAGAGTAACTTCTCTAAGCCATACACGAGGTTTTTGAGTTGGATCGCCTTGCGAATCGCCAGTAATACACCGGGCATGTAGGAAGCGCGATCGCTGGTGTCGTGGCGCAGCGTATAGGTTTCACCTGCCGCGCCAAAAATAACTTCCTGGTGCGCGATCAGTCCGGGTAAGCGCACGCTATGCAAGCGGATATTTTCGCCCACCACTGCCCCCCGTGCGCCTGGAATATTTTCTTTTTCTTGCACCAGGGCTGGATTGTAGGTTTTACCCAACTCCGACAGCATTTGCGCTGTTTGCAGGGAAGTGCCGCTGGGAGCGTCGGCTTTCTGGTTGTGATGCAGCTCGATAATCTCCACGTGTTGGAAATACTGACAGGCGGCGATCGCTGCCTGCTGCAACAGGATCATGCCAATTGAGAAATTAGGGGCAATTACTGCTCCGATACTGGCTTTATCGGCAAATTCTGCGAGATCTTTGAGTTGACCGGGTGTTAAGCCAGTTGTCCCCACGACAGGACGCACGCCATAGGCGATCGCCGAGCGGATGTGTTCGTATACCAAACTGGGATGGGTAAAGTCCACCATGACGCTATATTGCTTTTCCTGCGCGCCCTGCGCCAGCAATACTTCCAAATCCCTCGTCACGGGTATTTCCAGTGCGCCGCAGCCCACTACTTCGCCGATATCCTCGCCCACATGCTTGCGCCCGATCGCACCAATCAAAGTCATGTCAGGCGATTGGGCGATCGCTTTAATCGTCTCGCGCCCCATTTTGCCAGTCGCACCTGCTACAATTACAGGAATCGGTAAGTTTTCATTAGACATAAGCGCTCGGGTTGCAGTGACCCGGATTTGCAAATAACTTTTGTAGCGTATCAAAAAATGCATCATCGGTACGCTTTTACTTTGCGATCGCGGTGGTGTAAAGCCGACTCTCTCATAATAGTTGACATAATCTTAAAAAAGCTAAATCCACCATTCACAATACCTGTTGTTTTCACTCCACCCATCATCGCTCCCATAATGCCGAGTGAAAAGACATCGGCTCCGGTCAGATACAGGTTTTTAATCGGCGTTCTTGCCCCAATCCAGGATCGATCCAGGCGTTCGGGAATGCAGGGAATGCCATAGATGGTACCGCGATCGCTGGCATCAAAGTGTTCCACCGTCAGCGGGGTCGAGAGTTCTGCATACTCGATCGCATCTTGAAAACCGGGATAGTGACTCTCGACTAGTTGGATTAGGGAGCGGGCAATCCGATCTTTCAGTTCCGTATAATCCTTTCCTCTATGCTTCCAGGGCTTCTCTCGCCACTGCGAGAAGAAGTCGTAGTCAACATGAGCGATAATTTCTGCTGTATGTCCGTTCGCCAGTGGATCTTTGAGCGATGGAAATGAGAGATAGCAGAATTTGGGTAAATCCTCAGAAGAGATAGACGGATCTTGCAAAATCGCATTGTGGTCGTAAGTCGTGTAAATCCAGTGGTTTTCCCCCTGAAACCCCAGTCGTTGCGGACTCTCTTTCAATCCCAGGTATACTGTCAACATACTGCTGCCTTTTGGGAATGCTTGAATTTCCGCGCGCTCAGCCAGCGGGTAGCTGGATGGAATCAGTTTCAAATAAGTATTGAAAGCCCCAGCGTCGGATACCACGATGGGAGCGTGGTAGATTTCCAACTCTGCCTCGGGACGTGCCGTGTTCTGGACTTTCACTCCCACCGCCACCCCTGATTCCAGCAAGATTTCCGTGACTCGGCGTTGGGTGATGACGGCACCGCCCGCTTGCGCGATCGCGGGGATAATGGATTGCGCGATCGCCTGCGCTCCACCTACGGGATACCATCCCCCATTGAAATAATGGGCCACAATTACACCATGAATGCCAAAGCAACTTTGCGATGGCGGTAAGCCGTAATCTCCCCACTGGGAGGCCAGTAACGCTTTGAGATGGGCATCTTGAAAATTTCTGTCTAAATAGTGCTGAGTCGTTTCTCTGGCAATGGCACCAAAATAACGCACGGTGCGCTTGAGTAGGGGATGCAACCATACCGGAAATAGCTCCAACATCAAGTGTGCGCCAAACCAAAACGCCGCTTTCTGAACGTCACTAAAATATCGCCGAATAGCCTTCCGCTCGCGAGGAAAGCGCTGGATCAAATCGGCTTGAAAGCGATCGGGATCGGAATGCACCTCAAAGGTGAAATCGGGATAGACAAATTTCTCAAAAGGGTCGGGCATTTTCTGCCAATGCAAATTGCCATTGGTGAGATAGTCAAGTACTGCTTTTCCAGTACCGCCCTCACCCATATCTCCAACATAGTGCAACCCTACATCCCAATGAAATTTTCCCTTGCGCTCGAAGGTATGGGTAAACCCTCCGGCGGTGAAATGCTGTTCCAGGACTAAAACACTTTTGCGATAAAGCTTTGATAGCAGGGCTGCAACCGTTAATCCACCAATTCCAGAGCCAATTACAATGGCATCGAACGTCTGCTGTTGAGTCGGCGCGACCATAGCTCCTCCTACAAAGAAATGCTAATGTTGTCAACGACAACATTATGGTAAACTAGCTATGTTGTCAATGTCAACATATTGAGCTAAAATTTTGGGTAGCTATAGGCAGATGTGTTAGTACGCGGGGTGTGGGGCACTGTCCCCACCCAATGATAGTCCCTCTACAGCGCTCTCAGCCTGCTGGCTATAGCTATAAATCCCCTCTAGAGAAAGACATCTATGGCATTAGCAACAAGAAACACCTATCACCACGGAGATTTACGGCAAAGCCTGATTGATGCGGCGATCGCTCTCATCGGTGAGGAAGGGATCGACGATTTATCGCTCCGCCAGGTTGCTCGGCGGGTTGGAGTTTCTCACAATGCCCCTTACCGTCACTTTGAGGATAAAGAAGCCCTATTGGCAGCAGTTGCCGAACAAGGGTTTCAGTCGTTGCGAACTACAATGGAAACAGCGAGACAAGCAGCTCCATCTGACCCATCTCATCGCCTGGAAGCGATCGGAATTGCCTATGTCAATTTTGCCTTAGCAAATCCCTTGCACTATCGATTAATGTTTGGAGACTATCGTTGCAATTTCAGCAAGTATACCGCGCTTGCAGAAGCTTCACGGCAGGCATTTATGGTGCTAGTAAGCACGATCCAGGAAGGTCAGACGGCTGGAATCTTCCGTGCAGCGGATACAATTGATATGGCGCGGGTTGCGTGGTCGCTGGTGCACGGTCAATCCACACTGGCACTGGATAACAAGTTACAGGTGGGTCGAGGTGAAGAACTCGAAGCATTTTTGAGATTCTCATCGCAAATGTTAATTAATGGATTAGCGGGCATGATTTGTAATGTATAAAAATATCTCTAGGGGTAGCGACCTTTGCCTACTCCGCAGATTTGGATTCGTTTTTACGATTGAATAAGGAAATTCCAGAATAAAGTGCTAGCGCAGTCCAAATGCAACCAAAGGCGATCGCGTTTGTTTTGGTAAATGGTTCGCGGTACAGCCAAACTCCCAACATTAGTTGCAAGCTTGGTGCAATGTATTGGAAGAAACCCATCGTAGACAATTGCAGAATTTGCACGGCGCTGCTAAAGCAAAACAACGGCACGGATGTGACAACTCCGCAACCTATCAGCAATAAGGTTATAAATGCATTCCCCCCAAACTGCTGATTATCCTGCCACGCCAGATAAATCAGCGCTACAGGAGTTAGCAAACAGGTTTCCACTGTCAATCCCAATAATGGTGGAACCGGGATCGACTTGCGCGATAGTCCGTAGAATCCAAATGAAAATGCCAACCCCAAAGCGATCCAGGGGACTTGCCCGACGCTGAAGATTGAATAGCCGACACCGACACCAGCCAGAATCACTGCCATCCACTGTCCCCAAAACAACCGTTCTCGCAAAATGATGACACCCAGCAGCACGTTAACGAGAGGATTAATAAAATATCCCAGGCTAGTTTCAACGACGCGATCGCTATTCACGCCATAAATATACAATCCCCAATTGAATGCCAAAATGCTGGCGGAACCGAATAGAGGTAGCCATTGTTTGGCATAGAAAACCTTAGCCAAGTCCTGCCGACGGTTTTGGAGCGTGACAATTCCCAGCAGCAAAAATCCAGACCAGATGACGCGATGGCTCAGAATTTCGGTAGCGGGAACTGCATCCAGGAGTTTCCAATAAATTGGGAAAAGTCCCCAAATGCCATAGGCTAAAACTGCGTACAGGATTCCAAGCCGTTGCGAATTCATGAATTGTTGCCATGCGCGATCGATATGCTTTTCTAAACTAAACTCAAACAGCGCCTACAACAACCTCCGGGCAGGCGATATTGAGTGAAAGTTGCTGACGGTCAAGTGAAAGTCGCTCGCGATCTAGCAGCCATTGCTTGCGATCGATACCTCCAGCATAACCTGTCAGTTTCCCATTACCAGCAATGACGCGATGACAGGGTATGATAATCGCGATCGGATTGCGTCCGTTGGCGGCTCCTACCGCACGCGCAGCGTTGGGTTGTCCGACGCGCTGGGCTAGCGTGCCATAGGAAATAGTCTCGCCAAAGGGAATCTTGCGGAGGAGTTGCCAAACCCGTTGCTGAAACTCCGTCCCTTGCGGATCGAGTGGCAAGCCAAAGTATTGACGTTGACACGCGAAATATTCCTCCAACTGCTCTTGAGTTTGCATAAATAGCTCCAGTTGTGAAGCTTCCTGCCATATTTCTGTTTGCTGGGGAAAGTATTTCTGTCCGGCGAGGTAGAGTCCCGTCAGCGATCGGCGATCGCTAGTTAGCAACAGCTTACCTAAAGGACTCTCGATTCGCTTGTAGTAAATCATTTGACTTCCTCCAAAGATTTCCAAAGATACATAGCAGCATAGGCGCGCCAGGGTCGCCAGGATTCCGCAATTTGGAGAACCTCGGCAGGCTTCTCAATGCCCAAGGCTCGTCGCAAGCCCAGATCGCCGTGCGGGAATGCATCTGGGTAAGCAAAGACTCGCATGGCAATATACTGAGCCGTCCAATCACCAATGCCGGGTAATGCCTTAAGCTGAGTAATTATCGTTTCAATTGCCTGATGCGCGTTCAGACTCAGGTGTCCGTCGTTAATGGCGCTGGCGATCGCTAGAATTGAGCGAGCGCGGGCGTGGATAATTCCCAATGCGGTCAAATCCTCAGGGGATAGCTGGGCGATTTGTTGAGGTGATGGGGTGAGATGTGTCAATCCCGCGATTGGGGTTTGAATGGGTTTGCCAAAAGTTACGACCAATCTTCCCATTAGCGTGGTTGCGGCTTTGACGCTGACTTGCTGGCCGAGAATTGCTCGCACCATTACCTCAAATTCATCAAAGGCACCAGGTATTCTCAGACCTGGGGAACTCGCTGCCAAATCCCCCAAATGTTTGGCGATTAGGGCTGGATCGGCAACTAGATCGAATAAAATTTTGACACGAGTCAGAATCGGCAAGATCGCCACAATCAGAGAGGCAGAAAGTTCGACCTGGAGCTTATTCTGCTTGGGGATTTGGGATATCCGAATCCAGCCCTGGTACCGCTCGTCACTCCGATCGATCGCAACGGTGCGTTGATATCGCTTGCAATCTATTGCCTCTACACCAGCGATCGCTCTTGCCCTCAGAAAACTCAACAAAGCTTCCCAATCAAAAGGCGGGCGATAGGCAAGTTCGCATCTAATTGCGTCCTGCGGTAAATGTGCAGCTCTGCGAATTTGCGTGGGATTGAGACGATAGCGATTTTGAAATAGTGCATTCAACCTGCGGACGCTGGAAAATCCACTGGCAAACGCCACATCCGCGATCGACAAATTACTATCAGTCAAAAGGCGCTTGGCTAGTAACAAACGCTGGGTTTGGGCGAGTTGAATTGGCGATACGCCAAATTCCTGTTGAATTACGCGCCGCAGGTGGCGATCGCTAACACCAAGCGAAATTGCCAGTTCCTGAAGCGATCGCTCGGTTAAGGCTCCATCCTCAATCTGACTGGCCGCTGCTGCTGCTAATCGCCCCACCGCATCAATCCTGGCTTGACCGGGCGCTAATTCGGGACGACATTGCAAGCAAGGGCGATATCCGGCCTGTTCTGCTGCTGCCGCGCTGGGATAGAAAATACAGTTTTCTCGACGCGGGGTTTTAGCCGTACAAATGCTGCGGCAGTAGATACCCGTACTGGAGACTCCCACAAAGAAGACCCCATCAAAACGGCGATCGCGACTCAAAATCGCCTGGTAGCATTGGTCATCGCTCAACATTGGCTATTGTCTTCAGTTATGGCATTGCAGAATAGCTCTAGCATAAATGGTATATCTCGAATTGTCTCGCCATTTTCGGACATTAATAGCGCGCAATATTAAAAATCTAGGATTTCTCTAATAACGCTTTTTAGATCGCTATCGTCAGGACGTTTGGCAAACTGCTCGTGACTGTAAATCCAAACCAATCTGACTTTGCAAGCAGTTGCATTTACGAGATACATCAGTCTAATTTGCCCCGAAGCTCCTTTTGCGAACCGGAGTTCTAGCTTATGGAACGTCCATCCTTCAGGTAGCTGAATTGTTCCTGGCAGAGGTTCGGTACGGGAGTTATTCGGGTATTGGTTATCAGTTAAATCTTCTAAAGTCTTCGTAATAAGTTCAACAAAGCTATCCTTGTGAACTTTTGCAAGTTTTTGAAAGAGCGCTTGAAATTATCAGATGCTTCAATCGAGAAGAGAGTTGAGCCAGTCACGAACTTCTCCTTTCTCTATGCGATTTAAAGATTTTGCAGCAAAAGAATCCTTTAAAGCTTCAGACATCGCTGTTTTGTATGCTGGGTTTTCACGTTCTATTAGATCGAGCTTTTGGCAACCCAATGCCTTCATATCATCAAGGAGAATTGGCTCAGTTGAACTTGCGTCAGGTGGTAGACCTTTACGAGTTTTCTTCCAGGGAAATTCCCCATGAGTCATATCACTCAGCAAATAAGCGTGGTAGCCCCCGAAGTATTCCCAAACTTCTTCTAAAAGTTCTTTCTTGTCAGATGGGAGCTGTAACAAGGATTCTTTGCGAGGAATTGGTAGTTGTTGAGCCTCAAAATCGCTGTAGAATCCATAGGCACGAGGACAAACAGGCCCATAACGCCATGCCTGAATTTCTTCTTCAAATAATGGCTCATCGTATAGCGCCAAATGTAAGCTTTGAGCATAATACAGGAGCTTCTGAACCTTCATATTGGTCATTTCAGCTTCTAAACCATCCTCATAAGCCTTCATAATGAAGTAGCGAGCCACATTGAGACAGTCGATCATTGCTCAACCTTCAGTGTTAAATAAACGTTTCATGCTAGCAAAATTACAAAATAGTAGCCTGATAATTATTATATTATAAATAGTATGAAAATCGTACAAAAATGCTAAGCGATTTAGCAAGCTGCTTGTAGCTATCCTTGGGGGCTGTCTGCGATCGCAACTAAACAAGCACAAATAATTTGGCTGCGCTGTTAAGTCTCGAAAGTAGATCGGCACTTAGCTCCGGCTATGCAAGAGCAAAGTAAAATGTTGTGTTAGGCGATCGCTTGCTGCTCAATTCAACCTTTAGATTGCCAACTCATCTAGCTAACTGATGAGATAGTGACAGCTTAAGGCGATCGCTTGCCGCTCAATTCAACCGTTATGCTAAACCCATGGTTGATACGCTTCTGCAAACGCAAATCTCGATTCAAGGATTTTTCGTGCACAGGATTTACTTTTTTAAAAATCACTAGTAAAGTAAATATCGATTTACTTTACTAACAATTTTGTAAGTATGTCATCCTTTACTAAAAAGTCGGAACGGGCAGGACGATGGGTGCAGCAGGGCAACGGTGAAACTTCCTATGAAGCCTTTATTCCTGCGCCCCTCCCTCCTGTTCCAGCAATTAAGGTGGACTCAGTACTTCAACGACAGCTTGAAGCTGCTGGGTTAGCTCTGGGGCGACTTGATGGGATTGGGCGAATACTACCAGGACCAGAAGAACTTCTATACAGTTACATCCGAAAAGAAGCCGTATTGTCAAGTCAGATTGAGGGAACTCAGTCATCCATTGCTGATTTACTTCTTCATGAAAATCAGGCAGTACCGGGAGTTGTATTGGAAGATGTTCAAGAGGTTTCCAACTACATTGGTGCATTGAGCTATGGTATCGATCGCCTCTCAACACTGCCGCTCAGCTTGCGTCTAATTCGTGAGTCACATGAGCGGCTTGTCCGTGGTACTCGTGGCGATCTGAAAGCGCCCGGAGAGTTCAGATGTTCCCAGAATTGGATTGGGGGAAGTAAGCCGAGTGATGCCATGTTTGTGCCACCACCTCCGCATGAGTTGCCAGATGTACTTGGTGCGTTCGAGAAATTTCTCCATTCTGTGGAATATCCTGTCTTGCTCAAGGTTGGACTTGCACACGCACAATTTGAGACAATTCACCCCTTCCTTGATGGTAACGGTCGAGTAGGTCGTATGCTCATAGCGCTTATGCTTGTTGCTGAAGGGGTTCTGGAACGACCGTGGCTATATGTGAGCCTTTATTTTAAGAAGCACCGCGACAAGTATTACCGTCTTCTCCAAGAAGTAAGAACTCAAGGAAATTGGGAAGAGTGGCTTGTATTTTTTCTTGAAGGTGTTACAACTATTGCTAATCAAGCTACGGAGAAAATCCGCGCTCTAATGGCACTCTTTGAGCGAGATCGAAAAGTAGTAGAGCAGTCGAGGAGAGGATCGATCTACCAATCCGTTGCAGTGCAGTCAAACTTGACGATCTACGATTACTTAAAGAAAAGGATTGCCATCCGAATTCCCGAAACCGCAGAGGCTTGTGCAACAACCAAGCCAACTGTTAAACGTGCAATTGAAGATCTTCAGCAACTTGGTATCGTGACTGAGGCAACTGGTAAATCTAGAAACAAGGTATATATCTATAAAGAGTATCTTGATATCCTGAATCAGGATGATGACACATTTGAAGCGCAATAACAATTGAGCGAGTAGGTGAAGTTGATAAACAATCTTCCTGTCTTTGCCGTTAGATTGACAACTCATCTAGCTAACTGCCGAGATATGTACAGCTTAGGGCGATCGCAATATAACCGATCTCTACAACAGCCCTTATGGTAAGTTTATTGAAGGGAGCGAGCGATCGCATGTAACCGTTCGACCTCATTCAACAGGGGCGTGGAATTTTGGCGCTGTCCGTTAAATCCAGAGCGCGGTGGCAGGCGTTGATAACTTTTCTCCATGAAGCTACAGATCTGTATCTTATGAATCTGCGATTAAAGACTTTGCTGGCTAGCAGTATAGCAACTATGGGGCTGCTGATGGGGCTGTCAGTCGGTCTGTCTTATCTAGTTTTGCGACAGATCGCCCAGATAGAGACTACTACCATGAACCGTCGACTCGATCGCGCGATCGCATCTCTTCCCAATGACTTGGGCGTATTACCCGATACCAATCGCCCGTCACCTGGAGACCCCAGAAATCCTTCAGAAGAGGTAAGGGCAAATGTAGATGTGGCGATCGTTCTCGATCGCAATGGCAAGCCCGTTGCGCGCGATCTGAAGAATCCCTCGTTGAGGGCTGCGCAATTGCCTTCACCGTCTCTGCAAGCCCAACTTGCCAACTTACCGACACGATGGATTGGTCTTCCGACCGCAGATCCACTCGATCTTCCCAGAGACGTACAGGTGGGATTTTTGCAAACATCGGAGGGATTGCTCCTACTGGCAGAGCGTCCGTTGGAGCAGAGCAATGGCGAACCGCTGCGGTTGCTGGTGGGACAGTGGCTGCGACCTCATCGCCTGAAAATACTGGGGGAGCTTACCCTCTTGCGATTGCACCTCCTGAGCGTAGAAGCGCCTGAAGTGCCCGCCCAATTGAGAGATTCCCAGCTAGGCATCTTGCGAGCGATCGAGGACTATATCCCCAAGCAAGACCCACAACCGGAGATTGGATCGGGAAATCGTCCAAGAGATTTGCCGCCCATTGCCCCCAATCGACGCGACGATCTCCAACCGACTGCAGGCCGCGATCGGTTACGATCTCCCCAAATAAGCACATCGCAGGTAAAAGCCGAGAAAAAGTTATTCCCAAAAGAAGCAACTAAATTTCAGGTGGGATATATTCTGCTAAGAGATGTCAAAGGCGAACCGATCGCAGTTCTACAAGCTATCTCTCCCAAGCCTTTCGTTGCCCAGGGCGAAGAGGGCGTAAAAATCCTACTCATATTCCTGTGGGTGATAGTTCCGATCTTTGGGATAGCGCTCAATTTGCTGCTCGATCGCTGGGTACTGGCCAGGATTTCCAACTTGAGCCGCCAGGTGAGAGACGTGAAAGCAGACTTCAGTCACTCTACAGAGGTGTCTCTACCGGGTCGAGACGAACTTAGCGATCTGGCTGCTGAGATTAACGCTATGTTAGAGCAACAAGAGCGCTATCAAGAGAACTTGCATTTGGCAAAAGCAGAAATTGAGGAAGCAAATCAGGAACTGGAGCGCTTAGCCCGTACGGATGGCTTGACGCAGGTAATGAACCGTCGCTTCTTTCAGATTCACCTGGAGAAGATTTGGCAAACGGCTCTACAAAACTCTCAATCTTTATCCCTGCTTCTGTGCGATGTGGACTTCTTCAAACCTTACAACGATATCTACGGTCACCTGGCGGGCGATCTCTGCTTGCAGAAGGTAGCAAAAGCCATGTCTGCGGTTGTAGAGGACGAAGCAAACGCGATCGTCGCTCGCTATGGCGGAGAGGAATTTGCGGTGATTTTGCACAGCACTCCGGTAAGGGATGCTATTGCCGTAGCAGAGCAAATGCGAATATCTGTTTTACATCTCAATATTCCTCATTCCGGTTCTAAGGCTACCGATTACGTTACCCTCAGCATTGGGGTTTGCAGCTTGATTCCCCAGCCTCATCTGTCTCTGAGGGATTTAATTGCACGCGCAGACGAGCATCTTTACCAAGCAAAAAATGAAGGGAGAAATCGTATCGTTGCCGCTTTGCCTGCGATCGCTAATCCTCCAACGGATGCGGGAGCGAAGTTTGGAGTGCGTTAATATTTTTCTCTTTCCAGCCAGACAGAACCCTAGAATTATGCATAAACGTTTTATTGGAATTGTATTAGCGGTAATTGCCTTAGTTGTCGCACTGCACGGCATAAATTTTGACAGGTTGGGCTTCGTAAGTTTTGCTACGAGCACGCAGCAGGCGACGGGGAATCCTCAGACCTCAAAGCCTGTTCTCGTATCCCAAGTAAATGGAGTAGACCTGACGCGACTGCCATTAGGCGATGGCAAAATATCCAACAGTCCGAGGGCGGGATGGATTTGGCCTTGCCGCATCGATTCCACTGCTGGCGGGGCTTTTTTCAATGGATCGTGGATTAAAGCTGACGGCACCTACGATTTCACTGCCAAAGCAGTTGTCGATGGCGGAGTAACCTGGCCACATCGCTTTAAGATGTCGCTGCAAGGGAACAAGCGCATTTTTACCACCAACGACCTGCCGAACCATCCCACGGGTGTATATCCCATTGCCCAAACCGATGATGCATTCCTCTACGATCGCAATCCGAACAGAATTGCCATGCAGAACATGCAGGTGGAGTTGCCTGCCAATCCCCAACTGGCAGCCCAGCCTACTTGCACACCAGGAGCAGTTGGTATTCTGGAGACGGGTGTAGTTTTGTTCAACGCGCTCGACGCACCGGGTCGCGATGCCGTGGCGCACGAGGCGCAGGATGCCTGTCAGGGACACCCGCAAGAATCTGGCGTTTATCACTATCACAGCGCCACAACTTGTCTGCCCGATCGGACAACTAAGGACGGTCATTCCACGCTTATCGGCTACAGCTTGGACGGATTTGGGATTTACGGACGGCGCGGCGAAGGTGGCAGGATTCTAGCGAGTGCCGATCTGGATGCCTGTCACGGACATACGCACGCGATCGCTTGGAATGGAAAGCAGGTATCGATGTATCACTATCACGCCACTTGGGATTTTCCCTATACGGTGGGTTGCATGCGCGGCAAGTATAAGATGGGCGATGTGATGGTACTGAGCGGGCCGCCGCCCATGAGAGATAGACCAGGCTTTCCGCCTCAGAATTTTGGCAATCCGCCACCACGCTATCCACAAACCGGAGATAGA